>JBDKER010000006.1:0-155334 GCA_039795165.1 Verrucomicrobiota bacterium | reverse complement strand
TACCCGAGAACGCGCGAGGAAATCCGCGCCGGGCTGAGGGAAATTCAGTCGCGCAAGAAGCCGGACAAAGTGGAAGGGGAAGTGTGGGCAGCGATTTGCCGGCTCAATGAGCATCGGTTCCTTGCGGGAGTGAGCAGCGATGTCGGCACCATGGCGCACATGAACGAAGGAGCCGCCGATGCTTCGAAGGCCTGTGCCGCCGCCGGAACGATCAGTCACGGGCTGGGCCACAGCACGGACAAATGCAATCTGAGCATGGGTCACGGCAACATGAGCGGCACGGTGGATGGCTACATGAATGACGGAGGCGACAACAACCGGGAACGGCGCGGTCACCGCCGTTGGTGCCTCAATCCGCCCATGCAGAACGCCGGCTTCGGGCGCGAAGGCATCTTTTCCGCGATGTGGTGCATGGATTCCGGTGGCCGGGGGTCGCGCACCCCATGGGCATGGCCCGGCCGCGGTCTCTTCCCGCTCGAATACTTCAAGGGGAATGCATGGTCGTTCTACGCGAATGGCCCGATTCCCTCCGATGCCAAGGTGCGCATCTGGAAGCTGCTGACGCGGCCGACCGATCCCATTCCCATGGCGACGGAACCAAAGGGCCGTGAAATCAAGGTCGGCTACGTTTTCGCCTACGACAATACGATCAATTTCGAGCCTGATCCTTCGATGCTCGGCAAGCGCGGCGTCTATTGGGTCCGCATCGAAGGCCGTGGCTTCCGGGAGCAGTACCTGACCGAACTTTACTGAGCCGACCGGCGGCGGCGGAAGCCTGCAAAACCGAGCGCGAGCCCACCGAGCAGCGCGGCCCCCGGTTCCGGGATGGGCGAGCCGAAGATTTCCAGTTCATCGATGGCGGTGCCGCCGCCGATTCCGGTCGAAGGAACGATCAGGCGCACGCCGGTCGCGAGAATCGGCCCGGCATCGGCGGAAAGCTCGAATTCGTGACGCAGCCAGCCCGTGACCAGTCCGCCAAGGGCTGCATCGAAGCTTTTCTGCAGTTCCACTGAGCCGATGCTGTTCCATGTCGATCCGTCCGTGGTCACCTGAATATCGTACAGTCCAGCCCAGCGGTCGGTCAGCGTGCCGCCGCAGCAATCGCCATTGGCTTCGTCGAGTCCGTTATCGCGGCCCCATGCGATGCCAGTGATCTGGTGGAGGCCATTGAGCATGACACCGGCGTGGGCCTGGGCGGGTCCGTCGCCCCCGATCCAGCTGTTGGCATTGCCGTAGCGTCCGTCATTGAGGTTGCCCGCGACGTGAAACGGGATGCCCAGCTGCGGGCCGAGGTCGCTCGAGGAAAAGGCGGTCGATCCATTGGTGGCGAGCGCGAGATTGGCGGCAGTTGGGCTGCCGCCTGGGCTCCCGAATTTGCCATCGTTGCCGTCCCATGTGATGCGGTAGCCGGGGGCAGGGGAGGTGATGATTCCCGAGGCGGGACCGGCCACATTGATTTTGGAGGCGAACAATTCCAGTTCGTCGATGGCAGCTCCGCCGGCGAAGCTGTTGCCGGGTGCGGTGATGCGGATGGCGCGGGCGGTCACGGCGTCGAAGTTGAAGCGGTGACGCAGGGTGGGAGCGGAGAGCAGGCTGCCCGGGACACCGCCCTCAGGGTAGGTGATTTCCCCGAGTTTCTGCCAGACTGCAGACCCGGGGTCGCCGAGGACATCGGAATTGGAAAACTCGACCACGAAATTTCCCGTGGCGCGGTCGAGGAAGGTTCCTGTGTTGTCACGGCCGAAGGCGAGTCCGGAAAACGACTGTGGGGTGGCAAAGGCGAGGCCGACCCAGCTGTCCTGGCTGTTGCCGATCCATGATCCCGGGTTGCCGAAGGCACCGTCGATGATGCCGGCCACGGTGTGGACGCCGACGCCGTCGCCATTGATGAGATCCCGTGCAAAGGGCGTGCCTGCGGTCGCCAGATTCCCGGATCCGATCGTTCCGCCCTGTTCGACGACCGCAAACGATCCGTTGGAATTCTGGGCCATGGCGGTGGCGGGCATGGCAAGCATGGCAAGCAGGGCAAGCAGTCGGGGAGACATGGGAATGGGAAAATGAATTCCCGGGAGTCTGCCGGAATTGTCACCTCCGTGTAAACACCGGATTTGCGCATGTCCGGAGTTCCGGAACTGCGCGCAGGGCGGGGCCTACTGTTTTCCGAGCAGGTGGGTTTGCCAGAAGGTGATGGTGCTGAGGAATTGGCTATCGATATTGGCCTTTTTGGCGAAGCCGTGGCCTTCATCCGGGGCCATGAGGTACCAGACGGGTTGTCCGGCGGCGCGGACGGCCTTGACCATTTGTTCGGCTTCCGTGACGGGGACGCGCGGGTCGTTTTTGCCCTGCACCACGAAGAGGGGGGCGCGGATTTTCGCGGCATGGGCCGTCGGGCTGATTTCCGCGAGGAATTTGGCCATGGCGGGATCGCGTTCGTCTCCGTATTCGACGCGGCGGAGGTCGCGGCGGTATCCGGAGGTATTGGCGAGGAAGGTGAGGAAGTTCGAGATGCCGACGATGTCACAGCCCGCCTTGAACCGGTCCGGGAAATCGATGAGGCAGGCAAGGGTCATGTAGCCCCCGTAGGAACCTCCGGTGACGCCGGTGCGGGTGGGATCGAGTGCTGGATCGGCGGCGATGAGATCGAGGAAGGCACCGATGTCGCGCACGGAGTCCTTGCGTTTGAAGCCATTGTCCATGGCGAGGAAGCGTTTCCCGTAGCCATCGGAGCCGCGGACATTGGGGTAGAGCAGGGCGATGCCGAGTTCGTTGAGCCAGAAGTTATTGCGGCCCTGGAAGCCGGGTCGTGACTGCCCTTCGGGACCACCGTGGATGGTCACGAGGGTGGGGCGGCGGCCCGGGAAGCGGGCGGGGTCGGGTCGGTACAGAAAACCCGAGACCGGGGTGCCATCGAAGCTCCGGCAGCGGACGATTTCGGGTTCCCGGAACTGAGCGGGGTCGAGTCCGCCGGTTTCACTTTCCGTCCAGCGGGTCAGTTTGCCATCGTCAGGGGATATCGACCATGCGTCGGCGGGGGATTGGGCCGAGGAAAGGGTGAAGCCGAGCGTGGAGCCATCGGGGTGCCATTCGAGGCCGCTGATGGTGCCGAGCGGGAGGCTTGCGGCGGGGGAAATCCGGCCATCGGCGAGGGAGAGGAAGCGCAGTCGGCTGGCTCCGTCTTCATTGGCGGTGAAAGCGATGGTTTTGCCGGCGGGGTCGAGGGAAAATTCCTCGATGTTCCATGGGATGTCCTTCGTGAGCGGGACGAAGCGCCGTTCGGCGAGGGAGAACGAACCGAGTTGCTGGAAGTCGCTTCCTTCATCGCTGGTGAAGTAGCCTGTGCTGCCATCCTTTGCGAAGAGGGCACCCGAGCGGGCCACGGCTCCGGCGGCGCGGTCGGTGAGCGGGGAACGGGCACCGGTCTGCGCATTGACCAGCCAGAGGTGGCTTTCGTTGGCCGAAATCATTTCGGCGACGGCGAGCCATTGGCCATCGTGGGACCAGTCAGTGACGCCCCAGCCGCCGCCGGTGAGTTCGCAGACGAGGCGGGTCTGCTGCGGCTGATCTGGGTTCATGATCCAGATGTCGGTATCCTTGCCGGTGCGCCGGGTCGAGGCGTAGGCGAACTGCGAGCCGTCGTGGGACCAGCGGAGGCTGGTATTCCGCGACGTTCCGTCGGTCAGGCGATCCGTGCGTCCGTTCGACGGGTCGAAGCGGAAGAACTGGTAATTTTCGCCGCCGCCAGCGTCCTGCACGAAGACGATCGATTTCCCGGATTTCGGCTGCCAGCCTGCTCCGCGGATCGGTTCCGGGAGAAAGGTGAGTTGGCGGCGGGCACCGCCGGGGAATTTGACTTCGTGGAGCTGCGGGGTGTCTGCGAAACGGGTGGCGACGAGCATTTCCTTCCGCTGCGGGTGCCAGCCGAGGAAGGCAGCCGTGCGGAATTCCATGTAGGGAGCCGCCGCCGTGCGCACGGCCTCGGGAATCGGCGGAATGCCGTCGGCCACAAGGCCAGTTTCCTGAGCCATGGCTGCCGGGAGGGCAACTGCCGCCGCGAGGGCAATGAGACTCGGCTTCATGGACGGGTCACCTTGAGCCGGACATAGATGCGGGCGGCCGAGCCGGAGATTTCCGCGGTGGTTGAGACCGTGTCGAATCCGGGTTCGCCTCCATCGACGATCTGGGCTTCGCCGAAGAAAACCGAAGCACCGTCGGGCGATGCTTCACCGGAAGCGAACCACGACTGGAGGTCGCGCGACCATTGCCATGAGGCGGTCACGCCCGGAGCGCTGCGGGCGCGGCGGTACGTGAGAGTGAGCTGGCTGGCGGAACCGGTCACGGCCGAGAAGGCCGCGGAACCTGCGAGCGGATTGCCGTACGTGTAGTATTCCGCCCCGTTGGGAACGCCGTCGCGGTCGGGATCGGCATCGAAGGCCGTGACGGCCGGGTCGGTGCCTGCCGGAAAGGCGGCCGCGGCCCATGCATCGTATCCGACTGGTCCGCCCCCGGGGTAGGTTCCGAGGTGGGTGTTTTCGCCCGGCAGGGCGGCATCGACAATGGCGAGGGCGGTTTCCGTCCAGACCGCCGGGAATCCCGTCACATTGGAAGCCGCCTCGAAGCTGAAGCCCTGACCGGTTCCGGTGCGCACGAACGATTTGTCGGCCCCTTCGCTGCCGAGTTCCGTGAAGCCGATCACATCGACGAGGTTATTGGGATCGACGGAGCCGCTGTAGAGAGCGAGGGAGTCGTTGCCGTTATGGGAAAGGTTGCCCGAGACGAGGGCGGGCTGGGCTCCGCCGGGCGGGGTGTTGCTGTTATTGTTCGAAAGAACGATGGTGGCACCCGGCGGCAGCACGGGAGTGAGCGTTTCGGGGACCACGAGGGCCGTCAGTGGAATCGGCTGGCTTGGCGTGCCCGTTCCGGCTCCGGCGAACTTGTAGTCTTCCGCATTCTGATTCGTCCAGCGCATCAGGGTCCAGCCCGAGAGGTCGGCTTCCGTGGTCCCTGTATTTGTGATTTCAAGGAATTTGGCATTACCCGAACCTTCGTAGTACTGCGTGATCTTCACGGTGGCCGAAGCCGGCGTGAAGGCCGTCAGATCGATGTCGTCGCTCAGGACACTGCTCGTTCCGGAATCATTGCGGACCTGAAAATAGAGTCGTTTCGTTCCCGGATTGGCCGACAGGAAGGTGCGGGCGGACGGGGCGAAGGGCAGCCATTCCGACCCCGCGAAGTCGGCGCTTTCACTGACCCGGAAACTCAGAGGGTTCCCACCGGTCGTCGTGTAGTTGAGCACCACTCCGCGCGTCGGCGTGCTCAGAAGGTCGTTCGCAATCGTGAACGTCTCCAGAACCGGCGGCTGGGTGTCGGGCTGGAAGGCAAGGTACCAGAGGTCGGCTGGCGTCGCCGTTGCCACGTCTGCCAGGAGTTTGTCCGCAGCCCACACGTCCGGAACATCGGTCGACTGGCTCCCGGGATCGGTATTCCAGCCCTTGGCCGTGCTGATGCGGTAGAAGGTCTTGTCTTTTGCGGAATTCGTCGCGTTCTCATTGATCACGCTGAGCGAGAAGGCATCGAGCACATTTTCCGGCAGGTAGACATCCGAGGAATAGAGCACCAAGGAATCGTCCCCGTTGAAACTGATGACTGGCGGATTACCCGAACTCGGCTTGGCGTCGGCATTGGCGACCGCATAGGCCGGAGCGGCCACCGAGGGATTTGCGAGCAGCAGGAACTGACCGGGCTTGAGCACGATGCCCGGCGCAATCGACCCCAGATTGAAGCTGGCCGTGGGCGAACCCGTCCCGGTTTTCCAGTTTTCCCTGCCTGCATTCGACCACAGGGTCAGGCGGATGCCTTCTAGGGGAATGTCGGCGTTGGTGGGGTTCCAGAGTTCGAGGAACTTGTTGTTGCTGGTGCCCTCGTAGTACTGGGAAATCAGGAGGCCCTGGGCGGAAACATCGGCAGCAAAGGCAAGGGCCGCAGCGGCCGGCACAAGAAATCGGTAGGTCATGGAAAGCAGCGGGTTGGATGACGGAAGAAGGCAGAAACGTCAGCAGTTTGCCTGCCAGAGCACCAATCTGATGGCCATCCGCCACCACGCAACCCGCACTCGGCAGCAATTTCGACACCGCTGGAGCCGTGAAATCCCTGAAAGCATGGGAATTATGGGAAACATGGCTGTTTTTCATTCCTTCGGTCCCGTGAAACAGAAGGCACCTCCGTCTGGTCTGCTTTAGCGGGCTGCGGCCCTTGCTGGGCTGGGCTCGGGAAAATTCCTGGGTCGGTGATGGGAAAAATCTGGTGGATTAATGTCTGGTTCACTGGCTGGGCGGCATTCCCGTCGTTGCGAATTGACATTTTGGCCGCAAGGCAACATTTTCGTCACGTTTTCCGGGTGGTGGCAGTCATTGGGGATCCCGCCCTGAGCCCGCCGGAAGCCAACTCACTGAAATTCATCATGCCTGAAGTACAATCCCCTGAGCAACCGGCAGTGGCGGTGCCACCTGCGGATGCCTTGCCGCGTCGGCAGCCGCTTGGGCCGAGCCGGAAGGGGGCGAAGGATCAGGTGATTGAGCGGTTCGAGCAGAAGTTCATCATTCATCCCCGGCTGGTGCCGCAGATCCGGAAGTATCTGGAATCGTTCACGGTGGCCGATCCCAATGGCCGCGGGGAGATTCCGGAATATATCACGACGACGCTGCAGTTGGACACGCCGACCATGGACTTGGCGCTGGCGAAGGAGCGGAAGGCCTTTGCGCGGTTCAAGCTGCGCATCCGGACGTATGGAACGGACAGCAATCCGGGAAATCCCGTGTTTTTCGAGCTGAAGCGCAAGATCGGGGTGGTCATCGTGAAGAGCCGGGCACGGATGAAGCGGGCACAGTTCAAGCCCGACATCGTGATGCATCCCGAACTTGCGCCCATGCTCAAGTCGCCCAAGGAGAACAACAATTTCATCGAATTCTGCCGGATTTCGAACCGGATCGGAGCGCGTCCGAAGATGCTGATCCGCTACATCCGGGAGAGTTACTTCGGGGCGAATGACGACTATGCGCGGATCACCTTCGACCGTCGTGTGAGCTATCGTCCGACCCGCGAGTGGCGGCTGCCCGGGGAAGAGGTGGCCGACTTCAAGTACTGGCGTCCCATGGATTCGCAGACCGGGCTGCGGAGGCCGTTTCCGGGCTATATTTTTGAACTGAAGGCCATGCGGGACACGCCGACGTGGATGCTGGAACTGGTGCGGCGCTTCAATCTTTCGAATACGGGATTCTGCAAGTATGCGACGGCATGGCGTCTCGAGACGCTCTTCCGTGGGTTCATGTACGCGGACGGTTCCGAGCCGGTAACTTCCACCCCGAACTGGATCTGAGGCATGGGGCGACTGGAAAAATCCCGCTGTTGCGGTGGACTGGCGGGGCACGAATTGATTTGCATCGGGGCGCGTTTCCGCAATCATGCGCGCGCTCTGATTCCCGGACTGGGAAATGCGTGCTGTTGCTCTGCCGATTCCGGCGGCGGGGGCACCTCTTTGATTTTCTGATTCTCATTTCCCTCTGCCTATGGAACCCGCCCCCCTTTTTGATGCCCTTGGCTCCATGCGATCGCTGGTGGCCACGGAGATCTTCTATTCCCTGTGCATTGCCTTCGTGCTCGCCATGGTGCTCGCCAACATCTACCGGTGGACGCACCAGGGCTTCAGTTATCAGCGCAGCTTCATCCAGACCATCGTGCTGGCCTGCATTGCGGTCTGCATCATGATCATGGCGATCGGAAACAACATGGCGCGCGGGCTGGGCATTCTGGGCGCGATGGCCTTTGTGCGTTTCCGGACGCCGATCCGGGACCCGCGAGACGTCATTTTCATCTTTGCGGCCCTGGCGATTGGGATTTCCTGCGGGGCGCAGGTCTTCATGGTGGCGGTGGTGGGGACTCTGTTCTTCGGGTTTACGGCCTTTTTCCTTTCGTGGTCGCCGTTCGCGAGCCGTCGGGAATTCGAAGGTCTGCTGCGCTTCATGCTGCCGTCTGAAAGCAAGGCGGCGCAGGTGCTTCCGGAAATCTTCTCGCAGTACTGCACGAGCACGGAACTCATCGCCACGCGGGAAGCCATTCAGGGCGAGGTTCTGGAGTACGCCTATCAGATCCGCCTGATCGATCCGTCCTACAAGGTGGACCTTGTGGATTCGATCGCGAAGCTGCCGGATGCGAGCGAGGTCAGTCTGGTGATGCAGCGGACGACTGTGGAGATCTGATTCCTTTCTACCTTTTGCCGACATGAGCGAGTTTCATCCCAACCGCCAGAAGATGGTGCGCACGAAGCCCGGGCTGACGAGGCGCCGGATCATTGAAATGTGGCCGCTGCTGGTGTGGGCGGCTGTGCTTTACGCGGGCTGGCACTTGTACCGTGGTGGCGTGGTCTTTGCGCGCATGAACGGAGCGGTCGATGTCTACCAGGAGAACATCACGCCCAGTGAGGATGGCAGGCTCCTTGATATCAAGGTGCAGCGCGGGCAGAAGGTCGAACCAGGCACAGTGGTGGCCGTCATGGACCCCGCTCCCTACAAGATGGAACTCGAAGGCTTGCGCCGGGAAGTGCTCGCCGACCGCGTCAAGGACATCCGGGAATACGATCAGGAAATCCTGAAACTGGAATCCGAACTCCGGGAGATCGACGTGGCGGCTGCCGAGGACGGGGCCACCATGAAGCAACTGGAAGCATTTGTGAACGACTACGATGCCCGCATGAAGGCGAGCTCGGATCCGGTATTCCGGAGACTGGCGGATCAGACAGCGGAGGAAAAGCGACTGGAATTGGCGCAGGCGCGCGCGCGGACGACGGTCAACGTGGCCAACCGGGCGCAGGTGGAAGATTCCGTGAACCGGGCCAAAGGCGTCCGGGAACAACTCCAGAAAGAAGCCGACGTCGCGGCCAAGGCGAATCTGGAATCGGACGATCTGCTCAAGACTGGTGCCCTGCGCGAGGACGAGCAGCAGCGCTTCATTGAACTGACCACCATGATCAGTCTCTGCGAGTTGAAGACAACGAAGGGCGGCATCATCGACCGGGTTGTAAAGGAAAAGGGCGAGTATGTGAAGGCGGGCGATGGCGTCCTCAAGGTCGTCGGCGAGCCTGAGCACATCGTCTGCTTCCTGCCGCAGGACCAGTCCGATGACCTGAAGCTTGGCCAGAAGGTCTGGGTGGTGGCCACTTCTGACAAAACCAAGATCTTTGAATCGACGGTGGAAGGCATTTCACCGCGCATCAACAATCTGCCGGATTCGTCGAGTCCCATTCCGAACCGGCGGGTGCACGGACGGGACGTGATCATTCACTATCCTCCGCTGGCGCTGCCGACGGCGACGGATCCGTCCTACAAGCTGCTGTCCGGTCAGACAGTGATCATTCACACCTCCAAGCCGGGTCAGGTGCCGCTGCTGGACCGGATTTTCCCGAATGACGACAACGAGAAGACCCTCTGATCTGCTGAAGGTGGCGGTGCTGGCGCTGGCGGCAGTGACTCTGCCATCATGCGCTGCTGTGGGAAAAGACCGGACGACCACGGGGCGGTCGGAGGCTGTCCGTCCATCGGCGGGACCTCGCCCTGCTGCAAAGGCAGGCAAAGGAGCCGGGGAGGGCATTGCGTCAATCTATACGGACCGGCGGACGGCGAGCGGGGAACGGTTTTCGGCTGCCGCGCTGGCGGCGGCGCACCGCACGATGCCGTTCGGGAGCCGGGCGCGGGTGACGAACCTGAAGAATGGGCGAACGGTCGTGGTTCGCATCAACGACCGGGGACCGTACACCCGGGGAAGGATCATTGATCTGACACCAGCGGCCGCGGAACGGATCGGGCTGACACGCAGGCAGGGGATCACGAAGGTCAGGGTGGAGCCTCTGGAGAGTTGACGAAAGAAATGCTTTCCGCGGGGATGGCTCCAGGCTAGATGGAGGTTTGGTGAAGATTGATCCTCATGAACTGCCGCACCTTGTGGTGGGAACCTGCATGGAAGTGCACCGGGCTCTGGGGCCGGGGCTGCCAGCGGTTGTCTACAGTGATTGTCTGGCGGTGGAATTCCGCATGCGGGAAATGGTGTTCCGGAGGAATGTGGCCTTGCCCTTCCGGTACAAGGGGACCCTCATGGAGCCGGGGATACCGGTCGATTTTCTGGTGGAGGAGGCACTCGTGGTGAGTGCGGTGAGCATGCCCGCCGGGGAGATGCCCGACCATGAACGCATGCGCAATTTGCTGAGGCTGAGTGGTTTCGAGGTGGGTCTGCTCGTGAACTTCAACGTGACGAACTTCCGGGACGGAGTGCGCAGGATCATTGTGTCGTCGGAGCCCCCGGCCCTGCATTACCGCGAGGACGGTCGGAGACCGGCAGTGCCGCCTCCGCTCAGTTAGGTTCCGAAGCCGGCGGAACGGCCATCAGGCGAGGAGGGGCTGGACGACATTTCCGGCGATGTCGGTGAGTCGGTAGTCGCGGCCCTCGTGGCGGAAGGTGAGGCGTTTGTGGTCGACGCCCATGGCGTGGAGGAGAGTGGCGTGCAGATCGTGCACGTGGACGGGATCGCGCACGATGTTGTAGCCGAATTCGTCGGTTTCCCCGTAGACGAGGCCTTTCTGGAGGCCGCCGCCGGCCATCCACATGGTGAAGCAGCGGGGGTGGTGATCGCGTCCGAAGTTGTCCTTGCTGATGTCGCCCTGGCTGTAGGCCGTGCGTCCGAATTCGCCGCCCCAGATGACGAGGGTTTCGTCGAGGAGGCCGCGCTGCTTGAGGTCGGCGACGAGGGCGGCGGCTCCCTGATCGGTTTCCTTGCATTTCTGGCGGAGGCCGCCGGGCAGACCGCCGTGGTGGTCCCAGTCGCGGTGGCAGAGTTGGATGAAGCGGACGCCGCGTTCGGCGAGGCGGCGGGCGAGCAGGCAATTGGCGGCGAAGCTGGCCTGACCGGGCTGGGCTCCGTAGAGGTCGAGGACGTCCTGTGGTTCCTTTGAGAGATCGGTCAGTTCCGGCACACTGGTCTGCATGCGGAAGGCGAGTTCATAGTTTTCGATCTGGGCGGCGATGGCGGGATCGCCGAGGTGGCCGAGGGCCATGCGGTTGAGATCGTTGGTGGCGTCGATGAGTTGGCGCCGGGTGGTGCCGGAGATGCCTTTGGGATTGGAGACGTAGAGGACGGGATCGCCGGCGTTGCGGAACTGGACGCCGCCGTACTGGGCGGGGAGGAAACCGGAGCCCCAGTAGCGGGCCTGCAGGGTTTGGCCGCCGCCGCCGCTTGTGAGGACGACGAAGGAGGGAAGGTCGCGGTTGTCGCTTCCCAGGCCGTAGGCCAGCCATGCGCCCATGACGGGACGGCCGGGTTGCTGATGACCGCTGGCGAAGAAGGTGACGGCGGGGTCGTGATTGATCGGGTCGGTGTGGACCGAGCGGACGAAGGTGCAGTCGTCGACGACTTTGGAGAGGTGGGGGAGGAGTTCCGAGAGGTCCATCTGGGACTTCCCGTATTTCTGGAACTGGAACGGGGAACCGACGCAGAGGAGGTTCTTCTGGCCGCTCGTCATGGTGGTGATGCGCTGGCCTTTGCGGACGCTCTCGGGCAGGTCCTTGCCGGTCATCTCGATGAGTTTCGGTTTGGGATCGAAGAGATCGAGGTGGGACGGGGCCCCGGACATGAAGAGGTAGATGATGCGTTTTGCTTTGGGGGCGAAGTGGAGGCGCTGGAGGGCACCGGGAACGGCGGGGCCGCTGCCGGGGTCTGTGGCTCCGAAGAGTTTCGGATTGAGGAGGGAAGTGAGGGCGAGGGCACCGAGGCCGGTGCTGCTCTGGCGCAGGAAGGTGCGGCGGGCGAGGCCCTGCTGGAAGGCGGAGATGGCGGGGTCCATGACAGGGGGGATCAGTTCGAGATGGTTTCGTTCAGATTGAGGAGGACATTGGCTACAGTGGTCCATGCGGCCAGTTCGCTGTCGTCGAGTCCCTCGGGGCGGGGGATGTCGCCGATCTGGATGAGGTTTGCGGCGGCGGCGCGGTCGTTCCGGTAGGTTTCCTGCTGTGCGCTGAGAGTACGGCCGAGGACCGCGAGTTCCTGTGGGGATGGCTGGCGTCCGAGGGCGGTGCGCCATGCGAAGACGAGTCGGCTGGCGTCGTCGGGTCCGCCTTCCCGGAGGATGCGCTGGGCGAAGGCGCGGGCGGCTTCCACGAAGACCGGGTCGTTCATGAGGACGAGCGACTGGAGCGGGGTGCTGGTGCGGGCGCGCTGGGCGACGCAGAATTCGCGGGTGGGGGCGTCGAGGGTGATGAACGAGGGATAGACCGTGGAGCGGCGCCAGTACACGTAGAGGCCGCGGCGGTACAGGTCATTGCCTTTTGATTTATCGTAGCCGTAGCCACCCATTTCATTGATTTCCCATGTTCCGGGTGGTTGTTCCGGCTTGATGCTACGGCCGCCGAGGGTGGGATTGAGGATTCCGGCTATCGCGAGGGCGTTGTCGCGGATCATTTCGGCATCGAGGCGCTGGCGGGGGCCGCGGGCGAGGAGACGGTTTTCTGTGTCGCGGGCCAGCAGTTCCGGGGAAACCCGGGCTGACTGCCGGTAGGTGGCGCTCATGACGATCTGGCGGATGACACGTTTCGTGTTCCAGTCGCGTTGGAAGTCTGCGGCGAGCCAGTCGAGGAGTTCCGGGTGGCTTGGCCATTCGCCCTGGGAACCGAAGTCATTGACGGTGCGGACGAGGCCTGTGCCGAAGAGCATGGCCCAGAAGCGGTTGATGGCGACGCGGGCGGTGAGTGGGTGGCCTGGGCTGGTGAGCCAGCGGGCAAAGTCGAGGCGGTTGAGGGGTTTGCCATCGCTGCGGGGAGGAATCTGGGGGAGGAATTCCGGGACGCCGGCTTCGACTTTGTCGCCATTCTGGTCGTACTGGCCGCGGACCTTGATGAAGGTGTCGCGGGGTTTTTCCATTTCTGCCATGACCATGGTATTGGGGAAGGCGTTTTCGAGGTCCTGGCGTGATTTGCGGAGGGAAGCGACCTTTTGCTGGATGGCGGTGAAGTCGGGGGCCTGGGTTTCGCGGAAGAATTTCCGGAGTTGTTCCTTCTGTTCCGGGGATCGCTGGTCTGCCGGGATGCTGACGAGGCTGAGGGTGGTGGCGGCACCGAGCGTGGTGATTTCCTGGGGCGGGAGGGCGCGGGGGAAGATGCGGAAGTCGTCGATGACACCGTGGAAGAGCGGGCCTGCGGCACCGCGGCGTCCGATACTGAACGGTTCCGGGGTGCGGATGGTATCCGTGAGGGAATCAACGCGCACATCGGCGGGTTCCGGTTGGCCATTGATGAAGAGTTTCAGACCCGCCGCCTTGCCCGATCCATCGTAGGAAAATGCGAAGTGCAGGGGCGTGTCGGCGGGCAGGTCGCGCTGGCCCTGGATGTGGATGGCATTGGCGGGCCACTGACTGATCAGGTGAATGCTGGGTTTCGTGCCGTGGAATTCGACATCCCAGCCACGGGTGGCGGTCGATTGTTCCATGCGGCCGAAGGGGGAACCGCCGTTCGGACTGAGGCGCAGCCATGCGGAGACAGAGAAAGCCTGATCGCGTTCAAAGTTGAAGGCGTCGCCGTATTCGATCCATGCCTTGCCGGCTGGCTGGAAGCCATTTCCGATGCTGGCGGGTGCGAAGGACGGCTCGCCTTTCGGGCTCGCGGTGATGGGCTGGCTGGTGGTTCCGTTGGGATTGCCATCCTGGTCGAGCGGGAAGTGAGCGAGGTGATCCGTGGGGGCTGGGGATTGGCCAGTGGTGGAGATTTTGGCTTCCCATGCTGCCTGGCGGGCATCGAGTTCCGATTCGATGCGGGTGCCCTCGGTTTCGGAGGAGGCGATTTCGGCATCGAGCCGCTGGGCTTCGGCGGCCTGTTCCGCGGTGGGGACGCGGAGAAACGGCTGGGGATTGCGGTCGCGGACACCGTCCTTCCCGTTTTCCGGGACATTATGGAAGAAGGCGTAGACCTTGTAGAAGTCCCTCTGGGTGATGGGGTCGTATTTGTGGTCGTGGCATTGGGCGCAGGCGACCGTCATGCCGAGCCATGTGACGCCCGTAGTGGCGACGCGGTCGACCACGTAGAGGTTGAGGTATTCCGCTTCGATGAGACCGCCTTCGTCACTGGTCATGACATTGCGATGGAATCCCGAGGCCACCTTCTGGCTGGTGGTGGCATCCGGGAGCAGATCGCCGGCCAGTTGTTCCGTGGTGAACTGGTCGAAGGGCATGCCCGCATTGAAGGAATTGATGACCCATTCGCGCCAGAGCCACATATCGCGGAGGGAATCGTTATGGTAGCCGCTGGTGTCCCCGTAGCGGGCGATGTCGAGCCACGGCACGGCCATGCGTTCGCCGAAATGGGGCGAGGCAAGGAGGCGGTCGACCGCCGCCGAGAGCGCGGCCGTGGGGTCGCTGGCTGCCGCGGTCATGAAGGCATCCATTTCCGCGAGGGACGGCGGCAGCCCGGTGAGGTCGAGCGAAACCCTCCGGAGGAGCCGCGCCGGTTCCTCTTCCGGAGAAGGTGTCAGGCCTTCGCGGGCAAGGCGAGCGCGCACGAAGGCATCGATCGGACTAGTGGTTCCCGGAACTTCCGGAACGGTGACTGGCCTGACTGGTTCGAAGGCCCAGTGCCCCGTCCAGTTGGCTCCCTCGGCAATCCAGCGCTTCAGGAGGTCGCGTTGCTCCGGTTTCAGTTGCTTGGGTTCCTCCGGCGGGGGCATGATGTCGTCCGGGTCCGTGCAGTTGATGCGGCGCAGCAGCTCGCTGGCGTCGGGATTTCCTGGCACAATGGCTGATTTCCCCGATTCCGCGGCACCATAGGCCGATTCCTTCTCATCAAGCCGGAGGTTGCCTTTGCGTTTGGCTGTGTCCGGTCCGTGGCAGGTGAAGCAATGTTCCGAGAGAATCGGCCGGATCTCGCGCGCAAAGTCAATTGGCGATGCTTGCGCCCACGATGGAGCAAAACTCAGCAGCAGAAGGACAGGGAACCGGGGATGGGTCATCATGGAGAATGGGAAGCGGCTCACCTGTAACGTCCAGACGAGGCCATCGCTGTCATGCGACGGCAGCCATCTCACACGATTCCCCGATTCTCCCCCTGCCACCCGGCATCCACGAGACCCAGTCAGAAAGCAAAACCCCCGGTCCCTTGAGGGAACCGGGGGCGCATGATTCGCTGTCAGCTTTGATTCCTGAGATCCTCAGGCCTTCCGGCGGCGGGACTTCGCCATGCCGAGACCAAAGAGCGTCAGAAGGGGAATCGTCGATCCGGGCTCGGGAACCGAGGCCAGACGGAAGCCAGCGAAGAAGTTCTCGGTAGTGGCGGCTCCGGTAAAGCGACCGCTAGTGGCGTTAACCGCGTTGAAATTAGTGCCTGTGAACGAACCACCACGCCAAACGGCATTGACACCCGGCGTCGTGTCCACAACTTCGCGCACGTTGCCGTTCATGTCGAACGTCTGGTAGGCGGATGGGCCACCATTGGTGCCGACGGAAGTAACGTTGCCATTGGCTCCATTCCAGACAGCTCCGTAGTTGTAGTTGGCAAAGCTGCCAACCGGACCTGCCGAGCCAACACCGGTGGCGTTTGCTGTAACGGAGGTAGGACCGGATTCGGACTGATAGGCATACTCCCAATATCCCGCGTTGGTGCCGGAGGCTTTATAGAACGCCGCCTTGTACCATTCGTTCTGGTTGGGAATGAAAATAGAGGCATCGGGATTGCGCGCAACCGTAGAGCCGGAAGTCGCTCCATTGAGCGTGTAGGCTCCCGTTTCCGTCGATGCGCCCACGGTGGCGCCGTTGTTCATCCAGTTGGCCACCCGGGCGGCGTCGAACCAGTTCACGTAGTTCACCGGCTTGTCGCCGAAGTTGGCCTTCACCACATACTTGGCTCCGTCGGCATTCGTCGGGACAAAGGAAATGCCGCCGCGAATGTTGGATCCCATATTGCTGTTGTAGAGCAGGTACGTGTTAGCTCCGGTGAGGTCGACAGAGTTGAGGAAGTTGGCGTACTGCTGATTGGAAAACTCGAACTGGGCGATGCTGTAGTTGTAGCCGACGGCGCCGAAGCCGGTGGTGTCCGCTGCATTGCCGGCATCGCCGACGGGCACCCATGTGACGGTGCTGGCAGCGGCGGAAAAAGCCATGGCCAGCGAGGAAGCTGTAATTGCTAGGACTGAGGTATTCTTCATAAAAATCAGAGTAGAGGTAATGACCCATGCTTCCTGTAATAGAAAGGGCTGAGCGTCAATGATTTTTTTGGATTTTTGCAATTTGCTTTAGGTATGTTAATAATTAAGCTGGGCGGCAATAACCTGTGCAAAATCCTGATTGTCAGAGCGTTATGAATAAGGCTGGCAAGAATCTGCCTTGCCCTTGTCTGGGAATTTTGCGACGAACGCAGGCTTTCTAACCATTTCAGTGGATATGACTTCTCCGGACGGGTGGGTGGGGGCGATCAGATATCGAAGTGGACGCTGGAGTTTTCGGCGTCGGTGCGGGCGAGGTCGGCGAGGGTGGTGGAATTGAGTTGGTCGTTGACGGTGTCCTGGAGGGATCGGAAGAAGGCGCCGATGCCGCCGCAGCCGGGGGTACCGCAGGGGCAGCGGCCGGATTTTCTGGCGGAGTCGGAGGTGCAGGGGATGGGTTCGAACGGACCGTCGATGGGGAGGATGATATCGGCGAGGGAGATGCGGTCTGCGGGGAGGGCGAGCTGGTAGCCACCTCCGACGCCGCGGCGGCTGCGGAGGAGACCGGAGCGGCGGAGGACGAGGAGGATTTGTTCGAGGAATTTGACGGGGATGTGTTCGGAGGCGGCGATTTCGTCGATTTGTGACGTGGCATCTGGGGGTCTGCGGGCCATGGCGGTGAGGGCGCGGATGGCGTATTCGGCTTTTCTGGAGAGTCGCATGGCGGTGGGGGGTGCGGAACTGCGACAGAAAACATCGCGGTTCGGTCACGGATTGGCGTGGGACGAAGTGGAGGCAAGGCATTGATTCCGGAATTTGTTCATTGCTCTTTCAATGGCCGTTCCAGTAACGTGCGGGACCCCTTGCGATGGCGTGGTGGTCTGCTGGTGGCAGCGGGCGGCCCGCCATGGAAACTTCATCTCCCCCCTTTATGATTCGCGCAGCCAGATTCCTGAAGCCTTCAATTTTCCCGGTGATGCTAGCTGGCCTTGTGCTGGCGGTTCCGCTTGTGCGGGCAGGTCAGGGACATGTGGTGATTTCCGAGGTGATGTACAACCCTCCGGATGCGAAGCCCGAGTATGTAGAACTGGTGAATCTGACGAGCAATCGGTACGACGTGGCCAAATGGCGGGTGAGCGGGGGGATTTCCTATGAATTTCCTGATTTCAGCGCGGGGGCTGCTTCGGCGCATTTCGTCAACGAGTACGAGCGGGTGGTGCTGAGCAGTGCGGATGCGGCCACGACGCGGGCGGCGTATCCGGGGATTCCGGCTTCGGTGAGGATTTTCGGGCCGTGGACAGGGAGTCTGAACAATGCGGGGGACAGCTTCGAGCTGCGGGATGCGGCGGGAGCGATTCAGTGCGGACTGACGTATGGCGACGGGGACGAATGGCCCTTGTCGCCGGATGGGGCGGGGCATTCGCTGCAGGTGATTGATCCTGACCGGGAAGTGGACAACTGGCGGAATTGGCGGGCGAGTGCCGCGCGGCTGGGGACGCCGGGATACACGGAGCCGACCGTGGCGGAGCAGGCGGTGGCGAATCCGGAAGTGGACATCCGGCCGACGGTTCAGGTGACCGATTACGGCAGCACGTGGAAGTTCTGGCGGGAGTTGTCCGATCCGGATGGGGCGGGGCCGGAAGGAAGCTGGAAAGAGCCTGGATTTCCGGATGGAGAATGGCAGAGCGGGGCTGGACTGATCGGAAACGAGACGAATGCGGTCATTACACCTCTTATTCAGACGAATCTGGCGACGGGGTACGATCCTAATCTGATCACGTATTATTTCCGGACCAGCTTTTCATGGACGGGGGCGCTCACGGGGAACAGTTTTGTGCTGGATCAGTGGGTGGACGACGGGGTGGTTTACTATCTGAACGGGCGGGAACTCAATGGCGATGGGCTGGGCCGGGTGCGGATGAACGTTGGGGTGCCGACGCACACTACGGGGGCGAATGCGACCCCGCCGGGAGGCGATGCCATTGAGGAATTGGCGATTCTGAGCGGGTCGCTGGATGGATTTCTCGTGAATGGGACGAACGTGCTGTGTGCCGAGGTGCACCAGACTGGGGTGGGTAGCAGCGACGTGGTCTTCGGGGCGCGTTTCCGGATTCAGGCACCGGTGTCCGGGGGTGTTGTCATCAACGAAGTCCAGCCGGGCGCTGCGGGGGCGGGTTTCGTGGAATTCTTCAATCCGGGCAACGATCCGGTGGATCTGAGCGGATGGTATGTGAGTGATTCGGCTGCGAATCTGACAAAGACGAAGCTGGCGGGCCCGCTGGTAGTGCCTGCGAAGGGGTTGGTGACCGTGGGGTTTGCGGAATCGGGTCTGACCGTGGCCAGTCCGCTGGTCGTCGTTCTGACGCGACCTGATGGGGTGACGCGGCAGAGCATGATCAGTTCGGCGGCAGCCGACAATCGGTCGCTGGGGCGGAAGCCGACGGGCAGCAGCAACTGGTTTCTTTTCACGCAGGCGACGCCGGGGGCTCCCAATGAGTCTACCCTCGGCGGTGCGGGATCGCCGGTGCGGCTCAGCGAGGTCCATTTCAGTCCAGCGGGCCGGGTTGACTGGGTGGAACTGTACAATGCGGGCAGTGTTTCTGCGCCGCTGGCGGGCCTTGGTCTGGCCGGGCGGGCGAATCAGGCCGGAAGGGTGGCGCTCACGGGGACTCTGGCTCCTGGGGGCTACCTTTCGATTCCAGTGGATTTTCCGGCGGACAACAATGGGGATGTCGTTGTGTATCTGACCGATGGCTCGGGCAACGTGCTGGGTGCGGCAGCCGTGGAAGACCGTCGGGGGCTGCCATCCGTGCAGGCGTGGCCAGCCGGAGGGAATGAATGGTATGCAGCGCCGACCGACACGAGGGACGCGGCCAATAATCCCGAGCGGAGCGAAGCCATTGTGATCAACGAGATCATGTTCGATCCTCCGTCTCGTCAGACGCAGGGAGAGTTTGTGGAACTGACAAACCGGTCGGTAGTGCCGGTGAATCTGAGTGGCTGGCGCTTCAACAAGGGGATCAACTATGATTTTCCGGCGGGTGTGGTACTGGCCCCCGGGGAATTCCTTGTGGTGGCGAAGGATCCGGCGTGGATCACGCAGAAATACGGGGCCGGGGTGAGGGTGTATGGTCCGTACGACGGGACGCTGCGGAACAGCGGAGAACGGATCCGGCTGGAGGATGCGCGGCAGAATCTGGCTGATACGGTCGATTACAAGACGGGCGGTCAGTGGCCGGTGGAGACTGACAGCGCGGGAAGCAGTCTTGAGCTGCTGCATCCTGACATGGACAACAGCCAGCCGTCGGCATGGCGTGCCAGTGATGAATCCGGCAAGGCGCAGTTCCAGCAGTACAGCTACACGGGTGCCTACAAGCAGCTGCGGGGACTGCCCTCGGCCGTGACTGCCTGCAAGGAACTGCTCTTCAACCTTGTGAGTGACGGTCACGTCGTGCTGCGGAACACCCGGCTGACGACGGTGGCGAATCCTTCCGTGAATCTGATTCCGAATGGCGATGCGACTTCGCACGGCACGGGGACGAGCGTGAATGGGTTCCTGTGCACGGGGACGCATTGTCTGAGCGACACCCTGCCGGATGGATTTCATCTGCTCAGCTATGGGGGCGGGGACACGAAGGCGAATAAGGCCGAGGTGGATGTGACGGCGATCAATGGATCGGTGGCTGCGCCGGGGAATTACACTCTGTCCTTTGAAGCCCGCTGGGTTTCCGGGCTGCCGCTCATGGTGGCGCAGACATGGGACCGGAGTTTCGGGAAGGTCTTCCGGTTTCCGGTGCCCGAAAATCTTGGCACCCCGGGTTCCGTCAATTCCCGGGTGCGGGCGGGGGCGGCTCCGACGGTTGATGGTCTGCTGCACAGCCCGGCGGTGCCCCGTTCGACGGATCCGGTGGTAGTGCGGGCGACGGTGACGTCGGCGGTTCCGCTGACATCGGTGCTGCTGTGGGAACGGTTGGACAATACGGCGGGAACGGGAGTGTGGAATTCGCGGGTCATGAATGATGCCGGGACGGATGGGGATGCGGTGGCCGGTGATGGGGAATGGGCGGCGACGATTCCGCCGCGGGCCGACAGTTCGATCACGCAGTTCTATGTGGAGGCCACGGCAGGGCAGCAGAAGAACGAGAGTCCGCGGAATCCCCGAGGGGTACGCGGGGTCAATGGTTCCGTGCTTGGCCTCCCTGAGCGTCCTGCCATGTACATTGTGGACAATTCTCCTGCGGTGGCCGCGCCCGGCCTGAACGTGCAGCGCTTTGTGCTTTCGCAGTATCACCGCAACGCTCTCAATCCGGGGACAGGGTTCAGTTCCGCGTGGGACTGGGACCACCAGCGCATGTCGAATTTCGGCTGGAACTGCACCGTCATCATCAACGAGCGGGATGTGCGCTACAACGGAGAGATCCGCCGCGGGGGCAGTCCGTGGACCCGGTCGGGCAACAATACCCTAGAGCGCGCCCGCTGGCGTTCCCCCGGTGACGACATGTACCGCATGCAGTCGAAGTGGGGCATCGACAGCGATGGCACGGTCACGAATCCGCCGAGCCGCTTCCATAACCGGATGACGCGCTACATGATGTACCTCATGGGGCAACCGGTGCCGCAGGCGGAATTCGTGCAGTGGATTGTCAATCAGGATGCGCCTTCGTTCCGCGATGCCATGGAGATGACCGATACCGACTTCTTCGAGCGGGCCTACGGGGACGGGGGAGAACTCTATGAGATCGATGACTCATGGTTCATGTATGACACGGGCAATCATGATGACCGGCTGGATGCGGGCAGTGTGACCGGGCGGTGGTCGCTCACTGACTGGACGAATGTTTCTGCGGGGGCGAATCCGTCCGACGAGAGTCCGATTTTCTTCCATGGGAATTGGCCGCTGCGTTTTCCGGAGCCTCAGTACGATGGTCCGGCGTATGCCTCGCTGGCTTCCTTCATGAAGGTAGTCTACAACAACAACAGCGGGGCCATTGCCAACGATGCGGTCTTCCGGGAGCAGGTGACGCGGTCGATGGATCTGGAACGGGTGGCCCTGTACACGGCGGTGCGTGGCTACGTGGGTGACTGGGATAATTTCACGCTGAACCGCGGGAAGAATGGATATTTCTTCCGTCGGCCGGGAGACGGGAAATTCGAGTTCCATCACTGGGACAGCGACCTTGCCTTTCAGAATACGGGCGAAGCGTTCCTTGGAACCGCCGGTGGCATCGGCTGGCAGAATCTTTCGAACCGGCCATGGTTCCGTCAGCGCTATTCGTTCTATCTGTCCGAGCTGGTGGGCCGGTTCACGCAGAATTCGCCGCGCATGACCGCTTACCTTGCAGCGCTCAACTATCAGTCATCGAATCCGAATGCGCTGGCTCCCTTCAAGACATCGGCCTTCAGCTATCCAACCTGGTTCACGAATCGGCAGACCGGTGCCATTGCGAGCATCAATTCGATGGGTGGGACGAACTACACGCGGGCCTTTGCGGTGACGACGGCGAACAATCAGTCGGTCACCAATCCGATCTTCACGCTCGCGGGGAGCGCGTCGAGCCGGACGGCTCGGGTGGAAGTGGCCGGGCATCCGGAGGCAGTTTTTGCGTGGGTGCCGACGACGGCGAACCTTGGATTGTGGACGCTCAGCGGGATTGTGCTCGCGGATGGGGTCAATACGCTGGTGGTCAATGCGGTGGACGGGTCCGGCGCGGTGTCGGCAACGGTCACGATGACGGCCACGCTGACGGGGAACAGTCCTCCGGTGGCGCGGTTGGTGGGGGATCCGCCGACGCTCAAGGTGGCGGCGAACGAAATCCTTCTGCTTGATGGTTCGGGGAGCTTTGATCCCGAGGGATCGCCGCTGGCATTCCGCTGGCAGGTGACTCCCGAGAGTGGCTGGGCGGGGCAGGATGCCGGGGCCGGGCGGCGGCAGTTCCGTTTCTTCTCGCCGGGTATTTTCACGGTGAGCATGACCGTCACGGATGCCTCCGGGGCTACGGCGGTGCAGGACCGTGAAGTGGTCGTCTACAATGCGGCGGATTACACCGGCTTCAGCAATGGCGAGCCGCTGCCGGCTGGCCTGACGGCGCGGAACGTGGAACGCGCCGGGAATTTCCCGGTGGGGGCGACGTACAGCCTTGAGGATTTCACGGGCCGGTTTGTCATCGAGGTACGGGACACGGCGGCGCTGCCGCTGACGACGGTTGACCCGAAGCATCCGGTCATTTCGCGGGATCTGCCGGATGCGACCGATTTCGTGCTGCAGACGCAGCTGGAGCCGATGACGCGTGAATTCGGGAATTGGCAATCCGGACTGTGGATGCAGATGCGCGAGGGAGCGGAAACGGTCAATTATGTGTTCAGTCTCGATGGCGGGACGTCCCTCCAGGTGCGGCGGGGCATTGCGCCGAGTCCCTACACCTTCATTGGGACGGTCACTGGTTTCACGGGCCGTGGAGTGACTCTGCGGGTGCGGCGCAGTGGGCTGCGGCTTTTGTTTGACCGGTTCGATGGGGCGGTCTGGCGAAATGTGGCCACGCAGACGCTGCCGGAGGGGTCCACGGCATTGACGGGCGGGCTCATGGTGTCGACATCGACGGCGACCAATGCGCGGACGGGTTTTGACTACCTGATGGTGGCGGACTATTCCGCCGGGAGTCCGGTGCTGGCGGCGCTGCGGATTACGGAGGTGCACTACAATCCGGCTCCGGGCGGCGTCGAATTCATCGAACTCCGCAATACGGGGACGCAGACGCTGGACCTGACGGGGGTGTCGTTCGGGATTGGTCAGCCGTTCTCGATGGGTGGTGTCCCGGAAATGGCGTATCGCTTTGGTGCCGAACTGCTGGCTCCCGGTGAATTCCTTGTGATTCCCGAGGATGCCGCGAGATTCCGGACGGTTTACGGCAATGGGATCCGCCTTGCTCCCCAGTGGGCGAACGGCGGGCTGGCCAATGGAGGTGAACAGATTCAACTGCTGGATGCGGCTGGAAATGCGGTGCATGACTTCGGGTATGACGATGCGCCGCCGTGGCCGGTGGCGGCGGACGGCACGGGTCCATCCATGGAAGTGGTCGATGTGAATGGTGTCTACGGTGACGGCACGAACTGGCGGGCCAGTGCGGAATCCGGCGGCAATCCTGGAAGGCTCGGCGCGGGTCCGGATACGGATGGCGACGGTATTCCCGACAGTCATGAAGCGCTCTTCGGGACAGATCCGGCCAGTGGGGGATCGGTTCCGGCGGTCACGGTGGCGGTGGCTCCCGGCACGGGTGCGGTCACGCTGAGCTGGCCGAGTGCTCCGGGCATCCGTTACACGGTGCAGACGGCGACGGGCCTGCAGGTTTGGACGGACGTCCAGACGGTGACGGGGGTGGGCAGTTTCACTTATACACCGGAGCCGGGCGAAGCGCGCCGCTACTACCGGGTGGTCGCGACCCGTCCGTGAGGCGGGTGGTCCCCTGACAAATCCCTGCGGAGGCGGGTAATTCACCATTGCCCGCTTCCGCAATCCGGGTTCCATCCGACCCGTGCAATACCAGGTTTTCGCCCGCAAATACCGACCGAAGACATTTGATGATGTTCTCGGGCAGGATCACGTGGTCCGGACGCTCCGGAATGCCATCACGCAGAACCGGCTGGCGCATGCCTACCTTTTCGTGGGCCCCCGCGGGACCGGCAAGACGAGCACGAGCCGGATTTTTGCGAAGGCGCTCAACTGCACGGGTGGTCCGAAGGTTGACTTTGATCCTGACGAGGATGTCTGCGTGGAAATTGCCGAGGGCCGCAGTCTTGATGTCACGGAAATCGACGGAGCCTCCAACAACAGTGTGGACGACATTCGGGCGCTGCGGGAGAGCGTCAACTATGCGCCGGCGCGTGGGCAGTTCCGGATCTACTACATTGACGAGGTGCACATGCTCAGCACGAGTGCCTTCAATGCGCTCCTGAAGACGCTCGAGGAACCACCGCCGCACGTGAAGTTCATCTTTGCGACCACCGAGGCGCACAAGATTCTGCCCACGATTCTGAGCCGCTGCCAGCGCTTCGATCTGCGGAAAATTCCCGCTCCGCTCATAGCGAAGCATCTTCAGCATATCTCGGAGCTGGAACACGTGGAACTCGAGCCCCTTGCGGCTCACGCCATTGCCATGGGGGCGGACGGCGGGATGCGCGATGCCCAGTCGATGCTCGATCAGCTGGTCGCCTTCTGTGGCAATCGGATCACCGAGCAGGATGTTCTCGATGTCTTCGGTCTGACCAGCCACCACAGCATCGGCGCGCTCTGCGGATCGATTCTGCGTGGAGAAACGGCGCAGGCGCTTGATCATGTGTGCCGCGAGGCCGAGGAAGGACGCGATCTCACCCGGTTGCTGACCGATCTTATTTTCCATCTCCGCAATCTGATGGTGCATCAGGTGGATGCGCAAATTGCCATGCGGGATCTGCCCTCGGAAGCGGCGGCCCTGCTTTCCGAGCAGGCGTCCCTCATTGGCCGGGAGAAGCTTCTTCAGCTGATCGATCAGTTCGCGGAAACCGAGAGCAGCATGAAGTGGGCGCTCAACAAGCGGCTCTACCTGGAGGTCGGTATCATCCGGGCGACGCAACTGCTCGGGGAAGCGACGCTCAGCGACGTCATTCTGGCACTGCGCGGGGCACTTGATCAGGGCGGCGGCTTCGCGGCAGCGCGGCCGGCGGTGGCGGCCGGGCGCGAGCCCCAGGCGGATCCTCAGCCGGTCCGAGGCACATCCATGTCCGAGGCGGTTCGGGCGGCGGTGGGGGCAGCGCCACGGTCGGCGGCGGCTGTTGTTCCAGCGGCGGCTGCGGAACCTGCGCTGCCCCGGGCCGTCGCCACGGCGCTTCCCCCGGCAGCGGTACCGGAGGATTCTCATGAGGCGGAACCAGTCCTGCCGTCGCCCGCGGTGGCTCCGGTGGCTGCCGTTCGTGCCATTGATGCGGCACTCTGGGCTGACATCCAGGAGGCCCTTGCGCGGCGGGCTCCGATTCAGGCTGGGTTTGCAAGGGAAGGCGTGTTTCTGTCCGCACAGGACCGCACCATGGTACTCGGTTTTCCGGAATCGCAGACCATGGCGGCGCAGAGTCTCATGCGGGCGACGGCGAAGTCAGCGCTGGAAGCCACGGCGGCAGAAGTCGCTGGCGGTCCTGTCCAGTTCCGCACGGAGATCCGGGCCGACCTCACCGCGCAGCCCCTGGAACCCGCGCAGGCAGCGGTTGCGGCTCCCGATGCCGTGATTCCATCGGAGGAACCGAAGGCTGTCCCCGCGCCGTCTCCCAGCAGCGAGGAAATCACGGCCGCCTTCATGGACGATCCCTTCATCCGCGAGGCCCTGCGGACCTTTGAGGCGACCCTTCTGCCTCCGGGGCGATCGTGACACCGGCACCGGACCTTACCATCTCAGCCGGGGCTCAGCGTTTCCGGCGTTTCCCCGAAAAACCCCGAACGAACGAACTCTCTCATGAATCTGCGTCCTGCCGCCATGGCTGCCGTGCTGGCGGCCCTTCTGTTTCCGTCCTGTCAAACCCCTCCGGCCACGGCACCTGCGTCGGCGGACGGGGAGGCGGCGGTGGCCGCACCCATTCCACAGGGCAGTCTGAATGATGCGGCCCGTTTTCTGGCAGGGATGCCCGGCCCCGCGGGGTCGCCCCTCGCCGCCGCGCGTCAGACCACGCACTGGAACAGTCACAGCCGCCGCATGGACGAACTCTGGCGGTATTTCGCCAACTACCGACAGCCCGCCATTGGTTCGTTCTGCCGGTCCGAACTCGGCTGGCTCCGCGATGTGGACACGGTCTGGTATCCGTTCAGCGGACCCGATATCCTGTTTGCGGACGCCTTCTTCCCACGGGCCAACTCGTTCCTGCTGACTGGCCTCGAGGGGTGCGAGATGCTGCCGGATCTGGGAACGCTCAGCCCGCAGGAAATCGCCGCCGGACTCGATGGCATCGAAACTTCGATCACAACCGTGCTGAGTTGCTCTTTCTTCATTACCAAAGACATGAAGACTGATCTGCAGCGCACGCGCTTCCGGGGCACGCTGCCCATCATCCTTGTTTTCATGGCCCGGCTTGGTTACAGCATCGACAGCGTGCAGCCTGCGGCCATCGATGCCGGCTCTGTGCTGACGGTTGGCAATGCCACCGGTAACTGCCCAGGCTACATTGTGCGGGCCCGCGCCGGTGGCCGCACCAAGACCGTCTACTACTTTTCGGCCAATCTGGCCGACTACGCCCTCCGCAGCGACCCCCGTTACCTCCTGTTCGTCAGTCGATTCGGTGGCTTGGTGACTTATCTGAAGAGCGCATCGTACCTGATGCACACCAATGGATTCACGATGGTTCGGGACGCCATTCTGCGGCAGAGTGGTGGGGTGCTGCAGGACGACAGTGGCATCCCCATCAGTGCGTTCGGGGCAGGGGCCTGGGAAATGCGCTACTACGGCCGCTACACCGGTGTCCTCGATCTGTTTGCCGAGCACTACCAGCCGAGTCTGGCTGAGATCTACCGTTCCGGCGGGGCTCGCGATATAGATTTCGGCATTGGCTATAAACACCGTAAAGGGGAATCCTCCCTCATCCTCGCGCGGCGGCGCTGACGTCTGATTTTCTGCTGCTTTTGTCACCGCAAGTACGTAGTCTGGCGATTCAGATTTGAGAAACTGGAGTCAAATCTGACAAATCACTTGCGCCGCCGCACAGTTTTTATAGTGTCTCGTCAGGACTCCGAAGACCCGACCAGGTTTCCGACTCGTCGCCCTTTTTCCCTCGAAAGGGCGTTCCTCAACCAACAAACGACCTCAACCGAAATGCCTCCTGAACTTCCCGAATTGATGACCGTGAAAGAAACTGCGGAGTATCTGCGGATCCCGCTTCCGACGGTCTACTATCTTGTGCAGCGCGGCCAGCTGCCAGCCGTGCAGATCGGAGGGAGGTGGCGCATCAAGCGGAGTCTGCTGGACCGGGATGTTCTCAAGAGTGAGGGCAGTGGTCAGCCGACCGTGCTGGTGGTGGATGATGACGAACAGCTGCAGAGCGTTTTCAAGCAGTTCCTGAAGAAGGCCGGCTTTGGCCGCATCGTGGTGGGAACGGGAGCCGAGGCGGTGGGCTTTGCCGAGCGTCAGCGGTTTGACCTGGTGTTTCTTGATCTTCAGCTTCCTGACATGCCCGGGGATGTGGTGTACCAGCAGATCAAGGCGGTGCAGCCTGATGTTCCGGTGGTCATCATCACGGGCTACCCCGACAGCGAGATTCTCAGCAAGATTCTGCGCAACGGAGCTGTCATGGTGATTCAGAAACCCATCGATTTCAGCCAGCTGAATAGCACTGTACGCCAACTGGGGCATCGCGGCATGGCGATTCCGGCCTAAGGCACCAGATTTCTGAAATGAACGGTTGCGGGGAGCGGAGGATGACGGAAGTCAGCAGCCCCTCCACTGGAGGTTTGTGACGGGGCGTAGCTCAGCCTGGTAGAGCGCCTGCTTTGGGAGCAGGAAGTCGTCGGTTCGAATCCGGCCGCCCCGACCACTTATGCGGTCGAGTCCATCATCTGCAGGCTTAAATTCCCGAGGCGGCCTTGCGACCAGTGTATCGGTTGGATAGTCTGCCGGAAGTCGGATCCCCATTTCAGGGTTTCAGCCGCGTTGAGGTTTACGCTGCCACGGAGGTTCATGGTGTTCCGGCGGCGATGGCTGCGTCGCCTGACCCTCCATGAGGATGGGTTAGATGCATCCGGCGGCGGCGGAATTCCGGCTTGGGCCTGCTTCCGGCTTTCGCGGGGAATCTGGGTTGCCTGCGGCTCGGGATGTCCGGGAAGTCAGAGGGCGTTGAACAGTCTGGCCGCAGTTTCGTGCGGGTCGCTGGCTGGTCCGGAGGCTTCGGCGCGTATGGGTTCTCCTTCGTAATCCGGAAAGACAATGGCCTTCATGGTGAGGGTGGGGCCTGAGATTTCGGAGAGGACACCGATGGGGGTTTGGCATCCGGCGTTGAGCAATTCGAGGAAGTGGCGTTCTGCGGTGACGCAGTGGAAGGTATCGCGGTGGTTTATGCGGGAGAGCCGTTCCGCGAGTTCCGGGTTATCGCCGAGAATTTCGATGCCGACCGCTCCCTGGCTGGCCGCGGGGAGCATCAGGTAGGAGGGGAGGACGGAGATGTGGAGGGGTTCCGGGGTATTGGTGGTGGTGCGTCCGAAGAGACCGAGTCGTTCGAGGCCTGCACGGGCGAGGACGAGGGCGTCGAATTCAGGATTATCGGCGACTTTGCGGATGCGGGTGGGGACATTGCCGCGGATGTCGCCGATGCGGAGGTCGGGTCGGAGCCAGCGGAGTTGGCGGGCGCGGCGGACGGAACTGGTGGCGATGAGGGCACCGTCGGGGAGCCCATCGAGTCCACCGGGGTGGCGGCTGATGAGGACATCTTCGACGTTGGCGCGGGGCAGGACGGCGGCGATGCGGAATCCCTCGTCGAGCATGGTGGGGACGTCTTTGAGGCTGTGGACGGCGGCGTGGATGGTGCCGGCGCGGAGGGCTTCCTCAAGTTCCTTCGTGAAGATCCCCTTGTCGAGAATTTTGGTGGAACCTGATTGGAACTGAGAGAGTTGCAGATCCGGACGGAGGTCGCCGGACGTGCGGATGATTTCGCGGTGGACGACGAGTTCCGGGCAGGTTGCAGCGAGGGCGGCACGGGTCATCTCCGCCTGGGTGAGGGCGAGTTCGCTGCCACGGGTGCCGAGGGTGATGTACTCCATGCGTTGGTCGTTGGGTGAATTGATAGCGAGATTGGGCAGGGAATGAAAGCCCGTAAATGGAGAAAATCGGGAAATCCGTGCTTTTTTCCGTAACGCGGAGTCATGCGGGGTCTTCCATGGGCTTGGCGTCTGAGGAAGCGCTGGCGTGGAAGAGGGGGAGACTGTTCACCTGGGCGGCAATGATATCCCGGCAGCGGGCGATTTCCTGTTCGCGTCGGCTGCGGGTTTCGCTGGCGATGAGTTCGAGGGCATCGATGTCGTAGAGGTAGACGCCTTCGATCTCATTGATGGAGGGTTCGATGTCGCGGGGGACGGCGATGTCGATGAGGAAGAGGGGGCGCCCGCGGCGGCGGCGCATGGCTCCGGCAATCTGGTCGTGATGGATGACGGCGTGGGGAGCGGCGGTGGAGCTGATGATGACGTCGGTGGCGGGGACTTCGGCGGGCCAGTCATCGAAGAGGATGGCGCGGCCGGACATTTCGCCGGCGAGTTCGACGGCGCGTTCGTGGGAGCGGTTGGAGACTACGATGGCGGAGGCTCCGCGGCTCTGGAGCGATTGGGCGACGCGGCGGCTCATGTCGCCGGCTCCGAGGAGGAGGATCCGGGTTTCGCGGAGGTCACCGAAGATCTTCTCTGCGAGTTCGACGGCCACGGAGCCGACGGAGGTGGAGCCTCGCTGGATATCGGTGGTATTGCGCACCATTTTGCCGACGCGGAAGGAGTGCTGGAAGAGTTTGTTGAGGAGGCGGCCCGTGGAACCGGCGGTATGGGCGGTGCTGTAGGCGTCTTTGACCTGGCCGAAGATTTCGGTTTCGCCGAGGACCATGGAATCGAGTCCGCTGACGACGGCGAAGAGGTGGCGGGCGGCTTCTTCGTCGGTGTGGCGGAAGAAGGGGGTGGTATCGGGAATCTGGAAGCGCTGGCGCAGCCAGAGGTCGACTGCGGAGGCGGTGGCGGTGGCGGAGGGGCCGGCGGCATACACTTCCATGCGGTTGCAGGTGGAGAGGATGACGGCTTCTGAGATGGGGTTGTGCGAGGAGAGTTCTGCGGAGGCTGGTCCGATGGTGCTGGGCGCGAACGCGACGCGTTCGCGCACCTCGACGGGGGTGTTTGTGTAGCTGAGGCCGATGCAGACGACGGGCATGGGGCAAAGGGGTGGAACCGTGGGATCAGCGGCGGGCGACGATCCAGAGGCTGAGGACAGGGAAGAGGAAACCGATGGCGGCGGCCCATGCGGAGCGGCGGGCGGACATGCCGCGCCAGCGCTCGTAGGCGAGGATGGCGGTGTAGATGCCCCAGATTCCCCAGACGAAGGCGAGTTTGGCGGCCGGGGGGCGGCTGGGCATCTGGTAGGCGGCGATGATGCCGGTGCTGAGGATGATGGTGCCGGTAAGGATGAGGCGGTGGACGGCGCTGCTGAGGTGGTGGATGGCCGGCAGGTGGCGCACGAGGTTCATGTTGCGGTGTCCCTTGAGGAGACGGTCCTGGATGAGGAAGAGGACCCCGGCGACGCAGGCGAGGGCGAAGGCTCCGTAGGCGATGAGCGAGAGGGTGGCGTGCATTTCCGGCCAGAAGCCTGGTCGGGTGCGTCCGGCGGGATGGGCGGGCAGGTAGCGGAGCAGGGCGGTGAGTTGGAGAACGAGGGCGAGTGGTGCGGTGAATGCGCCGAGCAGGGAGAGCCGGTAGGCGGTGCCTGTGACAAAGTGGAGCAGGACCATGGCCCAGCTGACGAAGGTGAGCAGTTCGAAGGGGGTGGTGATGGGGCAGCGGCCCAGTTCGCGGCCGCGCCATGCGAGGAAGAGGCACTGGCAGAGGAATCCGGCGAGGAGCAGGGCGGTGCCGGTCCAGTGACTGTGCTGGGAACGGCGGGACAGGGAGCGGACAGCATGGACGAACCCGGCGAGGAAGAAGCCGGAAGCGGCGAGAAGAGCGGCCTTGTCGGGGGGCATGCGGAGGAGGTGGAGACGTGGGTCCCTCTACCTAGGGGGAACTTAAACCAAACGAAGGTAAATCCCCGGATGTTGCAGTCAGCTGCCTCGGTAAGCGGTCAACGAGAGGATGACGAGGAGGAGGCCCCATGCGATACCGGCGAGGGAGGCGAAGCGGTATCGGCTGGGTGAGGCGGTGACCCAGGCAATCTGGTCGCGCATGGTGTAGGGCATGCCTACCCAGAAGAGCCCGAGGGTGAGCCAGACGTAGCAGAGCGCGCTGAGGGCGACGCGGCTGGCGGGTTCGCGGAGGAAAGCGGCGTCGAGGACTGGGCAGGCGGCGAGGAGGAGGAGGCAGCCGATGGCGCGGGCTCCGAGGTAATCGGTGACCCAGAAAAGCATGCCGAGGTAGAAGCCGACGAACATGAATTGGGCGAGCCAGCGGAGGCGGTCGAATTCGCCGAGGTCGCAGCTGGTGACGACGACCATGGCCCAGAGGAACGCGATGGTGAGGATGACGGTACCGATCTTCTGGGAGCGGGGGAGTTCCCGGAGGCGGCTGCGCAGGGCATCGCCTTTGAGGAGGGCCACGAGGTGGCCGGCGATGAGGAGCAGGCCCACGATGAGAGCCATGGTGGAGAGGCTCTGCTGCTGATACAGCCAGGAGTAGATGCGGTCGCTCAGTTCCTTCATCGGGGCGGGGGAATCAGAACGGGGAACCGGTCGAGCGTGTCAGGCTGCGGAAGGCGTCGATGATTCTGCCTGTGACTGGGCCGGGGCGGCCATTGCCGATGGGGCGCTGGTCCAGTTTGACGGCGGCGATGACTTCGGCGGCGGTGCCTGTGAGGAAGCATTCGTCGGCGGTGTAGATGTCGTGGCGGCTCAGTTCGGCTTCGCGCAGGGGAATTCCGAGGGAGGCGGCGAGTTCGATGACGACCTTTCTGGTGATGCCGTCGAGGGCACCGGCGGTGATGGGCGGTGTGGTGATGGTTCCGTCGCGGACGATGAAGAGGTTATCGCCGGTGCATTCGGCGACGAGGCCGCGTTCGTTGAGCATGAGGCCTTCTTCTGCGCCTGCCTGAATGGCCTCGACTTTGGCCATGACGTTGTTGAGGTAATTGAGGCTTTTGACTTGGGGGCTGAGGGTGTCGTGGGTGGGGCGGCGGGTGGCGACCGTGGCCATGACGAGACCGTTCTGGTAGGCTTCCTCGGGGTAGAGTTGAATGCTGCAGGCGATGATGATGACGGAGGCCTTCGGGCAGCGGAAGGGGCTGAGGCCCATGGAACCGGTGCCGCGGGTAAGAACGAGACGGATGTATCCGTCGGTGAGGTCGTTGGCGCGGCAGGTGGCGAGGACGGCCTCGGTCATTTCCTCCGGAGTAATGGGCACGTTGAGGAGGATGCTGCGGGCGGAGTCGTAGAGTCGGCGGACATGTTCCTCGAGGCGGAAGACGCGGCGGTTGTAGAAGCGGATGCCTTCGAAGACGCCGTCGCCGTAAAGGAGACCGTGATCGAAGACTGAGATGCGGGCATCCTTTTCGTCGTGGAGAGTACCGTCGATGTAGACTTTCATGCGCGGGGGGCGTCGGGAATAGGCTGGGGTCAGGAGGATTCGAGCAGGCCGTCGCGGAGAACGAGGGTGCGGTCGCCGTGGCTGGCGAGACGGGTATCGTGGGTCACGACCATCAGGGTTTTTCCGCTGTCCGCAACCAGTGACAGCAGCAAATTCATGACTTCGGCACCGGTGCGGCTGTCGAGATTGCCGGTAGGTTCGTCGGCGAAGAGGTAGGTGGGATTATTGACGAGGGCGCGGGCGATGGCGACGCGCTGCTGTTCGCCGCCCGAGAGTTCAGCGGGGAGGTGGTGGAGGCGGTGGCCGAGACCGACTTTTCCGAGCAGGCTGGCGGCGGTTTCGCGGGCTTCGCGACCGCCGATCATGGCGGGCAGACAGACATTTTCGAGGGCGGTGAGTTCTGGCAGGAGGAGGTAATTCTGGAAGACGTAGCCGGTGAGTCGGTTCCGCAGTCTGGCGAGGTCGGCGTCGGGTCGGTCGTAGAGCGATTCGCCGTGGAGGAGGACGCGGCCGCCATCCGGGGCTTCGAGGCCGCCGAGGACGTAGAGCAGGGTGGTTTTGCCGGCACCCGAGGGACCGCAGAGGAAGACGCGTTCGCCTTGTGCTACTGAAAAGCTGACGCCGCGGAGCACTTCGATTTCCCGTGGACCGATATGGTAGGTGCGGCGGAGGTTTTCAGCGGTCAGGCCGCTGGGGCTGGTCTGGGGGGCGGGCACGGTGTCGATGAACGGGTGGCGGGAGAGCTTGTCAAGGGGTGCGCTGGCTCCCGGAAACCGGCAGCGGCCCGCTGCCCCGGTCGTGGCGGGGCGGGCGGGCCGCTGGATCGGGTAATCTTCCGTCTGTCTGGTCAGTCCTTGGGTGCCTTGCGTGCGGCTTTGCGCGGAGCGGGTTTGCTGGCAGCCTTGCTGGCGGGCCGTGCTGTTTTCCGGGCGGTGGCGCGTTTCCGGGCGGCGGCTTCCTGCCGGTTGGGAGGCAATTTGGTGACCAGTTGGTCGCGGTGTTCCTGGGCGGCCTTGAGGGCCTTCTGTTTTCCGCCGTGGCCCTTGTCGGCGAAGAACTTCTGTTCCGTTTTCCCCTTGTAGGTGACGCGCACGTACCAGCCGTGGTTTTTCTTTTCCGGCTGGTCGATGCGGCTTACGCCGTACATGGGTCTGGGGGGTGGGATGGGAGGCATGGTATGGTTTTCTTTCTGGTTTGGTATGGGTGGACACGGAATCCCCTTTTGAAAAGGTGAGCCCCAGCTGCGGTGGTCCTCGCAGGGAGGGGCTCGAATTCCGTGTTCATCCTAAACAACGCCGCTCTCGGGGTGGCAAGACGGGAAATTGCTATCCCCTGTAAAATCAAGGGTTCCAGCGTGTCGCACGATCGTGCGATGCCTGGAATGGGCAGGGTTCTGAGGTCCGGTTCTAACGGTCAGGATGGAGTGGGCAGGGGCCAGTGGGGAGGGAATCTGCGGGGAGGGTTTCTGTGAGGGTGCCGCTGCGGCAGAGGGGGCCGGCCGGATGTCCTGAGGCGGTGCAGAGGGTGATGCGGCGGAGTGGGGGGGAAGGGAAGCGTGGGCCTTTGAGGCCGAGGGCTTCGGCCTGACGGACGATGCGGATCCATGTGGGGACGGCGAGGCGGTTGCTGTAGCCGTTGGCGATGATGGGGGTGGGTTGGTCGAGGCCGATCCACACACCGCAGGTGATGGCGGGGTTGAAACCGACGAACCATGCGTCGTGGAAGTTGTCGGTGGTGCCTGTTTTTCCGCCGATGGGGCTGCTGAGCTGGGCTGTGGTGATTTCCGCGGCGGTGCCACCGGGCTGGCAGGCGAGTTGAAGCATATTGGTGCCGAGCCATGCCGTGCCGGGGCGGAGGGCGGAGTCGGAGAGCGAGCCCGAGCGGAAGATGAGGCGTCCGGCGGAATCGGTGACGCGGTCGATGAGGAAGGGGCGCGGTCGGGATCCGCCTCTGGGAAAGACCGTGAAGGCGGCGGTGAGTTGTTCGAGGCTGACGGGGGTATTGCCGAGGTAGAGCTGAGCGGAAGATGAGCCGGGGTCGCCGAGGCCGCAGCGGTGGGCGGTTTCGCGGACGGCGGCGATGCCTGCGAATTCGCCGGCGCGGACGGCCATGGTATTGCGGGATCGGGCGAGGCCCCAGTCGGCCCGCTGGAGGCCGTGGGATTGCTGATCCGGGTTGGTGGGCTGGAAGGACGGGTCGGTGGTACTTTGGATTTCGCCTTCTTTGAGAGGGTCGTCGCTGAGGAGGGTGGAGGGGAGCAGGCCGTTTTCGAGGGCGGCGGCGTAGACGAATGGTTTGAAGGTGGAGCCGGCTGCGCGGCGTGCGCTGAGGGCGCGGTTGAAACTGGAATGGGAGGCGTCGCGGCCGCCGATGCAGGCGAGGATGGCACCGCTGGAATTGTCGATGACGATGGCGGCCGACTGGAGGTAGGCGGGTTCGGTGCCGGGGTGGGAGGCGAGGGATCTGCGGAAATCGGCAAGGGACTGGTGCTGGTAGCCGGGGAGCGACTCGATGCGGGTGAGTTCGGTGGCGAGGGCGGCTTCGGTGGTTTGCTGGAGGCGGGAATTGATGGTGGTGTGGATGAGGAGACCGCCCTCTTCGATGTCCGTGGAGTCGAGGAGGCGGGCCAGTTCACGCCGGACGGCGTCGATGGCCCACGAGGACCGGGGGGGGGGAGGTTCGGGGAGGACTTTGGTTTTCGCGCGTTTGGCGGCTGCGGCGGCGTCGCTGCGGAGTCGTCCTGTGGTCACCATGCGGTCGAGGACCATGTTGCGGCCGCTCGTGGCTTTTTCGTAATGGCGGAACGGGGAGAAGCGATTGGGGCCGCGGATGATGGCGGCGAGCATGGCGGCTTCGTCGATGGTGAGGCTGATGGCGGGTTTGCCGAAGTAGGCCTGGGCAGCGCGTTCCACGCCGTGGAGGCCTGTGCCGAAGAAGATTCGGTTGAGGTAGTGTTCGAGGATCTGGTCCTTGGAGAGGGAGGCTTCGATGCGGAGGGTGAGGGCGATTTCGAGGAGTTTGCGGTGGAAGGATTTCTCGCGGGTGAGGTCGAAGCTGTTGCGGGCGAGTTGCATGCTGATGGTGCTGGCTCCCTGCTGGGCACCGTCGGTGAAGCGGCGGTAGATGGCGCGGGCGATGCCTCTGAGGTCGACGCCGTGGTGCTGGTAGAAGCGGTCGTCTTCTCGGGCGAGGAGGGCCTGGATGAAGACGGGGGAGATGCGGTCGAGCGGGACGACGGTACGGTCTTCGCCGTGGATGCGGCCGATTTCGGTGCCGGAGGAATCGAAGACGATGGAGCGTTCCGGCATGCGGCCGAGGGCGGCGAGATCGTAGCGGGAAGCGAGCCAGCCGTAGAGGAGAGCGAGGGCGGCGGTGGCGGCGAGGCTGTATCCTGAGATGCGGAGGAAGGTGCGCCGGAGCCAGCGGGAGAAACTGGCGGGGGGTGGGTCCGGCGGAGGGGGTGGGGCCGCGGGGCGGGGTCGTGCCATGAGTGGGGTATGGCGTCAGGTGGAGGCTGCCTGCGGGGGCGGGTGGGCGGCGTCGTTTCTGGGATGGACGCGGCGTTCCCAGATGTAGCGGCGGAAGATGACCTTGACGGAGGCTGTGAGGGGGACGGCAAGGAGGGCACCGAGGAGACCGCCGATGAGGAGCGACCAGAAGAGGACCGAGAAGATTACCGTCAGCGGGTGGAGGCCGACGGCATCGCCGACGATGCGCGGGGCGGTGACGAGGGAATTGATCTGCTGGACGACGATGAAGATGAGGGTGACGAGGAGGGGGTAGGCCCAGATCTGTTCGATGCCTGCGAACGAGTGGAGGAGAGAGCCGTCGGCCGTGGTCTGGGAGAAATGGCTGATGGAAATGATGACGGCGGCGAGCCAGCAGAGGATATTTCCGACGTAGGGGATGAGGCCGAGGAGGGCGACGAAGACGCCGACAAGGAGGGCGTAGGGCAGGCCGATGATGGCAAGGCTGAGGCCGACGAAGAATCCGTCGATGAGGCTGACGAGCATCTGGCCGCGGAAAAAGGCGATGAGGTAGCCATTGATTTCGCTCAGGCAGGAAACGACTTCGGCTTTGAAGCGAGAGGCGCGGAGAGGGAGGTAGTTGCTCCAGTTCTTCTGGATGGCGGCGCTTTCCTTGAGGAAGTAGTAGAGGTAGAGCGGGACGAGGAGGAAGCCGACGAGGTAGCCGAAGGCACCGGCGGCACCCTGGAAGGAATTGCCGAGAAACGAGAGGGTGCGGGAAGTGATTTCGTTGCTGTGGCGGGCGAGCCAGCCAGTCAGGCGGGGGTCGGCGAACGGCTTGCGGGTGCCTGATTTATCTTCCGGGAGGGTGAGGCGCTGAGCTGATTCCGGGAGGGAAAGGATGAGTCCCGGGATGAAGGTGCGGCCGGTGTTGGCGAGTTCGAGTTCTTCCGTGGAGATGCCGTAGATGGTGGCGATGGAGCCGAGGGATTCGCCCTGCTGGACGCTGTGGGTGCGTGGGGGGACGAGGGGGTCGTCGGTTTCGGAGGGGGTTGGGGAGGTGCGGTCCTTTTCCGGGCTGAAGCTGACGAGGAAGCGGTCGATGCTGCTGACGGTATTGCCGATGAAGTGGCTGGCGCTCTGGACCCATGTATGGCGGCTGGAGCGGATGATGCGGGCTCCCTGGCTGATGGTGGGAACGGCTACCGAGAGGAAGAGGAGGAGGATGAGGGCATGGAAGGCGATCCACACCGAGATCATGGCGCGGAAGCGTGGGGTGCCGCGGTTGGTGAGGCGGCGGACGATGGGTTCGAGGAGGTAGGCGAGGATTCCTGCGAGGGCGACCGGCACGAGGACGGGTTGGAGGAACTGGAGAACTCTGGCGAAGACGCCGATGACGTAGACCGAGATGGCGGCGATGGCGAGGAGCGCCGCGGCGGTGAGGGCCATCCAGAGCGTGCGGTGCTGGAAGTCCGTGGGCCACAGGCGGCGCGTTGAACGGGTCTGTGGATCCGGGTTTGGCGGCGGTTCGTCCATGGGAAGTCAGTCAAGCCGCGGCGCTGGATCTCGGCAATGGGGGAAGCGTAGCTGGGCCTATCGGGCGTCCCCCGCTGGTGGCTGGAAGTCGGGATTGGGCCGTGGGGATTGAGCTTTGGTGTGGGCGAGCCATTGGTCGAGGGCGGTGGCGAGTCTGTCCCGGCGGTCCGGGTGCTGGGCTGAGCATTCCGTGCGTTCGGCGGGATCGCTGGCGACGTGGTAGAGTTCCTCGTGACCGTCTTCGAGGAAGCGGACGAGCCGCCATCCATCGAGGAGGATGGCGCTGTAGGGGGAGGCACCGCCTGGGTGGTAATGGGGGTAGTGCCAGCAGAGTGGGCGGGAGGGAAGCGGTTCGCCGCGGAGGGCTGGCTGGAGGTTGGTCCCGTCGACTGGTTCCGGCAGGGGTGAACCGGCGGCATGGGCGATGGTGACGGCGAGGTCCATGGTGATGACCGGATCGTGGCAGACCGATCCGGCTTTGGTGAGGCCGGGCCAGTCGATGAGGAGGGGAACGCGGACACCGCCTTCCCAAGGGGATCCTTTGCCTGCGCGGAGGCCGAGATTGGACGTGATGGGGTTGCGGGGACTGCCGAGGAGACCGCCGTTATCCGAGGTGAAGATGAAGACGGTGCGGTCTGCGAGAGCGAGGTCGCGCACCGCCTTGCGGAGTTGGCCGATGCTGTCGTCGACGCTGGCGACCATGGCAGCGTAGACCGGGTTGCGGTGGGGGGTGTTGTCCGAGACTTTGGATCGGTACTGGGCGATGACCTCTGGTTTTCCGCCGAGGGGCGTATGGACTGAATAATGGGGCAGGTAGACGAAGAACGGGCGGTCCTTGTGTTCGGTCATGAAGCGGATGGCTTCTGTGGTGAGGCGTTCCGTGAGAAATTCGCCATCGGGTCCGTCTTTGAGGGCGGGGTTGCGATAGGGGGCGAACCATGTTTCCGGCTGGCCGCGGTGGTAGCCGCCCGCATTTCGGTTGAAGCCGTGCTGGAGGGGGGACGCGTTGCCGAGGTGCCATTTGCCGATGGTGGCCGAGGCATAGGATTTGCTGCGGAGGGCTTCCGGGAGCGTCGTGATGGCTTCCGGGAGTTCCTTGCACCATTCCGGCGGGAGGAGTCTGGCTTTCGGGCGTTCGTGTCCGGCGATCCAGTCGGTGATGCGGGTGCGGGCCGGGCTCTGGCCCGTGAGAAGGGCGGCGCGGGTGGGTGAGCAGACTGTGCAGGCGCTGAAGGCGCGGTCGAAGCGCATGCCTTCGCGGGCGAGTTGGTCGATGTGAGGGGTCTGGTGGAACGTGCTGCCTGTGCAGGCTAGGTCGGTGGCACCCATGTCATCGATGAGGACCACGATGAAGTTGAGGGGTGCCGGTGCGGCTGGTGATGCCAGGGCGAGGCAGGCGAGCAGGCAGGCGATGAGGCGCATGGTGTCGGTGGCTGGGGAGAGGGACCCGTGGGCCCCGGGGTTCAGGAACCGCAGAGGTGAGAGGCGATGCGGAGCCATTCGGCATCTGTCTGGGAGGGCGGGACAGACGGGCGTCCGGCGCGGGCGAACCAGTAGGCGGCGTTGCTGGTATCGCCTTCGATGAGGTGAAGGAGAGCATGGACCCAGGATCCGTCACTGGAGTGGATATCCTGAGCGATTTCGTGGGCGGTGTCCCAGTTGCCGCGGCGGGCATGCCAGAGGGCGGCGAGGAGGGGAGGGAGCCCGGGAGGGGGAGAGGAATCCCGGTCTGCGCTGGCGAGGAGATCCGCGCTGGTCATGGTTGAGGGGTTGGTGCCGTGACGGGTGCGGGTTTGAGGCGGTAGCCATTCCGGGCCGAGCGTTCCCATTGTTTTTCCGAACCGCCTTCCGAGCTGCGGAGGATATTGGTGACCGGGCTGAGGACCCCGCCGACGAGGGAAGTGGCCTGATTGATCCAGTGGGCGGCCGTGCCGCAGGACGTAAGACCGAAGGCACACGTGAGGGAGAGAATTGAGCGGAGGATCATGGGAAGAGTGATGTCATTCGCCCCAGTGGGCGGGTCCGTCCACCGCGATGGCACCGGATTCCAGGTGGATGCGGATGCTGGTGGAGGGGCTGGTGGCACGGACCGAGTTCGATCCGGCACGGAGAAGAGGTTTGCCGCGGAGGAGGAGGACGCCGGGGCTGTGGCGGTAATGGATTTCCGAGGCCTCGGCCGAGTCGCCGTTGGAGGAAGTGGCAGAGGCCGGCGATCCGGTGGCGCGGAGGAATGCGGCGGTCAGGCCGTCGTCCGCGAGGTGGTACTGGATGGTGGACCCGCGGATGTCCCAGCCGCCTGCGAGCGTGACTGAGGAATTTTCGAGGCGTGCGTCTGCTGGGGAGAATTCGGCGGGACGGACGAGCGGGTTGCCGGTGGGGAAGGTGAAGGCTTCGACTGGCTTTTCGGCTGGCTTTTCGGCTGGGTTGCCTGCGGTGGTCTGGGCGGGTGGTTTTCCCCTGGGCTGAGCGTCCTTGTCTTTCCATGGCCAGAGTCGGGCGGCGCTGCCGGTGGCGAGGCGTGCTCCTGAGCCGAGGAAGCGGCCGGTGGCTTTGGTGGCATTGGCGGTGGCGGAGCCGACGGAGCGGGCTGAAGACGAGACGGTGCCGGAGACTTTGCGGGATAGGCTGGCGGTGGAGGAACCGATGGAATGGGAGACACTGCTGACGGTTCCGCATCCGGGGAGCAGGCAGACTGCGGCGAGGCAGGCGGCCATGAGGGACGGGAACAATTTCATCGGGTGGCAATTGTGCCGGGACGGGCGGGGTTCGGCAAACGCAAAGCGAGGCCGCCGCGTGGGTGGCAGAGCGTCAAAAAACCGAGTCTAAGGCAGGGTTGCGCAGCGTAGAAACATAAACTAGGGTTCCTGACTGGGAGCTTCTGGTTCTGCTGAATCTCCCCCAATCCAAGTCCAAGCAATGTCCGAGAACAACCAACGTCCGGGTCCTCCCGATAATCCCGACCGCCGTGGCGGCGGCAATGAACCCCAGGGATTCAACTGGAAGGGTCTCATCATTCTGTCGATTGCCATCGGTCTGCTCGCGGCTGGGCTTATGGTGCCGAGTTCGGCGAGGGGGCAGCAGCTTGATTACCGTGCCTTCGTGGAGAAACTGCAGAAGGACGAGGTGAACAAGGACAGCGTGAAGAAGATCACGGAAGTGGGGGCTGAGGTCCTGACGTTCACGACTGGCGAAGGACCGCAGAAGCAGACCTTCCGGGTGCCTTTTGATTCCTCGATGGAGAAGGAACGTCTCAACAAGATTTTCGACGAGAAGGGGATTGTGCCGAACTATGAGTGGAGTGACAACGTGGGAACCAGTTTTCTGCTGAGCATGCTGCCCGTGCTGCTGCTCCTTGGGGTGCTATGGTTCTTTTTCCGTCAGCAGATCAAGATGGCGGGGCGCGGGGCCATGAGTTTCGGCAAGAGCAGGGCCCGGTTGCTGGCGATGGACAAAAACAAAGTCACCTTCAAGCAGGTGGCTGGTTGTGACGAGGCCAAGGAAGAGGTATGGGAGCTGGTAGAATTCCTGAAGGATCCCCGGAAGTTTCAGAAACTGGGCGGTCACATTCCGAAGGGTGTGCTCATGGTGGGACCTCCGGGGACAGGCAAGACCCTGCTTGCCAAGGCCATCGCGGGAGAGGCCGACGTGCCATTCTTCAGCATCAGCGGATCCGATTTTGTGGAAATGTTTGTCGGGGTTGGTGCCAGCCGGGTGCGCGACATGTTCGAGCAGGGCAAGAAGAATGCGCCATGTCTGATTTTCATTGATGAAATCGACGCCGTGGGTCGTCATCGTGGGCATGGGCTCGGTGGTGGGCATGACGAACGCGAGCAGACCCTCAATGCGCTTCTGGTGGAGATGGATGGCTTTGATACGCAGGAGGGCGTCATCATCATTGCGGCGACCAACCGTCCGGATGTGCTGGACCCGGCCTTGCTGCGTCCGGGTCGTTTTGACCGTCAGGTCACGGTGAGCCTGCCCGATGTGAAGGGGAGAGAAGCCATTCTCAAAGTGCATTCGCGGAAGGTGAAGATGGCTGCGGATGTGGACCTTGGGGTGATTGCGCGGGGGACGCCCGGGTATTCCGGGGCGGAACTGGCGAATGTCATCAACGAGGCGGCGCTGCTGGCCGCGCGCCGTGGCCTCAAGGGCATTACCCTGAAGGAACTGGAAGAAGCGCGGGACAAGGTGCGCTGGGGCAAAGAACGGCGCAGTCTGGCGATTTCCGAGAAGGAGAAGGAGACGACGGCCTATCATGAGGCTGGACATGCGATTCTGCTTGAGGTGCTGGAGCACACGGAACCGCTGCACAAGGTGACGATCATTCCGCGGGGACCGTCGCTTGGATCGACGATGTGGCTTCCGGAGGAAGACAAGTACAACACGCGGAAGAACGAACTGCTCGATTCGATTGTGGTGGCGATGGGTGGTCGGGTTGCCGAGGAGATTGTCTTTGGCGATGTGACGAGCGGGGCCTCGGGCGACATCAAGATGGCGACGAATATAGCGCGCCGGATGGTGTGCGAGTGGGGGATGTCCGACAATCTTGGAATGATTGATTACAGTGATGGGTCCGAGCAGGTGTTTCTGGGCCGTGATCTGATGCGTGGCCGTGATTACAGTGAAGCGACTGCGCAGAAGATTGACGCGGAGATCAAGCGATTGATCGACAATGGGTATCAGCGTGCCATGGACATTCTGCTGAAGCACCGTGGGGCGCTCGATGCGCTGGCGAGGGCGCTCCTTGAGTTCGAGACCCTTGATGGATCGCATGTGCGTGACATCATGGAGCATGGACGCATGATGAATCCGCCGCGGAGCAAGCCGCCGACGCCGCCGCCGGTGCCGAGCGAAACGCCGGCCCGGGAGAATGGGGAAGAGGAACTGCCGCCGGGTCTGGCCGGGGCTCCGGCTTGAGGGAGATGTCTCCGCAATGAATCTGGCAGGGACCGTGGGGAGATCCGCGGTCCCTGTCTGTTTCAATGAGGTGGGTGAAGCCATGAACGAATCGCGATGAATGAAGACCTGGCGCATCGGGCTGTGCGGGCCGCGGGCGAGGTGCTGGCTGCGTATGGGGTGCCGTTTGACCGAGAGGAACTGCTACAGGTGGGCAGCACGGTGGTGGTACGGCTGAGTGATTCCGTGGTGGCGCGGGTGGTGGTTGATGGTGCGGGACCGCGGCAGGGAACGGGTTGGCTGGCGAGGGAGATTGCGGTGGTGGGGCATCTGTGCGGTCGGGGTGCGCCGGTGATTCCGCTCCATGGGGGATTGCCGGCCGGGCCGCATGTCCGTGACGGGATGCCCATGAGTTTCTGGCAGTACGTGCAGAAGTCCGGGCGGGAGCCGCGGCCTGATGAGGTCGGGGCGGCTCTTTTCCGCTGTCATGAGGTGCTGCGTGATTTCGCGGGTGAGCTGGAACCGCTGGCGATCCTGCGGGAATCGCAACGGGTCCTTGAGGCGGTGGCGGGGCGCGGTTTTTTTGCGTCGGATGACGTGGACCTGCTGCGGCGGCATCTCGGGGAATCGCTCCGGGTGCTCATGGATTCTCCGCATCAGGCCCTGCATGGTGATGCGCACTGGGGGAATCTGATGACCACTGGGCATGGGGTTCTGTGGACTGACTGGGAAGATGTCTTTGCGGGACCCGTGGAATGGGATGTGGCCTCTGTCATCTGCAATGCCCCTGTGCTGGGGGAAGGTCGGGCGGAAGCGGCTGCTGTGGTGAGTGCCTACGAAGCGGCGGGTGGGCGGCTTGATGCACGGGCTCTCGCGCAGAGCGTGGCCGGTCGCGTGGCGGTCATGACGGCATGGTATCCGGTGCTTTATCCTGAGTTGTCGACCGAGCGGAGGCACAAGCTGGAGGGTCGGCTGGCGTGGCTGCGCGGGCAGAAGTGAGAGCGTCGAAACCGGTGGCAGCGGGCCATTGCCAAATCCCGGCTGGTCTGTCATGAGTGAGGCGATGTTTGAAATCCGCGAAAAGCCGAAGATGGTCGAGCGCTCCCTGCTGGTCGGGGCATACTTTGACCGGCGGGAAGAAAAGGAAGCGCAGAGTCTGCTTGAGGAACTCGAGGAACTGGCTGGCACGCTGGGGATTCCTGTGGCTGACCGTCTGCTCGTGCATGTGAAGGAATCGAACCGGAAGTACCTGACGGGATCCGGCAAGGTGAAGGAAGTGATTGCTCATGCGAAGGAACTGGGCTGCGACGTCATTATTTTCGACAACAGCCTGAGTCCGATGCAGCAGCGTGCATGGGAGAGCGAGGGAGGGATCACCGTGATTGACCGGGAGGAAGTGATTCTCGATATCTTTGCGATGCGGGCGCGCACTGCGGAGGCGAGGCTGCAGGTTGATCTGGCGCGGCAGCAGTATGCGCTGCCGCGGCTTGCGAGGATGTGGGGACACCTTGACCGTCAGGGCGGTGGGGGAGGCAGCGGCAGTGGCGGAGCAACGCGGGGCGAGGGCGAGAGTCAGCTGGAAGTCGACCGTCGGCTGGCCCGGCGGAGGATTGATACGCTCAAGCGGCAGCTGGAGGAAGTGAAGCAGGTGCGGCTGACGCAGCGCAAGGAACGGCAGCGTGTGCCGGTGCCGCAGGCCGCCATTGTCGGCTATACGAATGCCGGGAAGTCGACCCTGCTCAATCTGCTCACGGGGGCGGACGTGCTGGCTGAAGACAAGCTGTTTGCGACGCTTGATCCGACCACGCGGAAGGTGCAGCTGCCGGATGGTCAGCAGCTGCTGCTGACGGACACGGTGGGATTCATCCGGAATCTGCCGCATCGGCTCATTGAGTCATTCAAGGCGACCCTTGAGGAGGCCGTGGTGGCGGATTTTCTGATTCACGTGCTCGATGCGAGTCAGGAAAGGGTCTATGAATTTCACCGGACGACGATGGAAGTGCTGGAGGAACTGGGGGCACACGACAAGAAGATGCTGGTGGTGCTTAACAAGATTGATCTGTGCAGTCCCGAGCAGCGGCGGGCAGTGGCTCAGCATTTTGACCGGCCTGTGTGTGTGTCCCTGAAGACCGGCGAAGGAGTCGACGACCTGCAGCAGCGGCTCAGCGAGCTGTTGCTTGACCGGACGGTGCGGCTGAAGCTGCGGCTGCCGCAGTCGGCGTTCGGTCTGATGACGGTGATTCATGAGCAGGGGAAGCTGCTGGGACAGGATTACGACGGCAACGATGTGCTGGTCGATGCCGTGCTGCCGCGGCGTTTTGCGGCGCAGTTTCTGCCTTTTGAGGATCCTCCGGCGGCGGCCCGGGTGCCGGAGCCATGGGAATCGCCGGCTTCATGACCGGGCCAGCGACAGGATCGGTGGATTCCGGTGGCCTTCTGCCTGCGGCTGGGGGGATTGTGGTGCTGGCTGATGCCATGGCTACGGTGGCTGCGGGAGAAGCGTTGGGAAAGGAATTGCGTGGGGGGCAAGTGATTGCGCTCAGCGGTGGTCTGGGGGCTGGGAAGACGCATTTCAGCAAGGGAATTGCGCGCGGCCTGGGGTTTGCGTGCGGGGAAGTGACGAGTCCGACATTTAGTCTCGTGCAGGAGTACCGCGGGGGACGGTTGCCGGTTTTTCACTTTGATTTTTACCGGATGGAATCGGCTGACGAAGTTCTGGCGCTCGGCTGGGATGAGTATGTGGAGGCCGGCGGGGTCTGTGTGGTGGAATGGGCGGAGCGGTTCCCCGAGCTGATGCCCGAGGGGGTGCAGTGGTGGCGGTTGGAGCCTGATTCCGGGGGCGGGCGGAGGCTGACGCGGCTGAGGGAGGGGGTGTCATGAATGGCGGAGGGGTCCTTGAACCGCCATGGTGCGGAGGGGTGGCGCTGCAGCAGGAGATTCTCTCGTCAGGCGGCGGGTCTGACCGGTTCCGTCTGTGGTGGCTCGGTCAGAGTGGTTTTCTGCTGAGCTGGAATGGTCATTTTCTGCTCTTTGATCCGTATCTTTCCGATTCGCTGACCGAGAAGTATGCGGCGACTGACAAGCCGCATGTGCGTTTGGGCGAGCGGGTCATTGATCCGTCCCTGCTGGGAATGGTGCGGCTGGTGACGTCGAGTCATCTGCATACAGACCATCTTGATGCGGCGACGCTGCGGTCGCTGGCGGTGGCGGCGGGAGGCCTGCAATTGGTGCTGCCTGGGGCGAATGAGGCGGCGGCGCGGGAACGGCTGGGTGATGGTGCGGCGATTGAGTATCTGACGGTGGAGGAGGGTGGGACGCGGGAGGTGGGCGTGTTCCGGTTCACGGCGGTGGCGGCGGCGCATAATGAGATTGAGCGCGATGGGTTGGGCCGGTGCCGGTTTCTGAGTTTCGTGGTGCGGTTCGGCCCGTTCTGTGTCTGGCACAGCGGGGACACGCTTTGGCATGATGGTCTGGTGACGGCGCTGAGGGCAGCGCGGCCGGATTTGGTGATGGTACCGATCAACGGGAACGATCCGGCGCGGAGGGTGGCTGGGAATCTGAATGGGACCGAGGCCGCGGCCCTTGCGAAAGCGTGCGGGGCGCGGCTGGCGGTGCCGCATCATTTTGGCATGTTTGCGTTCAATACGGCTGACCCCCGGGAATTTGTGGAGGCCTGCGGCAGGCTGCAGCAACCTTGCCGGGTTCTGCGCGGCGGGGAATCGCTCACGCTGGAGTTGGCCCCTTCTGAGGCTGCGGAGAAGCCTGTGGATTGAGGTGCCTCGCGGGTTGGATTCGGGAACGGCTGTTCTTCGGGGTTCCTGCGTTGCCCGCCGGTGAGGTGGATTCCTACGGTGGAGGGGACTGATGAAGCCGTTCGAGGGCGGTGACGATGGCGGCGGCCAGGGCTTCCTTCCGCTGTCTGGGGAGGGACTGGGTGGATCCGTCGCGGAAGAGGAAAGTGGCTGAGTTGTGATCCGATTCGAAGCCACTGTCAGGCAGGCTGACATCATTGGCGACGATGAGGTCGCATCCTTTGGCCGCAAGTTTGTGGCGGGCGTTGGCGAGGACGTTGTCGGTTTCCGCGGCGAATCCGGCGAGGATGCCATGCCAGTTCCAAGTATGGCGGACCGAGCCGAGGATATCTTCGGTGGGGACGAGGGTGAGGGTGAGGGCTTCGTCCGATTTCTTGATTTTCCGGGCGGCTGGGTGTGCGGGTCGGTAATCGGCCACCGCGGCGCAGAAGACCGCGGCGTCGCTGGATGGCAGAGCCGAGCGCACGGCCTCGAGCATTTCTGCGGCTGTGGTGACATTGATGCGCTGGACGCGATCGGGTGTGGGGAGGCAGACGGGCCCGGCGACGAGAATGACCGAGTGTCCGGCGGCGGCGGCGGCGATGGCGATGGCGAATCCCATTTTTCCGGACGAGCGGTTACTGAGGAAGCGGACCGGGTCGATGGGTTCGCGGGTGGGTCCTGCGGTGACGAGGACGGTCATCGGTGGGGGTGGCTGGCGTGGGGTTGGCCGAGTGAGAGGGCTTCGTCGTAGATGGTCTCCAGTCGGCGGATCTGTTCCTTCTGTTCGAACTGGGCGCGGACGGACTGGGCGGCGGCGTGGCTGAGTCGCTGCCAGAGACCGTCTTCCTCGGCGAGGCGGAAGAGGTTATCGAGGAGTCGGTCGCCATCGCGTTCCTCCGTGAGGAGGCCCGAGACATTGTCCGTGATGGCTTCCGGGATGCCGCCGTGGAGGGTGGCGACGACCGGGAGGCCGGTGGCCATGGCTTCCAGCATGCTATTGGGGACACCCTCCTGGTTTTGGTCCGCGGTGGTCTGGCTGGGGTGGAGGAAGGCGTGGCTTTCGTGGTAGAGCCGGCAGAGCTGCGGGGATCCGAGGAAGCCAGCGAAACGGACGCGGTCGGTCACCCCGAGTTCCGCGCTCAGTTGCTGCAGCGGTGCGAGGAGTGGGCCCTCGCCGGCGATCGTGAACGTCGACTGTGGAAAGCGGCGGCAGAATCCGGCGAAGGCGCGCAGACTTACGTCGAGGCCTTTCTTTTCGATGAGGCGGCAGGCCTGCACGAAGTGCCACTGGCCGTCGTGGGGGAAGGCGCGGTGGGCTGCCGGGTAGTCATCCATGGGGATGCCTGTGCGGTTGATGCGGATTTTCTCCGGTGGGCAGCCGAGGTGGATGAGGCGGTCGCGCAGGGAATCCGAACGGGCGAGAACGAGCGGGAGGAAGCGGAGGAGGTCGGCCAGTCTGGCTGCGTAGCCGGGTTTGTCATCGCGGGGCATGACATCCATGCCGTGGAACGAGACGACGGCTGGGTGGGGCCAGCGCTGGAGGAACGGAAGGAGGTGGACGCCCGTGTGACCGAAGTAGACGTGGAGGACGTCGGCGTGGCGCCGTTCCAGGATGCGGGCGAGGGCTCCGTATTCGCCGCGGTAGACGATCGGAGGTTCGCGGCGGATGTATTTGAGCCAGAAGCGGCGGAGGAAATTGCTGCGGACTGGGGGAACGGTTTCGACGTCATCGAACGGGTAGCGGTCGGCGCAGCTGCGTTCTTTGGTCACCACGAAGGTTTTCCATTGCTGCAGGCCGGTGACCTGCCGGTAGATGTGGAGCATCTCCGGCTTGAGGAAGGTTGTGCAGTAGCTGGCGACGACGGGCTGGCTCACGGTGCGGTGCGGCGGGGTGGGCTAGCCCGATTCCGGCAGGAACGTGGGCAGGGTGACGGCGCGGAGGGGTGGGGCAGATCCGCGGACCGAGGCGAGGTGGAGTTCCACGTTGCGGGCACCCCATTGGTAGCAAGTGCGGACGAGGTCGCCGCAGTGGACGGGGACGAGCCAGACCGGTGCGCATCCGCGGAAATCGGCATTGAGGGTGTGGTGGATGAGGGCGGCGGCGGTGGCTTCGTCGGTGCAGACGCCGGGGCCGAGCATGCGGGAAGCGGGGTGGTGGATGGCTCCGAGGAAGCCCTTGAGCGAACCGCTGGATGATTCCGCGAGGTAGAGCCGCCAGCATCCGGCGGCATTCGTGACGAAATGGGCGAGATCGTGGGCGCGGCGGATGCCATTGAGTTCGAGTTCGAGGTCGGCGAGGCGGTCGATGTCGTCCGGGGTGGCTGGGCGGATGTGGAGGTCGCCGGTGTTGTGAGGGGGCAGGCCGTGGGTGGGGATTTCCAGTCTGAGGTCCTGGAAGGTCATGCGCGGGACGAAGCCGAGGCGGGTGTAGAGCGAGAACGAATCCAGGTTCATGGCACTGGAGACGAGGCGGACCGGGATGGAACCGGCGCGCTGGATGACTTCCTCCATGAGGGCGCGGGCCACGCCGCGTCCGGCGGCGGCGGGGTGGGTATTGACGATGCCGACGGCCCAGTGGGTTTCGCGGGGGTGGTAGAAGACAGAACCGGTGAGGGGGCTGCCGGCGGAATCCTGGCTGACGAGGCAGCAGCCGGGGTCGAGGGCTTCGTAGAGTTCCGGGAAAACGCGGAAAGGCGTGGGGTCTTCGCCGAATTTATCCGAGTTCAGGCGGGTGCGGTACCATGTGCTGAGCGAGGCATGGATGAGCCTTGCCTGTTCGTCCCAGTCGTCCGGCGTGAGGGCGCGGAGGATCATGCGGTGCGGCTGGCTCCGGAGTCCGGACCGTCATTCTGGGGAGCCTGGTCGAAGGAATCTGCTGCGGATGGGTCGGTTGATTCCGGGGCGGCTTCCTCTGCGGGGGGCGTGCGCACGATGTCGACCAGTTCGCCCTGAAAGTTCGCTTCGAGTCTTTCGAGGACCTTGATGGCGGGGTCTCCGTGGATGAGGCAGTCGATGACAGCCTTGCGGGTATTGTTGCCGTCCTTGTATTTGACGTAGGCGAGCCCCTTGTTGTCCCACTTGCGTTTATCCAGGTGGAAGGCGCTGCTGAAGGGGACGCGGCGGCCGTCCGGGGTGGTGAAGCTTTCGTGATCGGCGGTGAGTTTCCGGCGGGAATTGAGGAACCATGAGGCGAGCATGCCGAGGCCGATGGTGCCGGTGAGGCAGCCGAAGATGAACTGTTCCCGGATTTTGTAATTCCAGTCTTCTTCGTGGGGTTTTTCCGGCCAGCCTTTTTCCTTGGCTAGTTTGAACCAGTCACCTGTTTTCTTTTCCTGCTGGACGAGTTGCTGGTACTGGGGCCAGTAGACTTCGTATTCCGCGCGTTTCTTTGGGTAGCCGACCTTCCAGTCGTAGAAGAAGAAGGCGGAGAGGCCGAGGAGGAGAGCGATCATGGAGACCCTGCGTTTGTGGTACCATGGGGTGACGGGACAGATGATGGGCTCTGCGGCTGGATCGCTCATGCGTGGAAAAAGTTCGCGGACAGAAGCGGCTGGCGGGGTGTTTGTCAAACCCGCGGGCGGGTAAGGAGCGCATTAGCGGTCTGGTGGCGCGAGGGGAACCGGGGGTGGTTCCGGGGAACCTTCCGGAGGAGGGAGGGCGTCGTCTGGCAGGGGAGGCTGGAGGGGCGGGAGGGAATCCTGGGAATGGCCTGTGAGCAGGCCCTTGGCCATGGCGAGCCATGCGCGGGCGCGGGGGTAGCCGGCTGGCTGGCGTTCCACGAGACTGATGACGCGGTTTTCGTCGCCGGCGGCCATTTTGCGGATGCTGTCGACTGGTTCGCCGCGGGCTGGCGGGGCCATGGGGTCGTATCCGAGGCTGTCTTCTGCTGCGATGGCAAGGGTTGTGCGGAGGGCGGCAGGGATGTGGTCGGGCGGGAGCGAGGCGACGATCTGCATGGCTTCCGGCCAATTGCCGGTGCGGATGAAGAAGGAAGCGAGGCCTTGCCGGTCCTGCGGGGAACCGGAAGCGGCCAGTGCAACGGCTGTGGCGGCTGTGGTGGCGGCAGCGTCCGGGTCGGCCTGATCGAACTGGGCATCGGCGAGCTGGACGAGGAAAGGAAAGCGTGAGGATTCCGGGAGTGCGGCGGTGGCGTCGGCGGCTTCTTTGAGGGTGGCTTCGGCATCGTCGAGCAGGGTGAGGTCGGTCAGTGGGCTGACGAGGCTGAGGAGGGCGGCGGCGCGATCCGGGCCGGGAGCGAGGGCGGCGGCGTGGCGGTGGGCTTCGCGGAGGGCGGTGGCGGCGTCATCCGTGCGACCGCAGCGGCGGCGGGCGAGGCCGAGGTTGGTGAGGGCGGTGATGCGGGCGGTGCCCTGAGGCGACGAGACGGCGGCGTCTTCGTAGTAGAGAAGGATTTCGTCCGGCAGGCGGAGGACCACATTGGATTCGACCGCTTCGAGTTCCAACTGGCGCTGCAGGGCGGGGTCGGGGATGGCGGCGAGGACGGCTGCGGCGTCGCGGGAAGCCGAGTTTTCGCGGCCGAAGCAGAGCCGGAAGAGGTCGGTCCAGAGGGCGGGCTGCTGGGGTGCGGGGAGTGATTGAATCTGGCGGATGGCTTCGTCCGGGCCGTGGTGGAGGGCGAGTTTCACCGTGGTGGCGGCGAGGGATGCGCGGAGGGCGGCGGCTTCCTCCGGGGGCAGGGAAGCGGTGAGGGGCTGGAGTTCGGCGGCGAGGCGGCTGGCGTCTTCCGGTTGATCGGTTTCTGCGAGGACGAGGGCGACGGTGGCCTTGAGGATGGGGGAAGAGGCCTGCTGGAGGGCGACGTCTGCGAAGCCGAGTCTGGCGAGAATGGAGAGGACCGATCGGGTGGCGTCGCTGCGGATGGCCGGGTCCGGGATGGACTGGCAGACATCGAGGCTGCGGGCGAGGTTGTCGCCATCGCTGGTGAGGTGGGCATGAGCGATCTGGCGGAGGGCGAGCGACTGGATGAGCTGGGTGCGGAGGAAGGCGGCGGTGCGGAGGGCTTCGTCGAGGTTGCCGGTGCGGGCGTGGAGGAGTGCGACCTCCATGAAATCGGCGTCGAGGACCCAGCGTTCCGCGTCCTTGTCCGGGGCGGATTCGGCGGCCGCGCGCGCTGTGAGTTGCTGGGCTGATTCCTCCTGCCATGCGGGAGTGTCGGGCCGGAACCACCAGTAGAGAAAGCCGCCGCAGAGGAGGGCGGTGAGGAGGATTCCGGCGAGGCCTTCGCGTTTCCCTTGGGGGCTGTTCATCGGGCGAACAGTTCGGGCGCGTGTTCGAGGGCGAAGAGATCGACCGGGGCGTTGCGGCCCTTAAGTGGGTGGGTGCCGAGGGGGCGGCAGTGCTGGGCACCGTCTTTCCAGCCCTTGAGGAAGTCGCCTGAGACGAGGATATCGCTGCCGAGGGAGCGGGTAAGGGCCTGGATGCGGAAGGTGGTATTGACGGCGTCGCCGAGCATGGTGAGACCGCCGTGGCCGATCTGGCCCCATGAGACTTCGCCCATGTGGAGGGCGACGCCGCTGGTGAAGGCCATGCCGGCCCGTTCGAAGGTCCAGCGCATTTCCTCGTGGATGAGGTCGCAGGATTCCCTGAGGTAGCGGGCGGCCGAAAGGGCCCATTTGCGGGCATTGGGCGAGGTATCGGTCCAGTAGGCGAGCACGGCGTCGCCGATGAACTTGTCGATGGCGGCTCCGTGTTCCGTGAGGATCTGGTCGCAGTAGCCGTACCAGCTGCCGATGGCCTGGGCCAGTTCGTCGTGAGGGATGACTTCGGAGAGGCGGGTGAAGCCCTTGATGTCGCTTACGAGAATGATCATGGGGAGGACCTGGAGGTCCGACCCCGGGGAGGCATCTGGCTGGTCCGGGTCCTGGAGGTGGAAATTGTATTCGAAGTCGGCGATGCGGATGGAGTCGCCGTTTTCCAGTTGGCGGACGGTCGTGACGCGTTCGCCGTTGAGGTAACTGCCATTGAAGCTACCGAGGTCGTAAAACCAGTATTCGTCGTCCTCCTGTCTGCGGATCATGGCGTGGCGGCGGGAGACGCGGGTATCAGGGAGGCAGATGGTGCTTTCCGGGGTCCGGCCGAAGATGGCGATTTCCGGCAGGAGGACTTCGGTCCCGTCTGTGGAATTCACCAGGGTGGCACGGATATCGTTGGCAGTCATTTAGTTAAGTAAGGATTCGGATCGCCGCGGGCGCTTTCCCGAATTACTGGAAGAGGCTAGCGGGCTGATGCGAGAAAGAAAAGCACAGCTTTCTGCAATTATTCCTGTCACCGGGCATGGAGCGTTGCCGGGGGTGGAAATTGTTCAGGAAAGTGCTTTGGAGGGGCAGGAAACGTGCCGGGAGAGCATGAATTGCGCGTGAAAATGCGGGAATGCCGCGAGTCCTAGGCAGCGGGGATGGTGGGAAGGAATTCTGGAGGGGATCAGGCCTGCTTTAGGGCGGAGAGGAAGCGGTTGGTGAGGTCCTCGGGGGGTTCGAGGCCGACGGAGACGCGGAGGAGGTGGCTGGGGACGCCGCAGGAGTTGGCCCAGGGGAGTTCGAGGTAGTGGGCGAGGAGGGTGTAGGGGCAGCAGAGGGAGAAATTGGTGCCAAGGCTGGGGCCTTTGCTGATGGGGAGGGCGTCGTAGACGGCGGGGGCGCGCTCCGGGTTGCGGAGGGAGAAGGAGAAGAGGCAGCCGCGGCCGGCAGAGGGGCGGAGGATTTCGTCGAGTCCGTCGCCTTCCTTGGGGTACCAGACCTTGTCGATGGCCGGGTGGCTGGCGAGTGAGGAGGCGAGGGAAGCGGCTGAGGCGTGGGATTGGTGGATGCGGGAGGTGAAGTCGCGGCTGTTGCGTTCGAGGGTGGCGGCGTCTTCCCACCAGAGGGTGCTTCCGGAGGATGGGAGCAGGGACTGGAGGGAGGCGAGGAACGATTCGGCGTGCGGGGCGTCTGGGTTGATGACGAGGGCTCCGGCGAGGACGTCGCCGGCACCTGAGAACGACTTGGTGAGGCTGGTGGTGACGAGGTCGGCGTGGGGGAGGGTGGCGATGGCGGCGGCGCTGGCCACGGTATCGTCGATTACGAGGGGGATGCGGGCGGCGCGGAGGGCTGGGGCGAAGGAGCTGAGGCGGACGCTGTGGAGGAGCGGGTTGCTGGGCATTTCGCAGAAGACCGCGGCGATTTTCTGTTGGGAGGCGAGCGAGCGGATGGCGGCGCAGTCGTCCGGGGAGGCCAGGGGGAAGAAGTGGACGCCGGAGCCGCATTCCTGCTGGATCTTGAGGGCATCGACGTAGGGGAAGTCGAGCTGGACCGTGGGGAGGCAGGGGAAGAGGGTGGTGACGAGGCGGTGGGCCGCGGCGATGGCGGCCATGCCCGAGGGGAAGAGGAAGACGAACTGGGGCGGGATGCCGTGGAGGCTGGCGATGCGCTGGCGGATGGTCAGGCTGGCGGTGTCTCCGGTGGCGGTGTCCGCTGGGCTGGGAGGGGCGGGGTTGGCGAGGAGGGCGACTGCCATGCGGCTGCTGAGGGTATCGCCGCAGTAGCGCCAGAATGCGCGGACGAGAGGCCGGGCTGGTTCCGGGAACGTGACGGCGCAGGCTGGGCCGAGCGGGTTCAAGCGGATGGGGACGTCCGACCGTGCGGTCACGTAATCGCGGCAGCGGGCGGCGGCTTCGGCGGACGGGAAGACCAGAGAGCCTTCGTCCTTGCCGGCGAAGGCGGCGGTGGCTGCGGCGAAGAGTTCGGTGACCTTTGGGTGGCAGAAGAAGCGGGGGTAGCCGGCACGGAGCTGGGCCGTGAGGGCTGGGCGGCCTTCTTCGTAGTCGATGACATCCTGCCATGAGGGCATGGCCACCGAGACGGCGTGGAGGGAATCCGGCAGCGGGCAGCCGAGGTCGGCCGGGTGGCAGGCCGGGTCGGTGAGGAGGTCGCGCATCTGGGTGACGAAGCGGGAGGGGTCGGCCCGTCCGCGTTGCTGGGGCGGTTAGAATCCGAGTTTGGCGGCGGTGGCGTCGAGGGCGCTGATGAGTTCCTGCATGGTGGCGTCGGTTTCGTCGCCCATGTTCGAGATGCGGAAGGTGGAGCCTTTGATTTTGCCGTAGCCTCCGTCGATGGCGAAGTGGAAATCCTTCTTGAGGGTGCTGACGAGGGAGGCGGTATCGATTTCGCGGGTATTGCTGACGCAGGTGAGAGCCTTCGAGCGGAAGCCGTCGGGTGGGAGGTAGCCGAAGCCGTGGCGGTCGACCCAGTCGTGGACCATGCGGTTGAGGCGGGCGTGGCGGGCGAAGCGGTTTTCGAGGCCTTCGGCGAGGATTTCGTTCAGTTTCGATTCCAGCGCGTAGATCAGCGGGATGACCGGGGTGCTGGGGGTCATGAGGTTATCGGCATTCTTGCGGAACTCGAGGAAATCGAAGTAGTAGCCTCGGTCATTGATGGTGGCGGCGCGGGCGAAGGCGCGTTCGCTGGCGGCGAAGAGGGCCATCCCTGGAGGGAGGGCGAGGGCCTTCTGGACGCCGAGGAGCATGACATCGAGGCCGAGTTCATCGAACGGGATGGGGACGGTACTGAAGCTCGACACGGTGTCGGTGATGAGGAGGACGTCTGGGTATTTCGAGCGGACCAGGCTGGCAATTTCCGTGATGGGGTTGAGGACGCCGGTGGAGGTTTCGCTGTGGACGACCGTGATGGCGTCGAAGCCGCCTTTGGCGAGGGCTGCGTCGATGAGGTCCGGGGTGATGGGCTGGCCCCATGGAACGCGGAGGGCTTCGGCCTGTTTGCCGCAGGCGAGCGAGACATCGTACCATTTGTCCGAGAAGGCACCGCAGCAGCAGTTGAGGACCTTGCGTGCGACGAGGTTGCGGATGCTTCCTTCCATGACGCCCCATGCCGAGGACGTGGACAGGAAGACGGGCAGAGAAGTGCCGAAGACCGTCTGGAGCATGGGCATGATGCGTCCGTAGAGGGCCTGGAAGTCCTTGCTGCGGTGGCCGATCATGGGTTGGGTCATGGCCTGCATGGTCTGCGGGCTGACTTCGACGGGGCCGGGGATGAAGAGTTTGGTGTGGGGCATGGGAAAGGGAGCGGATGGAGAATGGGCTCAGGGGGGCGCTGGGGTGGCCGGGGCATTCTCGAGCCAGATTCCGTATTTGAGGGCGAGCTGGCTGACGAGATTTCCGGCCGCGCGGCCGCGCGGGCCGGGAGCCTGAGACAGCTTTCGGGCCATCTCAACGGCTTCTTCGTATTTTCCGGTCGATTCGAGGAGGCGGAGGGCCTTTTCGCCGGCGCGGTGGAACCAGTATTCGTCCGGGCCTTCCTTTGCGGGCGGTGAGGAAACGACTTCGTGGTACGCGTCGAGGGCGTCGGTGGTGCGCTTGAGTTGTTCGAGGCAGGCGCCTTTGCGGACGAGGGCTTCGTGTTTCCAGGGGGTGGGGGCGGCGGGGTCTGTGCTGACGCTGTCGAAAGCGGCGAGGGCTTCGCGGATCTGGCCGGGGCCGGCTGCCTGGGCGGTGAGGATTTCGCCTTTGAGGCAGAGGCACTGCCAGCGGACGGCGGGTTCCGGGGGAGGGGTGGAGGCGAGGATTCCGTTGAGGTACTGGAGGGCGGCGGGGAAATCGCTGCGGCGCTGGCTGACGAGCGCGACTTGGAGTCGGGCTTCGAGTCTGAGCGGGCCGTTGCGGCGGTAGACTTCCTCCCAGAGCGTTACGGCATCGTTTTCCGATTTCTGGCCGAGGGAGAGGAGGGAGGCTTTGCCGGCCCAGAAGAGGGCGGCTTCGGCGAGTGGGTGGGCGGGGTCGTCGCGGGCGATGGTTTCGAATGCCTGGCGGGCGGCGGCGAAGTTCTGGCGGCGGTAGAACATTTCGCCGAGTCGCATGCGGAGGGGGCTGCGGCGCTGGGATTCCGGGAAGGAAGTGAAGAAAGCGGTGGCGGTGGAGGCGAGGGCGTCGTCTCCGCTGGCGGCACCGGTGGCGAGGACTTCGAGCCATGCGGCTGTTTCCTTCTGATCCGGAGACTGGGCGGCGGCGCTGGCGGCCCTCGCATGACGGGAGGCTTCGGTGGCGTCCGGGGGGGAAGCGGCGAGGCAGAGTTCGGTGAGGGCGGCGAGGGCTTCGAAGTGGCGCGGGTGGTTCGGGGCGGTGGCGAGGAAGGCTTCGAGGGATTCGCGTGCACCGGGCTGGTCTGTGGCGGCGAGGTAGAGAGCGCGTTCGAGGGTGAAGTCCGTGGCGGCCGTGCGGGCGGCGGGGGTATTGAGCGAGCTGAGGAGGTCGAGTGGGCTGGCCGGGTTGAGGGCGCCGGTGCGGAGTTCGGCGATGGCAGCATTCCATGCGGCGGCGGCCTGGGCATCTGCTTCCGGGGCATTGCGTGCGGCGGTGGAGAAGGCGGCAGCGGCTTTTTTGAAGTCATTTTCCTCGTAGGCGGTGACGCCCTTGAGCCATGCGCACCATGCGCGCAGGACGGGGGTGGCGGCGAGGGGTTCGAGGGTGGTGAGCGTGCGGGTGGCGGCGGCGCGGTCACCGGCGGCGAGGGCCGCCTTGGCTTCCTTGAGGATGAGGAACGGGAGGAGTTCGCTGCCCTGGTTGGAGGAAGTCAGTTCGCGGCAGATGGCGAGGGCCTCGGCTGGTTTACCGGCTGTCTCGAGGGCTTCCGCCTGAGCGAGTCGGGCCAGCGAGCGGAGGTCCGGTTGGTCCGAGGCTGCCCAGCTGCGGAGGAAGCTGTCCGCTTCCTCGCGCGGGGGCTGGTTGAGGCGGGAGAATTCGTCGAAGGCCGCGGCGAGGAGGGATCGGTCTGGTGCCGGGGAGAGGCCGATGAGTTTTTCGAGGGTGGCGAGTGCGGCGTCCTGCTGATTTGTGGCGGCGAGGGCGCGGGCCATGCCGAGGGCGGCGGCGTGCTGGAATTTCTGCGGGGCTCCGCCGGTGGGGGAGGTGAGGGGTTCCAGGAGGGCGAGGGCGTCTTCAGGTTTACCGAGGGCGAGGGCGATGCGGCCCTTGAGGTAGCGGACGTGGGGCAGGAGGGCGGCGGGCGGGTCCGTCAGTGGTTCGAGGAGGGCGGCGGCTTCCGATGGGTGGTTGGCGAGGAACTGGAATTCGGCTGACCAGAGGCGGGCCCGGCTGGCGGTGGATGGCTGGTCGGAAGAGAGGAAAGGGGCGAGGGTGGTGAGGGCGCGGGCGTGGTCGCCTGCTGCTGCCATGATGGAGGCCCGGCTGAAGGCAGCTTCCGTGGCGAAGGGGAAATCCTTCCCGGTGGAGGGATCCGGGAGGGCGGAGAAGGCGGCGAGGGCGTCGTTCCAGCGTCCGAGTCCGGCTAGGGCAGAGGCTTTCCAGAAGGTGGCTTCCGGGAGGCTGGCGAGGTCGCGGTGGGCGGCTTCGCGGATGGCGTCCGCGTGTTTGCCCGAGCGCACGAGGGCCTCGCAGAGGAGGAGTCGGGCAGTTGGCTGCGGGTTGCGGGTGGCGGCGGGGGTGGCGAGGAGTTTCTGGAGCCGGGCGGCGGCCACGTCTGGGAGTTTGTCGCGGATGGCCTGGGCGGCGGGACGGGTATCGAGGGCGGCGGATGCTGGTTTTGGTTGACTGGACGTGCGGTTCTGGGCGTGGGCCGAGAGTGGCAGCAGGGCTGCAGCGGCGGCGAGGCACGCAGTTGCTCCGGTGAAGAGACCGTGCCGGGGACGATTGCGGGGAGCGGCGGGCGGCATGGGGCAGGAACGGGTGAGGTGGGCGGTGGGGTGGGAGCCAGCGCGGCGCATCGTTCCTTCCTTGGGGGCCCGGCGGGGTGACCGCGGGATGGGGTGGTCAGAGCGATTCGTCCGTGACGGCTCCTTCCGAGGCGGTGGAGACGAGTCGGGCAAACTTGGCGAGAACGCCGCGGGTGTAGCGAGGTTTCGGCTGTTTCCAGCGTGCGAGCCGGTCCTTGATTTCCTTTGCGGGGATATCGAGGGAGATGGTGCGTTTGACGGCGTCGATGGTGATGGGATCGCCATTGCGGACGATGGCGATGGGACCGCCTGAGAAGGCTTCCGGGGTGATGTGGCCGACGACGAAGCCGTGGCTACCGCCGCTGAAGCGACCATCGGTGATGAGAGCGACTTCCTTGCCGAGGCCCATGCCCATGACTGCCGAGGTGGGGCCGAGCATTTCGCGCATGCCGGGGCCGCCTTTGGGGCCTTCCATGCGGATGACGATGACATCGCCTGCCTTGATTTTCCGGTTGGTGATGGCCTGCATGGCGGCTTCTTCGCTATCGAAGACGCGGGCTTTGCCTGAGAAGCGGTTGCCTTCCTTGCCGCTGATTTTGCCGACGGCTCCTCCGGGGGCGAGATTTCCGTAGAGGATGGCGAGGTGACCTTCCTTCTTGATGGGATTGGAGAGCGGGCGGATGACGTCTTGGCCTTTCGGGTAGGGTTTCACCTTCGCGAGGTTCTGGGCCAGCGTTTTGCCGGTCACCGTCATGACATTGCCGTCGAGGAGTTTGGCATCGAGCAGCATTTTCATGAGTGGGAGGGTGCCGCCGATGCGGACGAGTTCCCACATGACGTATTTACCGCTGGGTTTGAGGTCGGCGACGACCGGGGTGCGGGCACCGATTTTCTGGAAGTCGTCGATGGAGAGTTTGACGCCAGCAGCCTTGGCCATGGCGGGGAGGTGGAGGACCGCGTTGGTGCTGCCGCCGAGGGCTGTGATGACCGTGATGGCATTGAGGAAGGATTCGCGGCAGAGGATATCCGACGGGCGGATGCCGCGTTGGAGGAGGTGCATGACAGCGGCACCTGCGTCGAAGCAATCCATCATTTTCTCGTCGCTCACGGCTGCCTGGGCCGAGGAATTGGGCAGCGAGAGGCCGAGGGCTTCGATGGCACTGGCCATGGTATTGGCCGTGTACATGCCGCCGCAGGAGCCGGGGCCGGGGATGGAGCACTGTTCGATGTCAGCGAGGGTGTCGTCCGAGATTTTGCCGCTGGCGTGCTGGCCGACGGCTTCGAAGACGCTGACGATGTCGACGTCGCGGCCGTCGTGGCAGCCTGGTTTGATGGTGCCGCCGTAGACGAAGACGGAGGGGCGGTTGAGGCGTGCCATCGCCATGACGCAGGCAGGCATGTTCTTGTCGCAGCCGCCGATGGTGACGAGGCCGTCGAACATTTCGCAGCCGGCGACGGTTTCGATGGAATCGGCGATGACTTCGCGGGAGACGAGGCTGTATTTCATGCCTTCGGTGCCCATGCTGATGCCGTCCGAGATGGTGATGGTATTGAAGATGACGCTTTTGCCGCCGGCTGCGTCGACGCCCTTGGCTGATTCGAGGGCGAGTTTATCGATATGGATGTTGCAGGGGGTGACCTGGCTCCATGTGCTGGCGATGCCGACCTGGCTTTTGCGGAAGTCGGAGCGCTGGAAGCCGACGGCGTGGAGCATGGCGCGGCTGGCGGCGCGTTCCGGGCCATCGACGAGCTGGCTTGAGAAGGCGCGCGCGGCGGGGGTGGCTGGGGCGGAAGATTTTTTCCGGGAACTCATGAACGGGGTGGAGGCTGGGTGGGGGAAATCAGAAAGGGTGGTGCATGCGGGTCAGCGGTCGCATTCGCCCATGACGAAGTCGAGGGATCCGAGGATGGCGGGGACATCGCTGACCATGTGGCCGGGGAGGATTTCCGGGACGACGGAGAGGTTGACGAAGGATGGGCTGCGGATTTTGAGGCGGTAGGGCACGCCGCCGCCTTTACTGCAGAGGTAGAAGCCGAGTTCGCCCTTGGGGTTTTCGTGACCGAAGTAGACCTCTCCTGGCGGGGCGTCGACGCTTTGGGTAGCGACGATGAAGTGGTGGATGAGTTCCTCCATTTTCATGAGGACATTCTCCTTCTTTGGGAGGAGGCCTTTGGCATCGGCGACATTGATGGGGCCGTCTGGTAGCCGGGAGATGGCTTGGCGGAGGATCTTGTGGCTCTGGCGCATTTCCTCGAGGCGGACGAGGTAGCGGTCGAAGCAGTCGCCCACGCTGCCGAGGGGGACATCGAAATCGTACTGTTCGTACCCGAGGTAGGGATGGGCCTTGCGGAGGTCGTAATCGACGCCTGAGGCGCGGAGGTTTGGACCGGTGATGCCGTAGGCGATGGCGCGGTCGCGCGGGATGATGCCGATGTCCTTGGTGCGGTCGAGGAAGATTTTGTTCCGGGTGAGGAGCTGGTCGATTTCGTCGATCTGGGCGGGGAGTTCGTCGAGGAATTTCGAGAGGTTGGCGAGGAATTCCGGGGAGACGTCGCGGGTTTGGCCTCCGACGCGGGTGTAGGATGTGGTGAAGCGGGCTCCGGTGAGTTGTTCGCAGAGGTTGTAGATCTTCTCGCGTTCGGTGAAGGTGTAGAGGAAGACGGTCATGGCACCGCAGTCCATGGCGAAAACGCCCATGCCGAGCAGGTGGGCTGAGAGGCGGGCGAGTTCGCAGCAGATGAGGCGGATGGCCTGGCCGCGGGGCGGGAGTTCCCAGCCCATGAGTTTCTCGACTGTCATGGCGTAGGCCACGTTATTGGCGAGGGGGGCGAGGTAATCGAGTCGGTCCGTGTAGGGCACGAACTGATTGTAGTGCATGTTTTCCGCGATTTTTTCGTCTCCGCGGTGGAGGTAGCCGACATCGGGGATGGCCTTGGAGATGATTTCGCCGTCCAGTTCGAGGACGAGGCGGAGGACGCCGTGGGTGGCCGGGTGGGATGGGCCCATGTTGATGACCAGTTTTTCGCCGATCATGTCGGTGGCGGTCTGCTGGTATTCCTCGACGTGCTGGGCGGCTCTGGCGGCCATGTCGGGGGCTTCGATTTCACGCACCGTCTTGCTCATAGGAAATCAGAGGAACTGAAGAGATTGGGAAGCCCGGGAATGGGCATTTGAGCAAGCTACGGTCGGGTCGGGGAGCGGCAAGACGAATTTGTGAAATATTTCACAAGCCTTGGAGATTCGGGTTGGCTGGCGGGATTTGCGCTGGCGGGCTTGGGTCGGTTGATGAAAGGGGTGGCGGATGGAAACGGGATATGGAGAGCGGGTTCAGGTGGAACGGTATGCGGCGCTGGCGGCGCTGGGTGGGGTGATGCGGCATGGGTTTGTGGGTCGGGTGAAGGGAGTGGGGGAGGGGTATGACAAGGCTGGGGTGCTGGCCGAGTTGGCTCCGTGGCATGAGGCTGTGGTACGTGGGATGGGGTATGGGGAGGGGGCGTTGGTGACCGCTGAGCAGGTGCATGGGGTGGAAGTGGCGGTGGTGGGTGGTGGGGGAGAGCGGCATGTGGCTGGGGTGGATGGATTGATCACGGCCGAGTGCGGGGTGGTGCTGGGGATTCATGTGGCGGACTGTGCGCCGGTGTGGGTGGTGGATCCGGCGAGTCGGGTGCTGGCCGTGCTGCATTCCGGGAGGAAGAGCACGGAGGGGAACATTGTGGGGGGTGCGATCCGGGAGATGGTGGAGCGGTTTGGCTGTGATCCCGGGAGGATGGTGGTGCAGATTGGTCCGGCGATCCGGCCGCCGTGGTTTGAGATGGACATTCCGGCACGGATCCGGGAAGACGCGGTGGCGGCGGGGGTCGATGCGGCGGCGGTGCACGACTGTGGGATCTGCACGCATGCGTCTGATCCTGAGCGGTATTACTCGTATCGCCGGGAAAAGGGCTGTACTGGGAGGATGGTGGCGCTGGGGGTTTTGTGCTGAAGGGGTGGCGTCCTTAGCTTCGGCGGAAATCCTAGGGAGGTGCGGGAATTGACCTGAGGTGCGGGGTGGGGTTTGCGAGGATGGACGGGACGGGTGTGGGCCTGCAGGATGGCGGGGCAACCCTGATGGTATCATGAAGCTGAAAATCCTGCCGCTGCCCTCTGTTTTTCTGGTAACGCTGATCGGACTGTGTCCTGCGGGGTATGGTCAGAGTGACGATTTCAATGATGGGAACGACGCTGGCTGGACGAGGTTCAATCCGCTGGGGAGCGGGAATTTTGCGGTGGTGGGCGGGGTGTACCGGATGAGTTGTCCGCCGTCGCTGGATCCTGGGTCGTTTGGTCCGGCGCGGGTGGGGTCGCTGCGGCAGGGGGTGGTTTACGACAAGTTCCGGGTGGCGGTGGATTTGCCTGAGTGGGATGCGTCGGTTGATTTATCTGTGGGGATTCTGGCGAGGGTGCAGTCCGGGGCAGGGCCGGGGACGCTGAGTGGGTATGCGGCGACCTTCAATGTGGCGGATGGGGATCTGGGGATTGAGCGGGTGACGGGAGAGCAGCCGTCGAACATTGGTGGCTATGCGAAGTTCCAGCCGGTGGCGGGGACGCGGTACCGGATGGTGTTTGCGGGTGCGGGGAATTTTCTGGAGGCGCATCTTTTTGCCCCGTCGGATCTGGATGTGCCGGTGGCTTCGCGGGTGGTGGAAGATTTCACGTATGCGCGCGGGGCCTGCGGGCTGGTGGCCTTCAGCGATGACAATGCGGCGATCTTGGGGGTTTTTGACAACTATGAGGCGGCGGAGGGCGATCCGGTGCCGCTGGATGATTTCAATGATGGGAACGACGTTGGCTGGACGCGGGTGAATCCGGTGGGGGTGGGCAGCTACAGTTTTCCGGATGGCGGGTGGCGGGTGGCGGCGGCGGCGACACCTGATCCTGGGGTCATGGGGCCGGCGCGGGCGGGTGGGGTGCGGACTGGTCAGGTGCTGAGCGACTTCTGTGTGGCCTGTGATTTCGGTGGGTTTGATTCTGCGGCGGATGGGTCGGTGGGACTGCTGGCGCGGGTGAGCAATCTGGGGGCTGGGACGACCAATGGGTATGCGCTGACCTTTCAGACGAGGGATGGCGATCTGGAGATCAACCGGGTGAGTGGGGAAGCGCCGCAGAAGATCAATGCGGGGACCGTGCTGGCGGCGTTGGATCCCGGGCGGCGGTACCGGATGGTATTTGCGGGTCGGGGTTCGCTGCTGCTTGGCCGGGTTTACGATCTGGGGTCGCCTGGCGAGCCGGTGGCGGTGATTGCGGCAGAGGATGCGGCGTGGCAGAGTGGATTGGCCGGGCTGATTGTGTTCAGTCCGACCAATGCGGCGGCTGCGGCGGTTTTTGACAGTTATGAGGCTGGGCCTCTGGCGGGTGCTGGGCTGGCGATTCGAGACGATGGTCCGGGGACAGTGCGGCTGGGGTGGAGTTGGGGGGCCGGGTTGTGTTACCGGGTGGAGTCTTCCTCCGGTCTTGGGGTCTGGGAAGCCGTGTCTGGGCCGGTGGAAGTGTTTGGTGGTCGGGCGGTGCTGCGGCAGCCCGTGGAAGGGCGTCGGTTTTTCCGGCTGGGGTTCGGGCCCTGAGGAATGGGTGGGCGGCGTGTGGTCCAGGCGAGTCTCGGGTGGATCAGGGAGCCGGCAGGATGGGGACGCGGTGGAAGGTGAGGGCGGCTGGGCCGTGGGGGGAACGGAGGAGCCGCTGAGGGTTCCATGAGGCGCTGTCGAGGTAGGAAATCGTGCTGGCTTGTGATGGGGCTCGTAGCTGCAGGGTGAGGGTGGTGCCGCTGGTGTGGCCTGAGGTTACGAGGCCGCGCTGGTCACCGATGAGGAAGTCTTCCGCGAGGGTTTCCTGCCATGTGATGGGGTGGGAGAACGAGAGCGTGATGGCATTCCGCTGTGGAGACGAGAAGCGGGCCGAGACGAGGCTGGGCGATTCCGGGGGCTGGGGCGGGGATGCCTTGTAGTGGAGTTTCTGGACGAGTGGGAAGACCGTGGCTGCGAGGTTTGCGTAGCCGGCGGGAGGGAAGTGGCAGCCGCCTTCCGGGGTGATGCCGAGGGTGGCCATGACCGAGAGGTTGGCGACGGCGGAGGGGAGTTGGCGCTGGACTTCGCGCAGTTGGTTATCCGATCCGTTGAGGCCCATGGAGCAGGCCTTCGGCCAGATCTGGAAGGCGATGATGTGCTGGGCGTTGGGGTAGTCCTGTTTCCATGCGGCGGCGAGGTCCATGAAGAAGCGTCGGTAGGTTTCCCAGCCGAAGCCGCCGGTGGGGCCATCGGCGCCCTGGTCGTTTTCGCCCTGGTGCCAGAAGATGCCGCGGATGCCGTGGGTGAGGCCGGCCATGCGGGTGCGGGCGAGGAGTCGGCCGTAGATGGATTCCGGGTCATCCGGCTGGGAGGGGTGGCGCTGGTGCTGGTCGATGCGGGTGCCGCCGACGGCTCCGTTGAGGAAGCAGACAGGAATCTTGTGGGTCTCCACGATTTTGCGGGCGAGTTCCATGGCCCAGAAGCCGATCTGGAATTTGCCGCCCTCGGCGCGGTACGTGGCGTGGCCCCATGTGTTGGCTGGGTTGGGATGTCCTTCCGGGGAACCGAAGGAACGGATCCATGGGCTGGAGAAATCCGGGGCGGGATCCGGTCCCCAGTCTGTGGCGACGGCATTTGATTGACCGTCGATGAGGAAGGCGTCGCCGCAGACGATGTCGCCGACTGATTCGATGGTAGTCTGGTCAGCGGACAGTGTGGCGGTGTAGCGGATCAGTCCGGCTGGGACGGGCAGCGAGAGAGAGAATGATCCATCCGGCTGGGGGGCTGAGGAGATTGATGTGGGGTCCCCTTTGTCCGGGGTGAGGGTGAGTGTGACGTTGCGGGCGGCTGGGTTGGGGAGTTTGCCATTCCAGTGGAGGGTGCCGTGGCCGTCCGGCTGGCGGGCGATGAACATGCCCTTGGAAGGTTTTTCGCCGGGAGTGGCGGGGCGCTGGATCCATGGGTCCGGGGCTGCGGGGGGCAGGACGCTGAGGATGGCCGAGCGGGTCACCGGCGGGCCGCCATTTGAAAGTGTTGCCGTGATGGTGAGCGGGCCGTGGTGGAGCGCGTGTTCGAGGGTGAGGGAATCGCCGGATTTCGTATGGACGACCGCGAATGGTTCGACTGACCATGTGGTGGTGAGTGGAGAACTGGGGAGAGCGGCGCGGTTTTTGAGGTCCGGGGTGATGGTGAGGCGGGAGCGTCCGTCCCATGTGGGCGGGATGGCGAGGGTGAAGTCCGGTTCTGCGATGGCTTCGCGCAGCGAGAGCGGGATGAGCTGGGTGCGGAGGCCTGCTGCGGTGACGGCTTTGCAGCGCAGCGTGGCTGATTGGTCAGCGGTGATGCGCGGGGTGGTGAAGGTGAAGTGGAATCGGTTCACGGCCAGCGGGGTGGCAGAGCCATCGGCATTGAGCAGGTCCCATGAGATGCGGTGGGCACCGCCGGCGGTCAGGGTGAACGCGAGCGATTCGCCCTCCCTGATGGTGGCGGTGGAGGGGGAAACCGAGAATGCGTCGCCCTTGGAGACGAGTGGGCCGACGAGCGACTGGAACGGCTTCTGGTTTTCGAATTCCGTACGGATCCATGCGGGTGTGCGGGGGACGGAGCTGATGCGGACTTCGTCGAGGTCGCCGGTGAAATCGTACTGGTGGTACCAGCCTCCGAGCCAGAGCCGGGAGGGCGAGCGGATGTCGAGACTGGTATCTGCTTCGCTGTCGGGCTGGCCATTGATGAAGAGTCGGCGGGGACCGTTGCCGTAGGTGTGGGCGACGTGGATCCATTCGTTCATGGGGAGTCGCTGGGAGCCGCGGATGTCCGAGAAATCGCTGTCGATGCGGATGTGCGGCGGGCTTTGGAAGATCATGCGGATTTTGCTGCCGCGTCCCCCTCCTTCATTGCCCCAGCCGATGATGGTGGTGTTGGGTTTTTCTGCGCGGAACCATGCTGAGGTGGTGTGGGGAGCCGAGCCTGCCGGGTAATTCGCGATCGCTTCGCCGCCGAAGATTCCCTTGCCGCCGGGGAAGTGGCGGGCCGGGCCGATGACGCCGGCGGTGGGGGAGGTGCCGGTGTCCTTGGTGGCGAGGGTGCCTGCGGCATCCTGCACGGAATGTCCGAGGTGCCATGTGCTCAGGAATCCGTTGGCGGCGCTGAAGACTGCGCGGCTGTCAGAGGCTGGTGGGGCCGTCGGGTGGCCCCAGTGGAGGTGGAGTGGCTGGGCGGAGTTGCCCTTGATTTCCGGAATGAGGACCCAGATGGCGGCCGTGCCTGCGGCAGCGTCCCATGAATCGATTTCGAAGGCCAGCGGCGAGCCATCGGCTGACGAGAAGCGGAGATCGGCTCCGTCTGTTCTGGTCTGGGCGAAGGGGAACCAATCGCCATCGAGCCGGACGAGCACGGGGAAACCGGTGAGCGAATCAGCGGCGGGCAGGTTGGCTCCGTCCGGAGTTGTCAGGATGGTGACCGTGCCGTGGTGGGGCCAGTCGGCGAATCCTGGGACGGCGGCAGGAGCGGAGGAGGACAGGCCCAGGGCGAGTCCGGCGAGCGCGGCGGTTGTGCGCATGGCGTGGGGATCAGGCTGGCAGCGTCGGGAGTTTCCAGCCTTCGCGGTAGGCCTTGCGGACGATGCGCTGGGCTTCCGGGGTATTGGGCGACGTCATGTCGAGGTCGTTCCATTCCACGCGTTTCTGGAATTCGACGGCCAGCATTCCGGTGAGGAGGGATTCGGTGAACGGGGCCGAGTACCAGAAGCCGCTGAGGGAATCCATGGGTTTTCCGGCGATCGCGGCGCGGACCCATTCGATGCGGTGGCCTTGGGAACGCGGCAGGGATTTTGGAGGTGGCGGGGTGGAGGCCTGGGCTTCCGATGGGAGGAGCCGGGGCGGGCTCGCATGGGAACCCCCGAAGAGGGTGGCTTTGTCGCCTGCGATGAGGAGACCGTTGTCGCCGAGGTTGATGGTGGGGTCCACGAAGGGAACATTCTGCGGGCGTTTGCCGCCGTCGTACCATTTCATGGTGATGGCCGGGCGTTGGCCTTTGGCGGGGAAGTGCCATGTCACGATGGACCATGCGGGGAACGAATCGCTGTTTGGTTCCGATGTTTCGGCATCGACCCAGTCCGGGGCACCGAGGTCGAGCGCGAAATAGGCAGGATCGGCATTGTGGACGGCCATATCGCCGAGGGCACCGCAGCCGAAGTCCTTGATGCCGCGCCACTGCATGGGGTGGTAGCTGGGGTGGTAGGGTCGGGCGGGGGCGGGGCCGAGCCAGAGGTCCCAGTCGAGCGACGCTGGGACTGGGTGGCTGTCGGTGGGGCGGGGTTTGCCCTGGGATTGCCACCAATTGCCTGGGCGGTCCGACCAGACGTGGATTTCCTTCGGGGTGCCGATGGTTCCGGCGTCGATGTATTCCTTCCAGCGGCGGAGGCCATCGCCTGCGTGGCCGTTGTTGCCCATCTGGGTGACCACCTTCATGCGGGCGGCGGTGAGGGTCATGAGGCGGGCTTCCTCGATGGTGTGGGCGAGGGGTTTTTCCACGTAGGCGTGCTTGCCGAGGAGCATGGCCGAGACGGCGATGGGGGCGTGGTGGTGGTCTGGGGTGGAGACGACCACGGCGTCGAAATCCTTCTGGGAATCGAGGAGGCGGCGCCAGTCACGGTGGGTGCGGGCCTGCGGGTATTCCTTCGCTGGTCCGGCGAGCCGTCCTTCATCGACGTCGCAGAGGGCGACGACGCGGACTTCCGGGAATTTTCCGATTTCGCCGAGGTTTCCGCCGCCCTGACCGGAGACGCCGATGTGGGCGGTAGCCAGTTGTTCCGAGGGAGGGGTCTGACCGCTTCCGGCGATGAGGTGGCGTGGCAGGAAGAGCGGGGCCGAGCCCGAGGCGATGATTGACTGGAGGAGGTGGCGGCGGGTCGTCATGCCGCAGGATGCGGTTTGGTTGGCCGCTTGTCCAGTCCGCGGGGTGGCGGGTTTACGGAGCCGGGGCATCGGCGGCCGGCATCGGAGTTGGGCCCGGATCTGCTTTGGGCTGTGGATTTTCCTGCCGGTTGGGGCGTGGGGGCTGGGGACGCTGGTTGAAGAAATCGCTGCGGCGGCGTTTGCGGAAGTCTTCCCATGGTTTGCGCTGGGCGTCCTTGAGTTGTTTTTCGATGGCGCGGTCCGATTCGATCATGCGCTGGCGGAGTTCGCGGCGCCAGCGTTCGCGCATGGACTGGACGTCTTCGTAGGTCCGGCTGAGGATGCTGGAGACGGCGGTGGACTGGGGTTCCGAGAGACCGACCTGCTGGCGGACGGAGTCCGAGACCCGCTGGGGCCATTCGCGCGATTCCGGCGGTGGGGCCGGGGTGGTTTTGCGGGCACCGGCGAGGCGGCCGCGGAAGACCTGGGCTGAGACGAGCGAACCGGCGAGGGCACCCAGTGCAAAGATTGCGAGGGTGAGGACAGCGGTTTTCCAGTTCTGCATGGTGAGGCCCGGGAGTGGTGGGGTGATCAGAAGCCGACGTCCGGGTCGGCGATATCCGGGGTGAGGGCGTCCTCGGCTTCCTCCTCTTCGGCGGCTGCCTGGGAAGCGATCCATTCGTCGTCCATGATTTCGGCGAGGGCGGGAGCGCTCCAGAATCCGGTGGCGGCGGCGAGGGTGGCGGCGGCGGCGAGGGGGCGCCATGAGGAGAGGCTGAAGAGGGCATCGCCCCATGACGGTGGGCGGCTGAGGCGCTGGAGGACGCGGGCTTCGAGGCCGCGGGTGGCGGTGGCGGCCCATGTGGCTGGGCGTTCGTCGCGGGCGGCCTTGCGGAGGAGATCGTCGAGGTGGTGATCAGCGTTTGGATTCATGGCGCTGGAGGAATTCGCGGAGTTTCTGGCGGGCGCGCAGGGCGCGGACTTTGACATTGGAGGTGGACCAACCGGTGGCGTCGGCGATTTCTGCGACCGAGCGTTCTTCGAGGTGGAGCATGGTGATGACGAGGCGGTCTTCCGGGCGGAGGGAAGCGAGGGCGGGGCCGAGTCGGTCGGCGGCTTCGCGGGAGGCGGCGGCGGCGTCCGGGGAGGGATCGGGGATGCGTTCGAGGGAAACCGGTTCGCTGCTGGGGGCGAAGATGGCGTTGCGGCGGCGGCGTTTCTTGAGGTGGGTGAGGCAGGTATTGACGGCGACGCGGGAGACCCAGTGGGGGAAGGGGGCGTCGAAGCGGTAGGATTGGAGGCCGCGCCAGAGGTGCACGAAGATTTCCTGGCAGAGGTCATCGAGTTCCGGGGCGCACTGGACGTAGCGGGAGGCCATGGCGGCGATGCGGCCTTTGCAGGCGCGCATGATGGCATGGAACGAAGGTTCGTCGCCCTGCTGCGCTGCGCGGATGAGGTCTGCAGGCAGCGAAGCCTCATCGAGTTGCTCCGAATGGAAGCGGACTGGAGGCGTGCTGGGGAGGGGAAAGGGGATGACGGCGGGCAGGGCAGTCATGATCATAATGAGCCCTGTGGGAGGGCTTCAGTTACAGGGAACTTGCGGGCTGGGAGGGTGTTTCCGGGGGGGTAAAATGGGGGTCTGGGGCGGTGGAAATGCAAATCAGGGTTGACGGTATCCCGCAATTGAGGATTGAACTTTGATGCCTGAGAAGACTACGGATTCCCCCCGGGAGCGCTTCCGTCCCTGCGTTGCCTGTTTGCTGGTGAACGACGAGGGGCGGCTGCTGATTTGTGAGCGGGATGATTTTGCGGACAGCTGGCAGTTTCCCCAGGGTGGCCGGGATCATGGGGAGACGCCGCGGGAGGCCCTGCAGCGGGAGTTGTGGGAAGAGATTTCGCTCCTTCCGGGGGCGTATGACATTGTGGAGGAGCGGGGGCCGTACCGTTACCGGTTTCCGGTGCGGCATCGGCGGAGGCGGAAGTATGTGGGGCAGCAGCAGACGTACTTTCTGTGCCGGTTTCATGGGCCTGACAGTCTGATCAGCATTGACACGAAGCAGCCGGAATTCCGGAGTTGGAAGTGGATTGAGCCGGCCGCATTTGATTTGCGGTGGCTGCCTGAGTTCAAGCGTGGGGTGTACCGGGATGTGATGAAGGATTTCTTCGGGGTGGTGGCGATTGGAGATGATCCTCCGCCGCGTCCGGAGAGTGATCCGAAGCCGAGGGTGGTGCGGCGCTGAGGTCCGGCCTGCGGGGATGTCTGGGGCTTCAGCGGCGGATTGCGGGGCGGGCGGGAAGCTGGAGGGCGATGGCTTTGAGGTAGGTGGCTTCCGGGAAGCGGGCTGGGTGGTCTTGGGCGTGTCCTGCGGTCCAGAGTTCGCGGGCGTGGGGGATGGCTGCGCGGACGGCGTCGGCGAATTCGGAGGGGCTGACGTGGGCGGAGCAGGAGGCGGCGAGGAGGATGCCGTGGGGTTTGAGGTGCTGGGCGGCGGAGGTGGCGAGTTGGTGGTAGGCCTTGATGGCTGCGGGGCGGTCGCTTTCGCGCCGGGCCAGCGAGGGGGGGTCGACGACGACGATGTCGAAGCGCTGGGTGGGTCGGGCGGCGAGCCATGGGAAGGCATCGGCGCGGACGGCATGGCGGGTGCATGCGGCGACCGGGGGGAGGTGGAGATTGGCGGCGAAATTGCGACTGCCGGCGTCGAGGGCGTGCTGACTGATGTCGACATCCGTGACGGAGCGGGCCCCGGCGCGGGCGGCGTGGAGCGAGAATGCGCTGGAGAAGCTGAAGGCATTGAGGACATCGGCACCCTTGGCGATGGAGGCGAGGCGGCGGCGGTTGTCGCGCTGGTCGAGGTAGAAGCCGGTTTTCTGGCCATGGCGGACATCGGCGAGAAACTGAAGACCGTCTTCGAGGAAGGGGACCGAGTCTGGGGATGAGCCTGTGAGGAAGCCCTCCGTGAGGCCGGCTGCGGCGAAGGCCGGGGCGGCATTGCGGCTCAGGCGGAGGAGGAGAGCGGCCGGCTGGATGATGGACGTGATGGCCTCGGTGAGGGTGGGCAGGTGCGGGATCCAGACTGGAGAATAGAGTTTGCAGACGCAGGTATCGGCGTAGCGGTCGAGCACGAGGGCAGGGAAGCCGTCATTTTCCCCGTGGATGAGTCGGACCCCGGTGGTGTCCGGCGTGAAGATCCCGGCGCGGGCGGCGGTGGCTGAGTGGACGCGGTCGTGCCAGAAGGTGGGGTCGATGGGGGTGGGGGTGCCGCGGTGGACGATGCGGAGGCGGATGGGGGAATCGGGATCGAAGAAAGCCGAGGCGAGGAAGCGGTCGCTGCTGCGGTCGTAGATGACGGCGAGTTCGCCTGCGGAGCCCGGGCGGTTCTGCGACTGGATGCTTTCGCTGAAGACCCAGGGGTGGCCGGATTTGACTGCGCGTTCCCCGGCGGGGGACAGGCGGATTTTGAGACGGGGAGTGGGCACGGGTCAGTTATCGAGCTGGAACGCGGGTTCCGGTGAGGATTCCCCGGTCTGGCTGAGGAAGTCGTGGAATTCCTTTTCCGAGAGGGTGCGGACGCCGAGCTGGCGGGCCTTGTCCAGTTTGCTGCCGGCTTCTTCGCCTGCGAGGACGAACGAAGTCTTCGCGCTGACGCTGCCCGAGGTTTTGCCGCCGAGGCTGCGGATGAGGTCTTCGAAGAACTGGCGGGGCTGGCTGAGCGTGCCTGTGATGACCCATGTGGTGCCTGCGAGCCGGGAGGCGGGCGATCCTGCTGTGCTGGTGGTTTCCGTGAAATTGTCGCTTTGCGGATTGATGCCGAGGCTGGCGAGGTCGGCGAGGAAAGTGGTGCCGGCGTGGCTCTGGAAGAAATCGATGACGCTGCGGGCGGCGACCTGGCCGATTTCCTGAGCGATGCGGAGTGGGCCGAGGGTGGGGTGGTCCTCCTTGCGTTTTCCTTTGGGGAGGGCGGCGAGGTCGCGGAGGATGGGGGAATCCGCGAGTGCTGGAAAATCCCTGTGGAGGCGGGCCAGTTCGCGGGCGGCTGATTCACCGATTTCCGGGATGCCGATGGCGAAGATCCAGCGGGAGAGAGGGAGCGAGCGGCTGCGGTCGAGCGAAGCGGTCAGTTTCGCGGCATTTTTCGGGCCGAAGGTGCGGGGATCTTCGTCCGTGCCGAGGTTGAGGGAAGCGAGGGAGGCTTCCGGGATACGGAAGGCGTCGAGCGGGGTGCGTACGAGGCCGCGTTCCACGAGTTTGTCGGCCACGATGTCGCCGAGGCCGTCGAGGTCGAGCATTTTGCGGCTGGCGAAGTGGCGGAGCCGGGTGGCAGCCTGGGCTGGGCATTCGAGCGACTGGCAGCGCCATGCCACGAAGCCCTCGGTTTTTGCGATGGGGCCTCCGCAGGACGGGCATTGGCCGTGGATGTGCTGGAAGAGGTCGAATGGCTGGGAATTCTGCGGTCGGCGTTCGGGGACGACCTCGATGACGGCGGGGATGATTTCGCCTGCTTTTTCGATGATGACGGTATCGCCTTCGCGGATGTCCTTGCGGAGGATTTCCTCCTCGTTGTGGAGGGTGGCGCGGGAGACGGTTGATCCCGAGACGAGGACGGGGTCGAGTTCAGCGACTGGAGTGAGGACGCCGGTGCGGCCGACCTGGACTGTGATGCGGCGGAGGACGGTCGTGACGCGTTCCGGTTCGTATTTGTAGGCCATGGCCCAGCGTGGTGCCTTGGCGGTGGCTCCCAGTTGCTGCTGGAGGTCCGTGCGGTCAACCTTCACGACGGCGCCGTCGGTTTCGTAGGGCAGGAGGCGGCGGGCCTCGTTGATGGCGCGGATGGCGGTGAGAATGCCATGGGCGTCGTCGGCGGTCCAGATGCGTTCGGCACGGGGGAGGCCAAGCGATTGGAGGAGTTGGTGGAAATCCGAGAACGAGGCGATGGCGGGGCCGCTGGTTTCGCCGAGGCCATGGAAGATGATGTCGAGCGGGCGGCGGGCGACCGTGCGGGAATCGAGCAGTTTCAGGGTACCGGCCGTGGCGTTGCGTGGGTTGGCGAAGCGTGCTTCGCCGACTGCCTCGCGTTCCTCGTTGAGTTTCCGGAAGGCGGCATTCGGCATGAAGATTTCACCCCGCAGTTCGAGGAGGGGGGGAGCTTCCGGCGGGAGGGTGAGTGGGAGCCGGCGGATGGTGCGGGCGTTGGTTGTGATGTCGTCGCCCGTGATGCCGTCGCCGCGGGTGGCGGCGAGGACGAGCGCATGGTTTTCGTAGCGGACCGAGACCGCCACGCCATCGACTTTCGGTTCGATGACCGTGTGGATGCGGTCGAGTCCCGTGAGGCGGACCATGCGCTGATAGAACTCGAGTGCTTCCGTTTCCGAGTAGGTGTTCTCGAGGCTCATCATGCGGACCGCATGCTGGACCTGGCGGAATCCATCTGCGGGGGAGCCACCGACGCGGCGGGTCGGGGAATTTTCCGAAGCGAGGTCCGGCCATGCCGCTTCGAGGTCGCTCAGTTCGCGGTAGAGCGCATCGTATTCCCGGTCCGAGATGACGGGGCTGGCCTCGAGGTAGTAGAGGCGGTTGTGGTGTTCGATGGCGGCGGACAGTTCCGCGATGCGCTGGCGGGCCTGGTCGGCGTTCATGGTGGCGGGGAGGGGCGGGATCAGTGGCGTCCGGGGAGATTTTCGACGCGGAGGAGGACGGGAGGCTGGCGGATGCAGTCGAGGGCCGTGATGGCATCGCGGGCGGCGAGGATGCTGCCGTAGCGGGCCTTGTGGAGCATGATCATGAGGTCGGCACCGCGGGCTCCTTCGTTGACTTCCGGCTGCTGGATCGAGAGGATGCCGATGTTATGGGCGGCGAGGATGCCGGCGATTGAGGCGATGACGCCGGGTCGGTCATCGACGTGGAGCCGGAGGTAGTATCCTGATTCCGTTTCCGTGACGGGGAGGGAAGATCCGTATTGGCCGTGGGGAACGAAGCCATTGTTGGTGCCGGCTTCATTGATGAGGCTGTCGGCGGCGTCGACGAGGTCGCTGATGACCGAGCTGCTGGTGGCGTCCTGGCCTGCTCCGCTTCCGTAGAAGAGGGTTTCGCCGACGACATCGCCGTAGACTGCCACGGCATTCATGACGCCGTTGATGCTGGCGAGGATGCTGGTGCGTGGGACGAGCGATGGCTGGACGCGGACTTCGATATTCTTCGAGGGATCGAGTCGGACCACGGCGAGGAGTTTAATGGAATAGCCCATGGAGCGGGCGAAGGAGAGGTCGCTGCGGGTGAGTTGGCTGATGCCCTCCACATGGACCTGGGAGGGATTGATCCATTGGCCGTAGGAGAGCCATGCGAGGATGATGGCCTTGTGTCCGGCGTCCCAGCCGGAGACATCGAGGTAGGGATCGGCTTCCGCGTAGCCGAGACGCTGGGCTTCCGCGAGGGCGTCCTCGTAGGAAAGGCCGGCGTCGCTCATGCGGGTGAGAATGTAATTCGTGGTGCCGTTGATGATGCCGTAGATGGCTTCGATGTTGTTTCCGATGAGGGCTTCGCGGACTGCCTTGATGATGGGGATGCCGCCGGCGACGGCTGCTTCGAAGTAGAGGGGAACGTCCTCCCGTTCTGCGAGGGCGACCAGTTCGAGTCCGTGTTCGGCGAGGAGCGCCTTGTTTCCTGTGACGACTGCCTTGCGGGCGAGGATCGCGCTTTTGACGAGGTCGTAGGCGTCCGTGGTGCCGCCGATCAGTTCGACGATGACCTTGATTTCCGGGTCCTTGAGGAGGTCGCGCCAGTCGGTGGTGAGGAGGGCTGCGGGGACACCGGCGGCGGTGTGGCGGGCCGTGTCGCGGATGGCGATTTTGCGGACATTGAGGCGGACGCCGCTGCGGGATGCGACCAGTTCGCCATTCCGGAGGAGATTCTTGTAGACGCCCATGCCGACATTTCCGAGGCCGGCGAGACCGAAGTGAACAGTGGGGAGAGAATCCATAGAAAGAGAGGGGCGCTGGGACGGCATAAGCGTCGGCGGGGTTGGGAGTATGGAGCCAGAGTTGGGCGGCACAAGCGGAGCGCAGCGAGGATTGGGATTGAGTTCCGGTAGAGGTCTGTGGCAAGGTAGAGCATGAAAAATCCTGGTGCTGCGGTGCTTCCTTGTTGTCTACTGCTGGCTGGTGGACCCTTCAGTCTCCTGCAGGCCGATGAGAATACGTGGGTTCCGGCGGGAGGGGGCAATGTCCCCGCGGCTGGGTTCGTGGTGGATGCTGCGTCGCGGGCCGAGGTTCAAAGTTTTTATCAGACCGTCTACCGTGCTTCCGAGCGGGTTGAATCCACGATGGGCTGGACGGGGTCGTACGATCCCCTGACGGGGAGTGCGGGCACCACGTCGGAAGTTTACCGCGAGCACATCCGGCGGAGGGTGAATTTCTACCGTGGGCTGGCGGGGGTTCCTGCGGATGTGACTTTTGGTGCGCAGGACGCGGTCAATCTGGTGCCCGGGCCGGCGGGCACGACTGTTCCGGCGGGGACATCGAAAACGTATTGCTGCATGCAGTCGGCTTACATGAATGCGATGGAATCGTGGTATGCCGAGGACCAATTCATTCTGTCGCACAATCCGCCTAACAGTTATTTCAACTGGTCGGCGTATGCATGGAATGGGTCGGCGCATGGGAATCTGACTGTGGGCTACTGGGGGCCTGGGGCGGTGGATGCCTACATGCAGGACGAGGATGGGGGATCGGATCTGTACACGAATGAGAATGTGGGGCATCGGCGGTGGATTCTATTCCCGCGGACCCTTGACATGGCGAGTGGCGATGTGCCGGCTGGGACGCTGACGCAGGATGGGGTGACGTATGAAGTGAATGGTGCGAACACGCTTTATGTGGTGGGGAACTTCCGCCCGGCCGGGGCGGCGCGGTTTACGATGTGGCCGAACGAGGGGTATTTCCCTGCGGAGCTGCGGCCGGGCCGCTGGTCACTGGCCTGGCCGGGAGCGGATTTTTCTGCGGCGACCGTGACGATGAGCGGGCCGGGCGGGTCGATTCCGGTGACGGTGGTTTCGCGGACGGCGCTGGTTGGGGAGAATGCCATCGTGTGGGAACCGGGTGCGTTGCCTTCGGCGGCGGTGTCGGATCAGGTGGTGACCGTGACGGTTTCCGGGATGAGCGGGGGCGGGGTGCCGTCGGTGAAGACGTGGCAGACCGTGCTGTTTCCGGTGAATGTGGCGGGGAGCGTGCTGGCCTTGAGTGGTCCGGCAGCGCTTCCGAAGGCGGGGGGATTCTATCCATTCACGGCGGTGGCTGGGGCCCGCGAGTACCGGTTGCAGGTGGCTTCGGCGGCGGCAGCAGCTGATTACTTGCAGGGATTCGAGGATACGAATGCCGTTGATCTGGCGGTGCAGACCACTGGCACGTATCCGGCCCGGCAGGCCGCCCAGACCCTGCCGAATGGCGTGGTTTTCACTCCGCGGACGGGATCGCGTGCCCTGCATCTGACCTTTCCGAGGGACGGGGCTGATCAGGTTGTCGAGATCGGGACCGACTTTGTGGCTGGGGCGACGTCGCGGGTTGATTACTACAATTGTTTCCGCTGGGTATTTGACACGTCGCGGCTCAGTCTGGAGATCTCGACGGATGGAGGCGTGGTCTGGACCGAGATTGACGGCCGCAATGGCCAGTATGTGGTGGAGGAAGACAACATGTACGACAGTTCGCTGTGGGACAAGACAGGGACCGGGGGGAATGCGCCGTTGTGGAAGCTGCGGAGTGTGAGTTTGGCGGCGTATGCGGGCAAAGCGGTGCGCCTGCGGTATGTATTCCGGCCGGGAGCCAACGTCTTTTACGGAGAGGATCAGATGTACGGCTGCTTTGTGGACGATGTACGGTTGGTGGGCGTGCAGCGGCTGACGGCGAAGGGGAATGAGATCACGGCTACGGCGTCGCCTTTCACCCTCAGCGAAGCGACCCTTGGATCGGTCATGAATGTGAATGACAAGTATGTGCTGCGGGCTGCTCCGGTTTCCGGTGTGCGGAGGCTGGGCTGGACGAATCTGGTATCGGTGACCGTTTCGTCGCTGACGGGATATGATGCATGGGTGGCCGGCTATTACCCTGGGGCCAGCGGAGGAGCGGCGGGGGATGACGACCGGGATCAGCTGAGCAATCTGGTGGAGTATGCGTTTGGCACGAATCCCTTGTCCGGGCTGAGCGGGCCGGGGCAGATGCCGCAGGTGGTGGTCGGGCCGTCGGCCATGACGATGAATTTCAGTCTGGCTCCCTCTGTGACAGGGGTGACTGTGAAGGTGCAGTCGTCACAGGATCTGCAGACCTGGACCGACCTTGTGAATGGGGCGGTGGCACCCGTGCATTCATACTCCGTCCCGGTCAGCGGGCGGGAACGTCAATGGATGCGGGTGAAAGTGACGCGGCCGTGAGGCGGGGGTGGGGAGCATTTCTGGTTGCCGGGGGCAGGGGGATGTGGGATGGCGCGCGCCATGAGTGACGCGGTGCACATTGATGTGGCGAAGACGGCGGATCTGGCGCGGCTGAGGCTGACGCCGGAGGAAGCGGAATCGTACCGCGGGCAACTCGACCGCATTCTTGATTACATTGGTCTGCTGGGGAAGGTGGATACTTCCGGGGTGGAGCCGATGGCGCATCCTCTGGGGCTGATGGACAGTGTGCGTGCCGATGCGGTGGTGGATAGTCTTCCGGTGGAAGCTGCGCTGGCGAATGCTCCAGCGCGGGTGGGAGATCAGATTCTGGTGCCGAGGGTAGTTGAATAAAGCGATGAATGAGGAACTGAATGAATGCACGGTGGCGGAACTGCGGCGGCGGCTGGTTTCGCGTGAGATTGCTCCGCGGGACATTCTGCGGTCGCTGGAGTCGGTGATTGCGTCGCGGGATGAACGGATTGGTGGGTATCTTTCGCGTGATCTGGAGGCAGCCCTTGTGGAAGCCGAGCGGGTGGATGTGAGTTTGCCGCTGGGCGGGATTCCGGTGGCTGTGAAGGATGTCATCAATGTGGCTGGGCAGCCGCTGACATGTGCGTCGAAGATGCTGGGCAGTTATGTCAGTGCATGGGATGCGACGGCGGTGGCGCGGCTGCGGGCTGCGGGAGCCATTCCGTTCGGGAAGGTGAACTGCGATGAATTTGCGATGGGGTCGACGAGTGAGAATTCGGCCCTGCGGCTGACGCGCAATCCATGGGATCTGGAGCGGGTGCCTGGGGGGTCGAGCGGGGGATCGGCTGCGGTGGTGGCGGCGGGGGAAGCTGTGGTTTCGCTGGGAACGGACACGGGGGGATCGATCCGTCAGCCGGCTTCGTTCTGTGGCATTACGGGATTGAAGCCGACGTATGGACGCGTGTCGCGGCGTGGTTTGGTGGCGTATGCATCGTCGCTTGATGGGATTGGTCCGATGGCGCGGACGGCGGAGGATGCGGCCCTGCTGCTGCAGGTGATGGCGGGTCATGATCCTGGGGATTCGACCTCGCTGCGAGACGCGGTGCCTGATTACGGGGCGGCGCTGGGCGGTGGCGTGAAGGGACTGCGGATTGGGTTGCCGAAGGAATATTTCGTGGATGGCATTGATCCAGGGGTGCGGGCGGCGGTGGAGGAAGCCGTGCGGGGACTGGAGCGGGAAGGCGCGGAGGTCCGGGAGATTTCGCTTCCGCACACCGAGTATGCGGTGGCGGTATACTACATCATAGCGACCGCCGAGGCGTCGGCCAATCTGGCGAGGTTTGATGGTGTGCGCTACGGTCATCGCTGTGCGGCTCCGGCGGACATCCGGGAAGTGTACGACCGTTCGCGGGCGGAAGGGTTTGGACCCGAGGTGAAGCGGCGCATCATCCTGGGCACGTATGTGCTGAGCAGTGGGTATTACGATGCCTATTATGGGAAGGCGCAGCGGGTGCGGAGCCTGATCCGGCGGGACTTCGATGAAGCATTCCGCGAGGTTGATCTCATTGCGGGACCTGTGTGTCCGGTGCCTGCCTTCCGGCTGGGCGAGCATGCGGGGGATCCTCTGCAGATGTATCTGGCCGACATCTTCACGATCGCGGCGAATCTGGCCGGGATCTGCGGGATCAGTGTGCCCTGTGGGTTTACGCAGGCTGCGGGGCGGGAACTTCCGGTGGGGCTGCAGCTGATGGGTCGACCCTTGGGAGAAGGCGACCTGTTCCGGGCGGCGGGGACGTGGCAGCGGGTGAGCGACTGGCACCTGCGGAAGCCGCCGGGGCTGTGACCGTGCGGGGTTATTCCCTGGGTTTGAGGATGCGCCAGCAGCGCAGGGTGGCGTCGTTCCGCCAGAAGATGCAGTTGCCGGCGTAGGCCGGGTGGCTCCAGACAACCTTGCGTTCCCGGACGTCCGGGGAATTTGGTTCGATGAGCTGGCGCCGGGCGATTTCGCGGTATTTTTCCGGGGTGAGGTCTGCGTGAATCAGTTCGCCCCGTTCATTGGCGATGAGGAAGCTCGAGGAATTGCTGCCGAGTCTGGTGAGGAAGGCATTGCCCCAGCGGGTCTCTTTTTCCGTGGTGGCTGCGAAGGTTTCCCAGCGGCGGGCCCCGGTTTTCCAGTCGAGGCAGCGGAGTTGGCCGTAGCTGCAGACGCCGTAGAGGTGGTCGTCGGCGAGGATGGGGGTGCACATGAGGGCGTTGAGGTGTTCCGTGCGGGTGTCGCTTTCGCGCTGGGTTTCCCAGACGATGGAGGGGTCGCCCTCTGCGGGCAGCGAGAGCATGCGGCTGCCCCACCAGAAGGCGGAAACGAGGAGCTGATTTCCGTGGGCGACGGGGTTGGCCATGCTGACGCCGTACCGGGTTTCTCGGGGTTGTGACCAGAGGGTGGCTCCGGTGGCGGGGTTGAGGGCATTGATGGCTTCGCCGTGCCAGACGATGAGGGTTGGTTTGCCGTGGGCTGAGATGAGGGTGGGAGGGCAGTAGCCTGCCTGTTTCGAGGAAAGCGCCCGCCATTTTTCTGCGCCGGTGATCCGGTCGTAGGCCATGCAGGTTGAGCCGTCGCCTCCGGCCACAATGATGACGAGGTTTTCGAAGATGAGCGGGTGGCTGGCGAATCCCCAGATGGGAGGGGCGCAACCCGGGGAAGTGCGCAGTTCGTGCTGCCAGAGGATTTTTCCGCTTTCGGCGGAGCAGCAGACGAAGCGGCCTTCTGCGCCGAGAAAATAGACCCGGCCATTGTGCACGGTTGGCGTGGCGCGCGGGCCCGATGGATAATCGATGGTGTAGGTGGCTGGCCAGCGTTGTTCCCATGCGGGCGATCCATCGCTGACTTGGAAGCAGCGCAGGCTTTCATGGCCGGGAAGTCCCTTGCTCGTATCGCTGGTTGGCGCGGCGTGGCGCGAAGCCACGTAGACGAAGTCCCCGCTCACGGCTGGTCCGGCGTAGCCTCCGCCCACGGGAGCCTCCCAGAGCATGGAGGCATAGGCGAGGTCCATCCGGCCGCCTGCGTCCGGTTCGTTCCAGATCCCGTTACGTTCCGGTCCCATCCACTGCGGCCATTCTGATGCCGGTGTGGAAACGAGAGCGAAGCAGCAGGTCAGGGCAGCGGCGGAAAAGCGTTTCATGAGTGCGGAAGAAACGCCGGACTGCGGCCAGCGGGAGTCCGTAGGTGCGGAAGGGGAAGACATCATTTTCGTTGCCCATGCTGTTGTGCATGGTGCAGTGGGGAGGGAAGCGAACGAACTTTCCGTGAACGAGTCAGTGCCATCCGATCCACGTCCTGCGGCAGAACTGCGGGGACCGCTGGAAGTTTCCGGCCGGTGGTTCCGGTGTGGTGGAGAAAAGGGGATCCTGCGCGGGGTGACGTACGGTCCGTTCGGTCCGGCGGCGGTGCGTGGTGGGTTGCCCGAGCCGGGAAGAGTGGCAGCGGATCTGGAAATGCTGGCGGGCTGGGGAGCCAATGCGATGCGGCTTTACGAGGTTCCGCCGCCGTGGTTTCTGGATGCCTGCGGTGGGCGGGGATTGCGGGTGCTGGCAGGCATTCCGTGGACTGATCACATTGATTTTCTGACAAGTTCCGCGTCGCGCCGGGCGGTGCGGCTGGCGGTGGTGTCGGGCGTGCGGCGGTTGGCTGGTCGTCCGGAAGTGGCCGCCCTTGTGGTGGGCAATGAGATTCCCGCTCCGCTGGTCCGCTGGCTGGGGTATGGCCGAGTCGAGGCATTCCTTGATGAACTGATTGATGAAGCGCAGCAGCACGCGGGCGGGCTCCCGGTTTCCTATGCGAATTATCCGAGCACGGAATTCCTGCAGCCTGGTCGGGCGGATTTCGCGGCATGGAATGTGTATCTTGAAGATGCCGGGGCGTTCCGGCGGTATCTGGAGCGGCTGCATCATCTGGCGGGTGACCGACCGCTCGTGATCTCCGAATTCGGGGCCGACGCGGCCAGACTTGGTGGCGAGGCGCAGGCTGTCCTGCTGCAGGCGCAGCGGCAGGCCTGCGAGGAAACCGGAACGGCCGGGCACTTCCTGTTTTCGTTTACCGATGCCTGGTGGCGGGGTGGCAAGGAGGTCAGTGGATGGAATTTCGGGCTGACCGATCCGGATCGGCAGCCGCGTCCGGCATGGTTCCGGCTCCGGGGGGACGCAGATGCCGGGCGGGTGCTGCCGGCGGAGGGAAAGAGTCCGGCGGTTTCTGTGATTGTGTGCACCCGGAATGGTCACCGGACCCTGCGCGACTGTCTGGCTGGGCTGGCGCGGCTGAATTATCCCGACTGCGAGGTCATTGTTGTCGATGATGGTTCGCGTCCGGGCATTGCGGCGATTTGCGGTGAATTTCCGGGCGTGCGCTGCCTGCGTCAGGAGGCGGCTGGGCTTGGCATGGCGCGCAATGCCGGGGCGTCAGTGGCAGGTGGGACGATCCTTGCGTACACGGACGACGACTGCCTTCCCGATGCGGACTGGTTGAGGTTTCTGGTGCGGGCCTTTGATGATCCGGGGGTGGGGGCTGCGGGTGGACCCAATGTGCCGCCGCGGCCGGTGACGGCGGCGCAGGCCTGTGTCATGGCGGCCCCGGGAGCGCCGGCGCAGGTTCTGCGCAACGACCGCGAGGCCGAGCACATTCCTGGCTGCAATCTTGCGGTGCGGGCGTCGGTTTTTGCGGAAGTGGGCGGATTCGGGGCCGAATATCATGCAGCGGGAGACGATGTCGATTTCTGCTGGAAGGTGCTGTCGCGTGGCTGGAGGATTGCGCCGGTGCCGGCTGCGGTGGTCTGGCATTACCGGAGGTTCAGTGCGCTGGCCTACCTGCGTCAGCAGGCGGGCTATGGAAAAGCCGAAGCCCTCCTCATGGGGTCGCATGCGGATCGTTTCGGCGACGATGGCGGGGCGCGCTGGGAAGGGGTGGTGTACGATGCCGCGCAGCGGAGGCTGGGCTGGACGAATGCGGTAGTTTATTCCGGGAGGTACGGGCTGGCCGGGTACCAGGGCGTTTATGAGCGTGGCGAAGGGCAGTGGCTGGGCAGCGGATTCGGCTGGTGGTCCACCGTGGCCGGACTGGCTGCGGCGTCCCTCTTCGTGACGGGGCTCTGGCCGCTGCCGCTGGTCATGGCGTTCGTTTCTTTCGCCGTTGCCGGGGTGCGGGCGCGGAGGCTCGTGCTGCCATCGGGCTGGGACCGGATTCCCAACCGTCTGCTGCTGGCGTGGCTGCTCCTCCTCCAGCCGGTGGTGCGGAAGGGATCGCGTTTCTTCTGGCGGATGCTCCTTGGTGTCCCTCGGCCCTGCGGGCCATCGCCATGGCCGCATGGTCCTGCCATCCGCTGGCTGCGTGGAGGCATGGGGAATGTCACGGTGGCCGGGCTTCGGTTCGGCAGTGCGTCCGGAACCGACCGCCATGATCTTCTTCATGCGCTCGCAGGGCAGGGGGCTGGCGTCGGCGACGGCTGGGAACCATGGGATCTCCTGCTGGGAAGCCGCGGCGTGCGGGTGCTCACCGTCACTGAATATCATGCGGCCGGCAATGTCACGAGGGTCCGTTGCATGCTGGCGGGCTGGCGGGTGGCCATGGCTGCCGCAGCTGCGGCTCTGGCCGTCCTTCTGCTCGCAGCGGGGCCCCCATGGCAGCTGGCGGGATGGATGACGGCTGCCGCTGCCGTTTTCTGCGGCTCCGGAGAAGTCCGGGCCGTGCGGCGGGCCGTTGTTAGGATCCGCGGGGCGGCGAGTCCGCTTGGATTCCACGAATCCTCCGCAATCGCGGACTGACGTTTTCGCTGTCCGCAGCGCATCTCTGCGGAAGCGTATTCAGGAACACCGAACAGAATCACCAACATGAAAAAGAGTCATATCGCCCTCCTCCTCGCCCTCAGTCCAACCGCGCTCCGCGCTGCGGATGGTGCTGATGCCGACGCCGTCAAGGCTGCTGCCAAATCCCTCAGCGAAGCCTCCGGTTACGCATGGACTTCCAATACTTCCATGGGAGAGAACAGCCGCTGGCAGCCCGGACCAACCGAAGGCAAGGTCAACAAGGACGGCTGGGTACTCATGACGAGTTCGCGCGGCGATCAGAAGATGGAAACCGTCTGGAAGGGCGGCGTGACAGCCATCAAGGGAGAAGATGGCTGGCGTACCCCTGAGGAAATGGCCGCCCGCCGCAGCGAAGGCGGTGGCGACGGTCAGCAGCGCGGCGGTGGCCGTGGCGGCTTCAGCGGCCGCATGTCCCGCAATTTCAAGACTCCCGCCGAGCAGGCTGCCGATCTCGTGGCCAAGGCGAAGTCGCTCAGCAAGGACGGCGAAGCCACCGCCGGTGAACTCAGCGAGGAAGCCGTCAAGGAACTGATGTCATTCGGTGGCCGCCGCCGCGATGGCAGCGAGGCCCCGGCTCCGCAGAACGCCAAGGGATCGGTCAAATTCTGGATGAAGGATGGAGGGCTTGCCAAGATGGAGTACACGGTCTCCGGTACCGTATCCTTCAATGGCAACACGATGGATCTGAAGCGGACCACGACCACGGAAATCAAGGACGCCGGGACGGCCACGGTGGAAATCCCGGAGGAAGCCCGCAAGAAGATTGAATCGGCTCCCAAGCCCGACGCGGCTGCCGAGAACAAGCCATCCTGAACCCTTGCTTTCAAAACCATGAAATCATCGCTCGCACTCAATCTGATCTGGGCCGGAGTGGCCGCAGGTGCCTTCTACGGGGGCATGAAGATGAATTCCGGTGGCTCGGCCGATGGATCGGCTGGACGCGCCCGCAATCTGGCGGCGGCACCGGTGACGACTGGACCGGGCGGTGTTTCCACGGTGAAGGATGCCACCAGGCTGGCGTCTTCGGATCCGGGGGTCATCGACTTCTTCAAGCGCTACGGGCTGGATACTGGCAAGCCGCTGTCGGCCGATGTCATGAAGGAGGCGATTGCCGAAGCGGTGCGTGAGAACAATCCGGTGAAGAGCCAGATGATGTTTGCGCGACTCATGGAGGCACTCACTCCCGAGAATGCTCCCTCTGCCCTTGCCATGCTCCGTGAAAATGTGGGCGGCTGGGAATCGATGCGCTACATGCCGATGCTTGCGCATGCGTGGGGGTCGGTCGATCCGGAAGCGGCCATGAAGACGCTCGGGGCTGATGGCGACCGGGGATCGCGCTTTGCGCAGCCTGCGGTGCTGGCGGCATGGGCCACCAAGGATCCCCAGGCGGCCATGAAGTGGCTTGATGAATTCGAAGGCGGCGGCAAGGAATTCATGTCGATGGCCATCGTCAACGGCATGGCCAAGAGCGATGTCGAAGGAGCCATGAAGTATGCGGGCGCCATGAAGGACGAAGGTGAACGCGCCCGTGCCGCGGAAACGATTGCCCGCGAAATGATCCGTACCGGTGGCACCGAAAAGGCTTCCGAATGGATTGGATCGATCGCTGATCCGACCATGAAGCGCGGGGCCTTTGATACGGTGGCGGACCAGATGATGCGTTCGGATCCGGCCAAGGCTGCGGAATTCGTGAAGGCGCATCAGGGCGAGCAGTATGCGCTCAACGCGGTGGGCAATGTCGCCGAGAGTCTCGGCCGTCAGGACCCTCAGAAGGGCATCGAGTTTGCTTCCGGGCTGCAGGGTGATGCCCAGGCGCGGGCTTACGGTGAAGTGGTGGGCGAATGGATGCGCAAGGATGACGGCAAGGACGCGGAAGCAGCCAGCAAGTTCGTCAATTCGCTGCCGGCCGGAGCCAACAAGGATGCCGGGGCGCAGCAGATTGCCCGCAACATTGCCCGCGAAGCTCCGCAGGACGCCGCTGTCTGGGCAGGCGTCATTCAGGACCCGGAACTCCGCACCGACACTCTCATTGATGTCGGCCGCAATTACATGCGCACCAATCCGCAGGAAGCAGCCGCATGGCTGGCTACGAGCGGCCTGACGGCTGAACAGCAGCAGCAGGTCACCCAACCGCCGGATCGCGGTGACTGGCGTGGCTTCGGCGGTCCGGGCGGCGGTGGACCTCCGGGTGGCGGACGCGGTGGCCGCGGACGCTGATTCCCGGGTCTCCGGCAGCGATCAAGGATTGCACATTGGCGGGTTTCACGCTTCAAAGGCGTGGAACCCGCTTTTTTATACAATTGACGCCATGACATCCGACCGATCCGATTCAGCCAGTGTGCCGGTGCCAGCGCCGGGGCCAGATGCTTCGCCTGAGGAGAAGGATCTTTGGTGGTTCCGGAATGCCTATCAGGGGCATCAGCAGAAGCAGCTGACGCTGCGGGCGGTCCTCATGGGTGGGTTGCTGGGGGCGTTTCTTTCGCTGTCGAATCTGTACACGACGCTGCGGCTGGGCTGGGCGTTTGGGGTGGCCATCACGGCCTGTGTAATGTCGTGGGCCATCTGGAATGGGCTGCGGGCGCTCACGGGCGGCAAGCTAACGCCGATGAGCCTGCTGGAGAACAACTGCATGCAGTCGACAGCCTCTGCAGCGGGCTACAGTACGGGATCGGTGGTGGGCAGTGCCTGTGCGGCCCTGCTCATGGTGAATGGCGGGAAGCACATGCCATGGCCGCTCATGACGGCCTTTGTGTTTCTGACGGCCTGTCTCGGGGTCTTTCTGGCGATTCCGATGAAGCGTCAGATGATCAATCATGAACAACTGCCGTTTCCGGGCGGGATTGCGGCGGCGGAGACGCTGCGGAGTCTTTATGCGGCCAGTGCCGAGGCGTCGCGCAAGGCGTATGCGCTGCTGCGGGCGATGGCGGCCGGGGCGATTCTTGCGCTGCTGCGTCAGCTTGGCAATCTTGCGGAATCGGCACGCTGGCTGGGCGAAGGCACGCGCAGTGCCATGACGAAATTCAGCGGGATGATCGAGCATGTCAATCTGCCGCATCCGGCGGTTGCGGGTGGCGTGAAGTTCGCCGGTCTGGCATGGGAACCGTCGCTGCTGACGTTGGGGGCTGGGATGATTGTGGGGCTGCGGGCGTCGCTTTCCATGCTGCTGGGCACGGTGATTCTGCATTATGTACTGGGGCCGATGCTGGTGGCGCATGGGGCGGTCAAGGTTTCGGAGACGCCGGATGGACCGGTGACGGTGCTGTTCCGCTGGGGGGTCTGGGGTGGCACGGCCCTCATGGTGGTGTCGAGTCTGGTCTCGCTGGCCTTCCAGTGGCGGAGCATTGCGGCAGCCTTCCGTCGCCGCAGCGGGACGTCCGCGGAGGATGCGGCCATGGCGGAAATCGAGGTGCCGGGCCGCTGGATGGTGATCGGGCTGGTGCCGATCACGCTTGGTCTCGTGGCGGTCATGCAGATCGGCTTCGGCATTCCATGGTACCTCGGGCTTGTTGGCATTGCGATGGCCTTTCCGCTCGCACTGGTGGCCTGCCGGGCGACTGGCGAAACGGATACGACGCCGATTGGGGCGATGGGGAAGGTGACGCAGCTGGCCTTTGCGGTGCTGCATCCGGGGAACAAGGTTACCAATCTGATGACGGCGGGCACGACCTCGGCGGCGGCGGCCAGTGCGGCGGATCTGCTGACCGATCTGAAGAGCGGCTATGTGCTGGGTGCGAATCCGCGGAAGCAGTTTCTGGCGCAGTTTGCGGGCGTCTTCTTTGGAACACTGGCGATTGTACCGGCGTGGTATCTGATTGCCGGCGATTATGAGAAGCTGATTGCCAAATTCCCCATGCAGGCGGCGGCTTCATGGAAGGCGATGGCCGATCTGCTCAATCCGACCGATGGGAAGTCGGCCATGGAATCGCTTCCGTGGGGGGCGGCGGCGGCCATTTTGGTGGGTGGTGTGCTTGGCGTGCTGCTGCCGCTCATGGAACGGATGTTTCCGCGGCTGCGTCCGTGGCTGCCCAGCGCGATGGGACTGGGGCTTGGGTTTGTGATTGATTTTGCGAGTGGACTTGGATTCACGCTTGGTGCTCTCCTTGCGTGGCTCTGGAAGAAGAGGAATGCCGCCCAGGCGGAACGCTACACGGTCCCGGTCGGTTCTGGTTTCGTGGCTGGGCAGGCGCTGGTGGAGGCTCTCATCACGATTGTGCTGGCTGCCATCGGCTTGTTCGCACTGCGGGCCTGAGGCACGGCACAGGGGGGGGGCCGGAAATGGAAATATCCGTTCGCGCCGCGGCGGTGGCGGGCGTTGATAGGGATAAGTCCGGATGGTCCGGGTCCGCAAGTAATCTGAAATGAAGCAAGACAATCCCCATGAAAAGACCGGGAAGGATTTCACCGGTGGAGGCATCCTCGCCCTCAGCGGCAAACGCACGACCACCGGAGATCCTGCCTTCGATGCCCGGGTCGACCAGTTGGTGAAGGACTGGGGCGGCGTGGCCAATGCCGACCTCATCGAAGAACTCATCATCTCCGCCCTGCGGCTGGCCAGGCACGATGTCAGCGTGGCCGAACTGAAGCTCCTCAACCGGGCTGTCAAGGAACTGCGCAATGCCTGGCGCGTCTTCCGGCCGTTCGGCAACCGCCGCAAAGTGGCCGTCTACGGATCCGCGCGGACGCGACCCGACGAACCCGAAGCAAAGGCCGCCGAGCGCTTCTCCCGCCGCATGGTCGAGGAAGGGTTCATGATCATCACTGGAGCCGGCGATGGCATCATGGGGGCCGCCCAGAAGGGAGCCGGAGCCGACAACAGCTTCGGGCTGAACATCCGGCTGCCCTTCGAGCAGGAGGCCAACGAAACCATTGGAGGCGACCCCAAGCTCGTGCCCTTCAATTACTTCTTCACACGCAAGCTGACCTTCGTGAAGGAATCGGAAGGATTCGCCCTCTTTCCGGGCGGATTTGGAACCATGGATGAAGGATTTGAAGTGCTCACCCTCATGCAGACCGGGAAAACCGCCATTCTGCCGCTTGTCATGGTCGATGTTCCGGGGGCCAACTACTGGAAAACCTTCGACCGCTTCCTGCGCGACGAACTGCTGAGCCGCCGCCTCATCAGCGTCGACGACTTTGCGCTCTTCCGGATCACTGACGACATCGAGGAAGCAGTGCACGAGTTCAAGCACTTCTACCGGATCTTCCATTCGTACCGCTTCGTGCGCGATCAGTTCGTGGTACGTCTGCAGCGGAAACTGAGCGACGCTTATCTGGCGCAACTCAATGCCGACTTCGGCGACCTTGTGGCGTCGGGTTCCATTCAGCAGAGCGAGGCTTTGCCGCAGGAAATGGACGAGGAAACCATCACGCACCTGCCGAGGCTTGTGTTCCGGCTCCAGCGTCGCAACTACGGACGGCTGCGCCGCTTCATCGACGCGATCAACGATTGTCCGCCCGGCTGACCATGGCGGCCCGGGAACGACTCGATGCTGCCCTCGCGGCACGCGGCATGGTGGATTCCCGTGAACAGGGCCGCAGGCTCGTGCTCGCCGGAGAAGTCCGCGTGAATGGGCAACCCGCGGCCAAGCCCGGTCAGCCGGTCACGGCCGCCGATGTCCTCGAGATCCTAGCCAAGCCACGCTACGTAAGCCGCGGCGGCCTCAAACTGGAAGGAGCCCTGCAGCAGTTCGCCATCGATCCCACCGGATGGATCTGCATGGACATCGGAGCCAGCACCGGCGGCTTCACCGATTGCCTGCTTCAACACGGGGCTGCCCGCGTCTACGCCTTCGATGTCGGCACCAATCAACTCGTCTGGCGTCTCCGCAGCGACCCCCGCGTGATCGCCCGCGAGCAATGCAATGTCCGTCACCTCACCCCGGACGATTTCCCGGAACCTCCCCAGCTCGCCGTCTTCGATGTCTCCTTCATCTCCCTGCGGCTCGTCATGCCACCCGTCATGCAGGCCCTCGCCCCCGGTGGTCATCTCGTCTGCCTCATCAAACCACAGTTCGAACTGACCCGCGAAGACATCGGTCCCGGAGGCATCGTCCGCGATCCCGCCCTGCACGACCGCGCCGTCGTCTCCATCCGCAACTTCATCGATGCCTGCCCCGGCTTCCAGTGGCGCGCTGTCATGGATTCCCCCATCCGCGGAACCGATGGAAACCGGGAATTCCTCGCGTGGATCACCAAGTCACCGGGCTGTGGAACCGATCCCGGATCAGAAGCCTTGTAAGAACCATAAGTTCCATAGACTTCATCAACTTTGGAAATGTCCGGATGGTTTGAGGGTCACGGGATGGCGCGCATGGTGATGTCAGATAAAAAAATTTGCGGGCCTCCCGGGGATGTGATCCCCGAGAGGCCCGCGGTGAATCGCCCGGCGACCAGACCGAGCGATTCGTTCCTCGTTACCAACAAATTTCTGATTACTGCGAGTAATCTGTGAATAACTTAGCACAGGACGGCTTTATGGCAAATAGAATTTCAAAAATTTATCTGATAATCAGGGGCCTTTCCTAAATTTAGGCTTTGCTCCGGGGAGACGAATCTCTGCGAGGGGTGAAAAGTCGGTGAGGCGGTGAAAGATTGGGGATGCGGAATAGGCGGAGGAGGCTAGATAGGGTGAAATGGTGAATACTGGTGAGGCGAAACTTGTTTTGGCGTCTGGTTCTCCGCGGCGGCGAGAGTTGCTGGGGGAGGCTGGCTATGATTTTGTGGTGGACGCGGCGGACATTGACGAGCGGCACGAGGAGAGGATGGAACTGGAGGAACTGACGAAGTGGAATGCGGTGGGGAAGGCGAGGGTGGGGGCGGGCCGGTGGCCGGGTGCGGTCATTCTTGCGGCGGATACGCTAGTAGCGATTGATGGGGTGGCGCTGACGAAGCCTGTGGATCTGGATGAGGCGCGGGGGATGCTGGCGCGGCTGGCGGGCCGGACGCATTCCGTGGTGACGGCGGTGGCGGTGGTGGGTGTGGGCCGGGAAGAATGCTTCACGGTGGAGACGCGGGTCACGTTTCTGCCGCTGAGCGAGGCTGAGCGGGAGGTGTATCTGGGATTGATCAATCCTCTCGACAAGGCTGGCGGCTATGCCGCCCAGGAACATGGGGAGAAGATCATTGCGCGGGTCGATGGTTCGTGGAGCAATGTGGTGGGGCTGCCGATGGAGGAGACCGCGGCGGCACTGGCGAGGTTCGGTATTTTCCCGTCGGGTCGCGTCCGGTGACGCTGCTTTGGTTCAGGGCAGGGAGAAGCGGAGGCGCAGGAAGCGCCTTGGGGAATCGATGGGGGGGGCCGCAAGCGTGATGGTTTCAGTGGGGCCCGCCTGCTGTCGGTTTATGATGTGGGCGGTGAGGGTCGACCATGTGGAACCGGTGGATTGTTCGAGGGTGACGGCGGCATTGTCGTGGCTGAGCGGGCGGGAGAACGTGACAAGGGCCGAGCCGTCGGGGGCGAGGGAAAACGACGGCAGGGGGGCGGTTGATGGGGCGTTGGGATTGCCGCCGAGGGCGTATTCGGCGAGGGCGTTGAGTCCGTCGCCGTCCGTGTCCGCCGCGGGGTCGCTCTGCTGGTTTTCCGCGAGCCATGCGGGGAAGGCAGTGCTGTCGGTGCTGCCGGGATTGGGGGCGGTGGCGGCGCGCCAGTTGAGAGGATCTGCGTGATCTGGATTCGAGAAGGGAGAGATGAGGACGAGGCTGGTGCCCGAGTTATCCGGGGCGGACGGCCATGGAGTGGACGTGCCGTAGGGAATGCTGCGGAGGACGGTATCGTTGCCGAAGGTGAGGCGGAGGAGTTCGCCGTTGTTTGACAGGCTGCCATCGAAGGTGCCTGCGACGGTGGCGTTGTTCCCGTAGACCGCCGCAAACGTCGCGGGATCGCGGACCACCACGAGCCGGGCTGCCGGTGGCAGCGAGGTGCCTTGCGGAAACGCGAAGGCGATTCCTGTGGAAAACTGGACACCGGTGAGGTCGAGGGTGGCTGTGGGATGGATGTTGAGCAATTCGATGAATTCCGCGTCGCCGCCGTGCGGTGGTGGCGGGTTGTACATGATTTCGCTGACCACGAGATGGGCGGCGAGGAGGTCTGGGCTTGGTGGTGCGGCCGTGAACTGCCATGCTGCGCTCCAGTGACTCCAGTTGCCGGCGGAATCGAGATGGCGGACACGGGCCCGGTAGGTGCGGCCTGGCGACAGGCCTGTGGCCGGAACGGCGGCTGATTCCGTGAAGGCCGTGGTGGCGGGGGGAGTCCAGACACCTTCGATTTCGTAGCGCCATGGCTGTCCCGGCGTGAAGCCCGGGACCGAGGGATCCGAGACTTCGCCGACGCGCCATTGGATGGCCGCGAAGGTCTGGCCATTGGGCGAGGCGAAGGGGGAGGTGCTGAAGCGGAGTTGATCGATTGGGAAACCGGGGGCCCCGCTGTAGGTGATGACCGGGGTTTCCGGGATGGTGATGGGGGTGGTGGTGGTGAGGGTGTAGGGAGCGATGCGGCCTTCCGCCATGCGGGTGAGGCGGCCGCCTCCATTTGGTCCGGTGGCAATGAATTCCTTGACCCAGCGGACCATGCCTTCGAGGTCTGCGGATGCCAGCGTGCGGTTGTACGGCTGCGGCGGGCCATTGGTCATGTTGCCGATGGGGTAGGGCGACTTGTAGTAATTGCCCGTGGCGGAATTCCCGCGTGGCGGCACCGGGTTGGCCGGGTGGTGATCCCAGCGGCGGCGTTCCGCTTCCGCGAAGCCATCCGCGATGGGACTGCCCAGTGGAATGATGCGCGGAGATTCGTCCGTGATGCGGCACAGGAATTCGTCGATCACCTTCCATGCCTGGTCGCTGTTGAGGAGGAGATCCTGCAGTTCCCGGGCGCGGTTCCGGAAGTCGCGCAGGATGGCCGGATGCAGCAGCGCGCGGGAAATCTGTTCGTACTGCTGAAGATTGACGGCCGTCTGCACCGACTGCGGGCCCCAGCGGTCGAAGTTCTCGTAGAGGAGGTCGCAATCCCATGGTAGGATCATCCAGCGTCCGTCGCTGGCCGGGGCCGGCGGGCGGCGGAAGTAGACGACATTTTCCTGCTCGCGTCGATCAGTCTGGTTGATGGCTTCGGTGACGGCGCGCCAGCTGAAGTATTCCGGGAGGTCGACATTGTCGCGGAACCATGATTCCGGCTGGATGGCCGAGATGAGGGGGGCCGTGGTGGCCGTGCCTCCGCCGCGGCGGTAACCTGCGGTGGTACTGGTGAATGCATTGAGGTCGCTGAGGTCATCCGGTTGGCCTTTGCCCTGACCGAGCACGGAATTGCCGGCTCCGGTGATCTGGAGGCGGAAGATATTGCCGTCCGGGAGACCGTGACCGTCCTTGAATTCGTTGTCGGTATTTTCGAAGGCGAGGTAGAGGCCCCAGAAGTCGCCATCGAACTGGCTGGGGCCGGCTTCGGCGGCACCGTCGATGACGCGCCAGTGGACGTAGGATGAATCCGGAGCGGGGGCTCCTGCGAGATTGCTGAGGCGGAAGGCGACGGCTTCGTCGAGGCCGTGCATGCCGCGGTTCCATGGAGCCCATGGGGCGGGGACCGATGACAGGTTGAGCGTGCGGACCGTGGTGGTGCGGCTGCCGTAGTTGTCGGGCATCTCGAGCAGGTGGCCGCGGTGGAAGCGGAACTTCCATTTATTCTTGCCTGTATTGTAGGTGCTGTTCTGGCCTTTGACGCGGTAGAGCACGTGATCGTAGACTTGGTCGCCGATCACGAGCGTGCCCGGAAAGCGGTAGGTACCGTCGTTGAAGGCAGGATTGTACTGGCAGTTCTGCACGTCGTCGGCGTGGCTGAGGAGATGCCATGGCCGGACCCGCTGCATGGTGGTGGCCGGGAACGTTTCCGCAGGCGTGATGCCCGGTCGGACTGCGCCCGTCCATGACGGCACGCCATCGTAGCAGAACCATGCGAAATTCGGGACGGGGTCATCCGCATAGGGCACGCGGACTTCCGTCAGTTGTCCGTCCCATGCGCGGATCCGGTAGCGCACAAGGCGGCGGTGCTGCTGAACGGCGGCGGGGACTGTGACCGTGAAAATCCCATCGTGCGCCGTGGCATCGCCATCGGTTCCGCGATCGTTCATGGCCAGCGTTTCCCAGCGGGTCAGATAGGCTGCATCGGTGGCGCGGAGGTACTGTCCGGGATCGACGGTCTGGATTTCAAGCCAGACGGCACTGAGGCCATCGGGGTCGGTGACCGTGGCCGTGACGGTGACCGCCTGGCCGGACGCGGGAGCGGCGGGGGCATGGGAAACGCGGCGGATGGCTGGGGGCGCGGAGCCCGCGGCGACCCCATTGCGGCTGCCCGGCGTCGGCAGGGCACTGCGCCACGATCCTCCGAGGGATCGGTCCAGCCGTTCCGAGATGAGCTGCAGCGACCGTCCCGGGTCGTCGCCGACCGTCGGCCATGGGAAGCCGAGTTCGTAGGAAACTCGGTCCGCCACTGTGAGGTCGGCACGTCGCAGCACGATTTCATCCCCTTCGTTGGCAAGGCTGCCCGACCATGGTCCGAGGGCATGGGGAAAGCCGAGAAACGTCTGGAGGTGGCCCGGATTTTCCGCGACCACGATCCATGTGCCGGGAGCGAGGGTGGTCCCTTGCGGAAACGAAAACCGGATACCGCCCGTGAGCGACCACTGCGAGAGGTCGATCGCGTCTGGGGTAGGATTGAAGATTTCGAGGAATTCGGTGAAGCGCGATTTCGAATCGGGTGGGTCGCTGTGGATTTCGGTGATGACCGGACCGAGGGCCGCGAGCGCCGGAGCATTCGGCTGACCGGGTGTTGTTGCCGTGAGAAAGCCCGCAATTTCCTTCGTCTCCGGGGCCGTCAGGCTGGCCGCGAGGGAGAAATCCGGGTCGCCCGCCGAGACATTGAGACCGTGCAACGCAAGGACATTGCTTCCTTGCTGGAAGGCGGCGGGCGGCACGGAAAACGAAGCCGTGAAGCGCTCGGCGGTGGTTGCGGTGGAGGCGAAGCCGGGGTCGGGCGGCGCGTTGCGGCGGGCAATCTCCGTGCCGTTGAGCCATGCCGCGAAGCCATCGTCGGCTGTGACCGTCAGGGTCGCCTGAGCGGGTACCGGATCCGGCGGCAGTACGAGCGGCGAGCGGCTGAGCAGGGAAGCCGTGCGGCCGAGCATGGCCGCCGAGGTGTTCGTATTGACCGGAGCGGACTCCCGGAAGCGGAAGGTGCCTGCGGCGTAGCGGGCGGCGGGTCCGCCGTCGGCTGATCCCGGCCATGAGGCTGCGGGCGAAGACGGCACCGTGGCGCTGCCGTAACGGCTGGTGCCCACAAACGACAGGGCACCGCTGCCGGCATTGACCGAATTGAGGAAGGCGGCGTTGTTTCCGTTGGGTTCGCCGCTTCCGTAATTGTAGGCCACCATGGTGTACGAACCCGCTGGCAGCAGCAGGGGAGTGGCGAGTGGCTTGAAGCGCTGCGTCCCTGTCAGGATTCCCGGCGATGCCGTCGTGAAGACTTTGCTGGCCATCACGGTGCCCGCAGTATCATCTGCCGGATTCGTCGGCGTGCCATTCTGCCGCCGCGACCACAGGACGACCGTGATGGTGCGGCTCAGTCCATTGGCACTGCTGTCGAAACAGCCCAGTTCGCTCACCGTGATGGGCCGCAGAGCATCGAAATCCATCCCGAGCGCGCCGGAATACGTCTGCGATCCCACCGTGCCGGACGGCACACCGTAGGCGGTCACGGTGGATTCACTGAAACCGAAATCCCATGCGCCCGCCGACCATGCGCTGTCATCGAAGGCGGCACTGCCCCGCCATGCGGGATCGACTGCGCCCGTGGGAGCCAGCCAGCGGACCGGTACCTCCGGGGCAAGCAGGCTGATGGTTCCTCCGGTGGGGCCGAAGCCGAGGCCGAAGGCGCGGTTGGCAGGCAGAGCGGGAATCTCGAGACGGCTCACGGGGCGTCCCCCGGGATCTGAAAGCACCACGGTTTCCCCAGCATTGGAGAGCCGGAAATTCGTGTGCAGTGGAATCGTGCTGCGGTTTTTGCCTGAAGCAAAGACCACGAACCGTCCTCCGGCGGGAACGGCCACATTGGGGAACATCCACTTCCGGGGATTGACGGGGTCGTCGCTGAGATGCCAACCCGCGAGCGAAACGGCCTGGTTTGTGGCATTCTCCAGTTCGATCCAATCCTGGAGGGATCCGTCTTCGTCGCGCAGTCCGCTGGTATTGTCCGTGACGGCTTCCGTGAGGCGCACGGGCGGCGGCGGCAGAGGAGCCGGGACCACTCTGACGGGCAGCTCGCTGGTCGAAGTGCCGTCCGCATTGGTTGCCGTCAGTGTGATCCTTCCCGGAAAGGCCGGAGCCGTCAGCGTGGCCGATGCGAGTCCGGTGACATCGCGGCCGTCAAGGGTCAGGGTGTCGGCGTTCTCGACGGTCCAGTTCACTTGCAGGGATTGTCCGGCGGTGGCGGGCTGCGGGCTGACCGAGAAGGCCATGATGCGCGGAGGCGAGGCGACGGTTGCGGATACCTTGTCGATGTTCAGCTGCTGGCCTGCCGACGCGATGACCAGCGTGAGGGGTTGTCCCAGCGCGGTGGGGTCGAGTGTGGCCGGCAGGCTCACGGTGGCTTCGGTCTGGCTGTAGCCATCCGGATTGACTGGCACGGGCAGGGGAACCGGTGAGGTCAGGCTGGTGGATCCGCTGCGGAGCGCAATGGTGGCCGCAGGTTGTCCGCCGCTCCGACCGCGCACGAGGGCAGACACCGTAATGCGCCGGACAGGCAGGGCGGTGACCGGTGTGCCATCGGGAAGCAACAGCGGCTGAGTAAGGCTGCCGCCATTGTCCACAAAGGCCACCAGATCGCCATCAGGCGCAAAATCGAGCGGCGTGTCCGGATGGAAAAGACCCGCACTCACCGCGGTCCACTGGGGAACATTCGCCAGCGTGTAGTCTCCCGGATCACTCCCGATGGGCGTGGCATCGCCGTCCCCATTCAGCGAATCCTTCTGTTCTTCAAAGGAATCATTGCGGATGGCAAGTGGCTCCGGGGCCGCGGACAAAAGGCCGAGTCCAAGAGCCAGCCATGTGGCCGTGCAGCGCAGGAATTGCATGCCTGCATTTCTACCGGGATCGCTGCCCGCTGTCGAGATGCAAGCAAACCGGATTCGCTGCTGCCGGCAGGGGGGCAGCCACCTCCATGGATCACTCCGCGACCTGGGCGATCCAGTCCTGGAGGTTGTAGTACATGGTGACGCGGGTGATGCGACCGTCGTGCACCGCAAAGAACGCACCTGCGGGCAGTTCGTAGCACTGACCGCGCGCCGGCGGCAATCCGTCATCGCCTGCCAGGTACCGTCCATGCACCGTGAACTCGGCAGCCCCGCGCGTCCCGCAATCGGAGGCCAACAAGGTCAGCCCGCTCAGCCTTTCCTCGTAGCACCGGTCCATCCGTTCCATGAAAGCCCGGAAGGCCTCGCGGCCGCTTTCCCGTCCGCCCTGATTGATGTCGTGCTGCACATCGTCGCTCAGCAGCGATAGCATGGTGGCTCGGTCGCCCGACTGAAAGGCAGCGTAATATCGCTGCAGAAGATCAAGAGTCGCGGAACGGGCAGGCGTGGACATGGCAGGAAGAAAAAAACGGTTTGCTGTCAGAGGGAAGCGGGCATGGAAACGTCACGTGGCTGGCAATGCTTCCAGACGGGAAGCGATTCCTTGATGCGGCGCAGGTAGGCATGCACGAGCGTGAAGGCTTCCGGACTGTGACGGGTGCCGCAGGCAATCAGCAGGGACGCTTCGCCATTGGGCACAAAGCCGATACGATGGTGAATGATGACGTCGTGCGGACCATGGGCCTCCGCGATTTCCGCATGAAGGCGTTCCAGTTCCTGCTGCGCCATCGCTTCGTAGCACGTATACAGAATCCCGGAAATCGGCTCGCCATTTTCGGTGCCCCGGACCCGGCCAAGGAAGATCAGTTCCGCCCCCAGTTGGCCGTCGGCAAAGCCGTCAGGCAGAACGACCGGATCCTGCGAAATCGTGAGGCGTTTCCGGGGATTCATGAATGCAGACCTTCCTGAGGACGGGTGTGCGACAGATCGGCCAGCCCCAGCTGGTGGTAATGCGGAATGAGGCGCGTGTAGCGCTCCGCCCAGCCTTTCAGCTCCGCCTGTTCGTCCGCGGAAAGCTCCCGCACGACTTTTCCAGGTGTCCCCATCACCATCGAGCCGGGCGGAATTTTTTTACCCTGCGTCACCACCGCGCCGGCTCCAATGATCGACCGCGCGCCAATCTCCGCTCCGTCCAGAATGATTGCCCCCATGCCAATGAGGCACTCGTCGCCAATTGTGCAGGCATGCAGCATGGCCATATGCCCAACCGTCACGTAGTCACCCACATGACAGCCATGGGCCTCTGACAGATGCACCACCGAACCATCCTGAATATTGGAGCCGCGCCCGATGGTGATCCGGTTGATGTCGCCGCGCAGGACAGCCTGGTACCAGATGCTCGCTTCGGGCCCGATGGTGACATCGCCCAGCAGCACCGCGCCCGGCGCCACAAAGGCCGTGGGATCAACCGATGGGCGTTTCAGGAGAAAGGGAGGAGGACTCATTGTTTTGTGAATTAAAGAAGCAATATGCGGCTTTTTGATAACTAAATTCCCTGACAAGTGATTGACAGGAATTGCCTGAATCCATAAGGAACCCCGTGCGGCTGAGCCTTTCCTCGGGCCCGGCTGCCGTCAATCAAAACCAACCTACGTTCATGAACAAAGCAGAACTCATTGAGGCCGTGCAGAAGTCGCTCGGCAAAGACACCAGCAAGAAGGCTGCCGCGGACGCCGTGGCGGCAGTGCTCGATTCCATCGTCAAGGGAGTGAAGAAGGACAAGGCTGTTCAGGTGATCGGCTTCGGCACCTTCAAGCTGGCGACCCGGAAGGCGCGCAAGGGCCGCAATCCGAAGACGGGTGCGAGCATGACGATCAAGGCGAGCAAGACCGTGCGCTTTGTGCCGTCTTCCGCGATCAAGAAGGCGATCTGAGGATTTCCTCTGCAGGTTTGGCCCGGCTGGGGTACCGTTTGGGTGCAGCAGCCGGGCTTTTGTTTTTCTGTTTTCCTTCCATGGTCTGGCTTCGGGAGTCGGTGGACAGGACGGGGGAGCAGGTGAACGGTGGCTGATGGAGGATCGAGGAAATCCAAAGCGAAGCCGCTATGATGCGGTGGTGGTGGGCAGTGGTCCGAACGGGTTGGCTGCCGCGGTGGCCCTTGCGCGCGAGGGACTGGGCGTGCTGGTGGTGGAGGCGGCGGCGCTGCCGGGCGGGGGCATGCGGACGGGGGAACTGACTTTGCCGGGATTCCGGCATGATGTGTGCAGCGCGGTGCATCCGATGGGGATGGCGTCGCCATTTTTCGGGAGTCTCGGACTGGAGCAGTTTGGCCTGGAATGGCGGCATCCTGAGGTGGTGGTGGCGCATCCGCTGGATGGCGGGCGGGCGGGTCTCATGTACCGGGACCTTGCGCGGACGGTGGACGGAATGGGATCAGACGGAGCCGCGTGGCGGGGCATTTTCGGTCCGCTCGTGGAACGTCTGCCGCGGCTGTGGCACGATCTGCTGGGTCCGCTGCCGTTGGTCCCTCGGGACATGGTGGGGCTCATGAAATTCGGGCGCACGGCGGTGCGCAGTGCGGCTTCGCTGGTACGGGGATCGTTCCGGACTGCGGAAGTGCAGGCCCTCTTCGCGGGCAATGCGGCTCATTCCGTGCTGCCGCTCGAGCGGGGATTGACCTCCGCGGTGGGGCTCGCCCTCGGCATGGCAGGTCACAGTGGAGGCTGGCCCGTGGTGCGTGGCGGAAGCGGACAACTGGCTGCTGCTCTTGTGCGGTGCCTCGAAGCGTCGGGTGGCGAAATCGTGTGCGGCTGGCGGGTGCGCAGCCTTGCGGAGCTTCCGGCCGCGTCTGCCTACCTGTTTGATACCAGTCCGCGGGAACTGGCGTCGGTCTGCGGCAGCCGATTGCCCGATGGCTATGTGCGGCGCCTGCTCCGCTACCGGTACGGACCGGGTGTCTGCAAACTCGATCTCGCCCTCAGCGAGCCGATTCCATGGACCAACGAAGGATGCCGCCGGGCTGGGACGGTGCACGTGGGCGGTGGTCATGAGGAAGTGGAAGCCAGTGAGCGCGATTGCTGGGGGACGCGGCAGAATGACCGGCCGTTCGTGCTCGTGGCGCAGCAGAGCGTCTGCGATCCCGACCGGGCTCCCGCCGGACGCCATGTGGCTTGGGCGTATTGCCATGTCCCGCATGGATCCACGCAGGATATGCGCGAAGCCATAATCGGGCAGATCGAGCGCTTTGCGCCGGGTTTCCGCGACACTGTGCTCGCTGAAAGCGTCATGGGTCCGGCGGCCTACGAGGCCTACAATCCCAACAATGTGGGTGGCGATGTCATTGGCGGGGTCGTCGATGCCAGACAACTCTACACGCGGCCTGTGATGCGGTGGAATCCATGGACCACGCCGGCAGGCGATATCTTTCTCTGTTCCGCATCGACGCCGCCCGGTCCGGGCGTGCACGGCATGTGCGGATGGCATGCGGCCCGCACCGTGCTGCACAAGGTCTTCGGGCGACGCGTGTCGCTTGAAACCCATTGACGGATCAGGCTCAGGGAAGGATGGAAGGTAACCGCGGGACGTCATCCGAATCATGTCCCCGCGTGAGAATGACCTTATGAAACTGACGATTATTGGATCCGGCTACGTGGGACTGACCACCGGTGCCTGTTTTGCGGAAGTGGGACACGAAGTGATGTGCGTGGACAACAACCAGCAGAAGATCGAGCGCCTGCTGCGTGGCGAAGTGCCCATTTACGAACCCGGTCTCGAGGAACTGGTGAAGCGGAATGTGGAGGCCGGACGGCTTAAGTTCACGGCGAGCACGGGCGAGGGCGTGGACTTCGGCGAGGTTATTTTCATTGCCGTGCCGACGCCTCCGCAGCCGGATGGCAGTGTCGATCTGAGGTTCATCGAAAAAGTGGCGCGGGAAATCGCCCAGGTTCTCAAGGAATACCGGGTCATTGTGGATAAGAGCACGGTCCCGGTGAAGACTGGCGACAAGGTGGCCGACACGATCCGGCGCTATGCGCCCAATGTTCCCTTCGATGTCGTCAGCAATCCGGAATTCCTGCGCGAAGGCTGTGCGGTGGACGACCTCATGAATCCGGACCGCATCGTGGTCGGAGCGAACAGCGAGGAAGCCATCACCCGCATGAAGAAGGTCTACGAACCCTTCGATGCCCCCATTCTCATCACCGACATCAACAGCGCCGAACTCATCAAGCACGCCGCCAACAGCTTCCTCGCGCTCAAGATTTCCTACATCAATGCCGTCAGCCAGATCTGTGAAGCAAGCGGCGCGGACGTCGAAAAAGTGGCGGAGGGAATCGGGATGGACCGCCGCATCGGACGCAATTTCCTCAATGCGGGCATCGGCTACGGAGGATCCTGCTTCCCGAAGGACATTTCGGCATTCATCGCGATCAGCGAGCAGCTCGGTGTTCCTTTCCGCCTGCTCAAGGAGGTGGAGGAAATCAACCGTGGCCAGCAGCAGCGCTTCCTGAAATCAATCCGCGATGCCCTCTGGGTGCTCGAGGACAAGCGCATCGCTGTGTGGGGACTCGCCTTCAAGAACAACACGGACGACATCCGTTCCTCCGTGGCCATTTCGCTCGTGGAGTCGCTGGTGCGTGAGGGAGCCCATGTGACCGTTTACGATCCCAAGGCCATGGAGAATGCCCGGCACCTCGAGGTCGCCTCGAGGCTGATCTTTGCGAACAGTCCCATGGAAGCGGTCAAGGACGCCGAGGCGCTTGTGATTGCGACGGAATGGCCGGAATTTGCCGTGCAGGATTTCAGTGATGTGCGTGCGAAGATGATGAGTCCGCTCGTCTTCGATGGCCGGAATCTGCTGGATCCGGGAGCGATGCGCGAACTGGGCTTCGCTTACCGCGGGATCGGCCGGGGCACGGTCTGACGGGCAGAAGGGAGGACGGCCATGAGCGATGAGCAGCGGCCGCATGATCCTCTGGCCGTCCTTGAGCGTGTCTTCGGGCACCGCCAGTTTCTCGAAGGGCAGGGGAGAATCGTCTCGGCTCTGCTGAGCGGCCGGGATGCCCTCGCCATCATGCCGACGGGTGGAGGGAAATCCCTCTGCTACCAGTTGCCCGCCCTCATCATGGATGGGGTCACGGTGGTGGTCAGTCCGCTCATCGCCCTCATGAAGGATCAGGTCGATGCCCTGCAGCGCCGGGGTGTGGCCGCGGAAGTCATCAACAGCACGGTGGATGCCTCCGTGCAGCGCGAACGGATTGCAGCCCTGCGGCGGGGGGATCTCAAGCTGGTTTACATTGCACCCGAGCGCTTCCGTCAGCGCGCCTTCGTGGAAGCGCTGCGCACCGTCGATATTGCCCTCTTCGCGGTCGATGAAGCACACTGCATTTCCCAGTGGGGACACGATTTCCGTCCGGATTATCAGAAGCTAGGTGAAGCCCTCGAGTCGCTCGGGAGACCGCAGGTGATTGCCCTGACGGCCACGGCCACTCCGGAGGTGCGGGCGGACATTGTCCGGCAACTGCGCCTTGTCGATCACGAGGAATGCGTGAGCGGATTTGCCCGTCCCAATCTCAGTCTCAATGTGACGCCCTGTGCGCGGGTGAAGGACAAGTACGATCGGCTGCGGGCCGTGGTGGCCCAGCATGGGACCGGCGTGGTGTATTGTTCGACGCGTGGCCGGGTCGATGAAGTGGCCGAGGAAATGGAATCGTGGGGCATCCGGGTGATTGCCTATCATGGGGGCATGAGGGAAGACGAACGCGCGAGGCTGCAGGAGGAATTCATTTCGCGGCGGGCGGCGGTGGCCGTGGCCACGAATGCCTTTGGGATGGGGATTGACCGATCCGACGTGCGTTTCGTGGTTCATTTCGAGATCCCGGGGAGTCTGGAAGCTTACTATCAGGAAGCGGGGCGGGCGGGACGCGATGGTGAACCTGGCTGGTGCGAGCTGCTCTACAATTATGCGGACACGAGGACGCAGGATTTCTTCATCGATGGCAGCAATCCCACGCCTGCGGCTGTGGCGGCTCTCTACCAGTTGCTGCGCAGCAAGGCGGACGCGCGGAACGAAGTCATGGCCAGCATCGAGCAGCTTTCGGAATGGCTCGAGGAAAAGAACGGCATGACGGTGGGCAGTGCCCTCGCGGTTCTTGTGCGTCAGGGATATTTGGAACGATTCGATGTCCCGGGCCAGCGCATCCGCGGGACGAGGCTGCGGCAGCCCGACATCAAGGCTTCGGATCTGCAGATGGACCGGGCCGGCATGGAGGAAAAGGAACGCCGGGACCGCGACAAGCTGCGCCGCATGATTGATTGGGCTGATGCCCGGCAATGCCGTCAGCAGAGGATTCTGGAATATTTCGGGGAAGCCGATGCCGCGGTCTGCGGAAGCTGCGATGTCTGCCGGGCGGCCAGTCAGCGCGAAGGTGCCCGGGAAGCGACTGCCGAGGAAGTCACCGTGGTGCGCAAGCTGCTCAGCGGGGTGGCCCGCTGCAGTGAACGCCGTGGCGCGCAATGGCAGGGCAGGTTCGGCCGGGCCCGCATCGCAGGCATGCTCACGGGAAGCCGCTCGCGGGAAGTCATCGGTGCCCGGCTCGATGAACTCTCGACCTACGGAGCGCTGCGCGATCATGGCCAGGCCTTCGTGCTCGCCTTGTTCCGGGAACTGGAAGCCGCGGGCTACCTGATCACATCCGGAGGCGAATACCCTGTGGTAACCTTGACGCCGGCCGGGGCTGACCTCATGAAATCGGGTGGACGGCTGCGGATCAACTGGCCGGCTGCAGCGTCGGGTGGTCAGCGTCCGGCTCCTGCGGGGGCGGCGGTCGTGCAACTGGCCGAGATGGGATTTGATGAAGCGCTCTACCGCAGGCTGCGTGAGACCCGCAATGCCATGGCGGCGCGCGAGGGTGTGGCGGCGTACCTTATCTTCAATAATCAGACCCTTGAATTCCTTACGAGGCTGCGGCCGCGCAGCATGGCCGAGGGATTGCGGATCCGTGGGATCGGAGAAGCGAAGGCGCGCAAGTATCTCGAGCCATTTCTCGAGGTCATCCGCCAGCACGGCTGATCACTCTGCGCTCAGGGCGGGGGATGGCCTGAGTTTTCCTCGAATTGGCGGCGCCAGAAATCGAGCCGCTCGCGGATGCGGGCTTCCTGACCGTTGCCTGTTGGTTCATAGTAGCGCCGGCCTTCTGGAAGGTAGGCCTGGGGAATGAAGTTGCCGTCGTAATCGTGTGCGTAGCGGTAGCCCTCGCCATGGCCGAGGGAGCCGGCTCCCTTGTACGCGGTGGAGCGGAGGTGGCGGGGAACTTCGAGGGTGCGTCCGCTGGTGACGTCCTGCTGGGCCGCTCCGAGGGCGGCGTAGGCACTGTTGCTCTTCGGCGCGGTGGCAAGGTAGACGGTGGCATGGGCCAGCGGAATGCGGCCTTCCGGGAGCCCGACGAATTCGGCCGCCTGCCACGCATCAATGGCCACCCGGAGAGCATTGCTGTCGGCCAGACCAATGTCCTCGCTCGCGGCGATCACGAGCCTCCGGGCAATGAAGCGGAAATCTTCTCCTGCGTGCAGCATTTTGGCGAGCCAGTAGAGTGCGGCATCGGGATCGCTCCCGCGGATGCTCTTGATGAAGGCACTGATGGTATCGTAATGCGCATCGCCGTCGGCATCGTAGACCACGGTCTTGCGCTGAATGCTTTCCTCGGCCGCCGCGAGATCAATCAGAATGACGCCCGCGGCGTCAGGGGGCGTCGTCAGAACTGCCAGTTCCAGCGCCGTGAGCGCCTTGCGGGCATCGCCGTCCGCCATGGTGGCAAGGTGGCTCAGGGCATTGTCGTGCGCCTGAATGGCGAGCGATCCCAGTCCGCGTTCGTCATCGCTCAGTGCCCGGCGCAGGACGGCCTCGATATCGGCATTCGCCAGTGGCTCGAGCTGGAAAACCTGCGAGCGCGACACCAGCGGACTATTCACATAGAAGAAGGGATTGTGCGTGGTGGCCCCGATGAAGCGCACCGTGCCGCGTTCGATCCACGGCAGCAGAACGTCCTGCTGCGATTTGTTGAAGCGGTGAATCTCGTCGACAAAAAGCGTCGTCGGCCGCCCGTGCATCCTCCGCAGCGATTCCGCGGCCTCCACCGCCTTCCGGATGTCGGCCACATTCGATTCCACTCCGCTCAGATTGACGAAGCGAGATTCCGTCCGCCGGGCAATGAGCTGGGCCAGCGAGGTCTTGCCGACCCCGGGCGGTCCGTAGAAGATCAGGGAAGTGAAGCGGTCGGCTTCCACGGCGCGGCGCAGGAGTTTCCCTTGTCCGAGGATATGCTGCTGCCCGGCATATTCATCGAGCGTCTGTGGACGCATGCGTGCGGCCAGCGGAATGCCGCGTCCCGGGAAGGGATCGGGCGAGGCCGCCGGTCCGTCATGCTCGTCAAAAAGTTCGTCCATGGCTGCGCGACGTTGCCGTGCCCCCTGATGGCTGTCCAGGTGGAAACCTTTCAGGGGTTGAGCCGGCGCAGTTCCATGGTGCCGCGGTCGATGGCTGCGGCATAGGTGGCCGACAGGCGGCCATCGCGGATGGTGCCACTGTGTTCGAAGGTACCGCCGAAGGCCCGGCCGAGGTCCTTGGAACCGCAGACGCGCAGCGAGCCATCCCGCTGGCGGGTCACTGCGCAATCGACCGTGAAACCTGCGCAGAGAATTCTCATCCATGAAGCGCGGTAGCGGAAACGGAGCGTGTCCGGCTGCCCCGGCAGCGGTTCCACGACTGCGCGCAGGCCGCCGTGGTGCCCGTTGACCTCGCTGCGCCACGTTCCGACCCATGCACCAGTGGCCGGATCCTGCGGCCGGGCTGACTTCGCCTGGTTCCAGCCCCGCGGAATGCCCGTGCACGACGGCAGGACGGCGGAGCCAAGCGCTGCGCTCAGCGCAAGGAAACACCGGACGCGCGTCGTCCTGCGGGAAATGACGGTTTGCTGTGCCATGCCAGGAACCAAACAGAAGCGGGCGGCACCGACCCGAAACAGGGAGTGCCGCCCGCAGTCGCGGGAAATGAAATCAGGTCCGGGTTGATCAGGCGAGTCCGGCGAGCACGGCCTTGATCGCAGCGAAGTCGGGCAATTCGCCCGGGCTGTCGTGGAATTCGGCGTACTGGACGACGCCGTGCTTGTCGATCACGAAGGCCGAGCGCTTGGGAACGCCTGCCTGACCGAGATTCTTGTCAGGAAGGAAGCTGTCGTAGGCGATGCCGTACGCGCGGGCGACGCTGTGGTCGTAGTCGCTCAGGAGGGTGACGGTGATGTTTTCCTTATCGGCCCATGCCTTCTGAGCGAAGGGATTGTCGCCGGAGATGGCGAGGACGCGGGCGTGCAGGGCCTGGTATTCGTTGAGGCCGCCGGAAACTTCGCAGAGTTCCGCGGTGCAGACACCCGTGAAGGCCATCGGAACGAAAAGGAGCACGACCGCGGAACGTCCGGCATGCTCGGAAAGGGTCACGTACTCGGGGCCGCTGGCTCCGAGTGTGGTCAGTTTGAAATCGGGGGCGGTGGAACCAATGGGAAGGGCCATGAGGATGTGTGGTTGGGAGTTCGGATGAATCGTGAGCGCGGAGGCGTAGCGGATGCCGGGGCGCAGGTCAAAGGCAATACGGAGGCCGTCGGTTTCCGGGTGCGGAAATGCCGTGCCCCGCCCGCGATTCGAGCTTGCCGTTGCCGGATCAAGCTAGTTCAATCGGCGGTCTTTCATGTCAGACAAACCCGACATTCCCCGCAAGACCGTCTACCGGCTGTCGATCTACCAGCGCTGCCTGCGGAGGCTCCGTGAGAACAAGGTGGAGACGGTTTCTTCGGAAGCGCTCGCCAAGGCGGCTGGCGTGACGCCGTCGCAGCTGCGCAAGGACCTTGCCAGCTTCGGGAATTTCGGAACGCGCGGGCTCGGCTACAATGTCGAAGCCCTTTCGGCCACGATTGGCGAGACGCTCGGCACGACGCGGCTTCAGCCGGTCATTCTGGTCGGTGTGGGGAATCTCGGCGCTGCCCTGCTGCGCTACAGCGGCTTCAACAAGGAAGGCTTTGAAATCGTGGCGGCCTTCGATGCCGAAACTTCCCGCAGTCATCCCAAGGTGACTGTCTACCCCATGAAAAATCTTGGCGAATTCGTCGCGGCCAATGCCGTCAAGCTCGCCATTCTCGCGATCCCGGCGTCGGTCGCTCAGCAGGTCGTCAACGACCTCGTGGCAGCCGGCATTCAGGCCATTCTCAACTTCGCTCCCGTTGTGCTCGAGGTCCCGGAAAACGTCGTCGTGAACAATGTCGATCTCGCGGTGGAACTGGAAAACCTCAGTTACTTCATCCGCTAGGATTCCGGACGGGATTCCCGGTCGTCTTCAACGCCGGTCGTTGAGGGCAGCGGCGATGGCGGTGGGGAGATTGACTCCTCCGGATCCTCCGAGGGCATGGTCGATGTCTTCGAGCCGCTGAATGAGATCGCGCACAAGCGCGCGGGGCGCGGGTCCGCCGGCTTCCTGGCAGAAATGCGTGCGGCAGCCGAAGGGACGGGAATCGTAAATGGAGCATTGGCCGTCGCGCAGGAGCGGGCAGGAACCGTCGCTGGACGCGGGTAGTTGGCGGCGCCCGGAAGCGCGCAGGGCGGCTGCGGCGACCATGGCTTCTCCGCGGGTCAGAAACGGCGTCCGTCCGGTCAGTCGGAAGCGGCAGCAGGCTGAGCGGCTGATGCATTGCCGGTCCATGGGGCGCTCGGCTAGTTCCGCGTAGATGTGGCGGACTTCCGCGAGGAGGGCGCGCTGTTGATCGGGGGTGAGCGGTCGTGGCATGGGAAACGGCGGGCTGTCATGGCCGGGGCCTCATTCGATCCCGATTGGCGGGTGCTGCAAGCTGAGGATGGCAGATTCCCTGCTGGCGGGTTGCTGTCGGCGGCGTAGCATGATAGCAGACACTCATCCTGAGCCATTCCGAAACCACCGTCTCTCATGCATTGGTATTACCTCACTGACCGGCAGGAACGAGTCCCTGTGACTGAAGCGCAGTTGCTGCCGCTGGCTTCGGGCGGCGTGATCCGTCCGAATACGCTGATCTGGCGGGAGGGTCTGCCGTCGTGGTCGACCTGTGGCGAAGTCCGCCCGGATCTTTTTGCGCCCCCGGTTTCTGCGTCGCAGCAGGCGGCCGTGGGCGATGCGGGGCTGCTTCTTTCGGCGCGATCGCTGGCGGATTATTCCCCGTGGATGGGAGTTTTCAGTGCGGTCATGCTGGTCAGTGGCGGTCTCGTGATGGCCCTTACGGCAGCGCTGGCGACGGGCTGGCTCTTTGATCTTGGCTGGTTCCGCGAAATGATGCGTCAGGTCACTCCCGATGGCGGGGTGCTGCCATCGCATGGATGGCCGGCGGTGGCCGGCGGAGTGATTCTTTCGCTGACTCTGCTCATTCCTGGCAGCATGCTGGCGGTGGCGGCGCGGCAGGTGAAGCGAGCGGCTGTCCGCGGGGATGGGAATATTCTTTCGGCTGCGCTGCGGAATCTGGGACGGTTTTTCCAGTGGTGGATTGTTGGCATGTTTGTGCTCACGATTCTGTCGGCGGCGTGGAGCCTTTATCATTGGAGGGACAAGGCCCTGCCGAAACCACCGGATCCCGCCGCGCAGCGGGTCGCTGTCTGATGACTCAGGCTCCGGAGAATCTTCTGGATCCCTGTCCGTTCCTGCCGGTGCCGCGGGAAGTGCTGACCGCGGAAGCGGTCGCTGGCCTCGGGCCTGACCGCGGCGCTGCCTTCTACGAAACGGCCCTCGGCTACGCCCAGTGCCTCTGGCGCGCCGGACTGCCGGCACGGTCGCTCCTGCTCATCAACCGGGCCATGGGCTGTGATCTCGATGGCAGCGAACCCATCGTCCGCCAATGGCCGATGCCCTACGGCGCGGTCGCATGGATCCTGCGGTCGCACCGGCCCGACCAATTCATCGGCAATCCGCGCAGGCATTGGCAGCACCTCGCCACCCGCATGGTTCCTCCGCGCAAGGACCTCCGCACATGGCGCGCATGGGCCTGCTGGTTCCTCGCCCGACGCATTCTCCCGCACTACCCCGCCGACGACCTCCAGATCGCCCGCGAAGGCATTCGCGAACCGGAACCCAGCGAAATCGCACGCCAGCTGAGCCAGCTCGGCCTTCCCGGCGAAGCCGAACTCTGGCAGGATGCCGTCCGGACGACGTCAGAGGATTGAGATCCGGGGAAACCAGGCATCATTTTGGGCGGAAATGCGGCCATCTTCCAAAGAATTTGCGCAGAACGGGCAGGAAAGATGCTTGTCAGACTGCGGTAAATCTGAAATCGTCCCCACTATGAATTGCCGCCGACCATTCTTTTCCGCCCCGAGCTGTACTGCGCTCCTGCTTTCTCTCGCGACGATTCCGGCGGTGCAGGCGGCCTCGGTTTCTGCGGGAAATCTGGTGATCTACCGGGTTGGCACGGGAGCGGCAGCGCTTAGTACGGCGGCCACGGCGGTCTTCCTTGATGAATACACGACAGGTGGCGCATTCGTGCAGTCTATCCCGGTCGCTTCCAGCGGGGGTGCTGCCATGACGGCGGTGGGCAATGCGACCACTGAGGGCATCATGACTGCTTCCGCCGATGGATCGCGCCTTGTCTTCGCGGGTTACCGCAAGGACGCCGGTGGGTCGAATCCTTCCAGCGATACCGCATTGGTGACTGGGCGAGTTGTTGGCATGCTCAGCCTTGATGGCACGGTCGATACTTCGTTCGCCGTCACGGATGTGTCCGGCACGATCCGCAGCGCGGTATCCTACAGTGCAACGGGTCCTGCGTATATTGGAGCTTCCTCGGCGGTTCGTTACATTGCCGATCTGAGTCCGGCTTCGGCGTCTGCCGTCGTCGATGCCCGCAATTCGCGTCAGGTCGTCCTCAGTGGCGGAATTCTCTTTGCTTCGAATGGTTCGACGGCGGTGACGGCCAAGGTGCAGAGCTATGGGGCGGCCCCGACTGCGGTGACGGTGCCGACCGCGGTCGTTACTCTGAATTCCAACGATGCAGTCAACGGCATCTGGTTTGCCGACCTCAATCCGGGCATTCCGGGGGATGATACCGTCTATGCACTGAGCACAGTGGCGAACCAACTCGTGAAGGCCAGCTTTGATGGAACCACGTGGACGCAGAGCGGCTCGCTTTCCCTTGCGGGGACAACCGGGATTTCCAATCTGACCGGGATCGTCGGGCCAGCGGGCGTCGACCTTTATCTGACGACGGTGGGCACCCTTTACAGTCTCAACGATGCGAGTGGTTACGGCGCGGCTCCCAGCGGCACCTTGAATGTGCTGGCGACCGCGGGAGCGAACACGGCTTTCCGCGGCATTGTGATCATGCCGGTTCCGGAGCCATCGGCTGCGGTGCTTGGGCTTGTGGGTCTGCTGGCCATGGGTCGCCGCCGCCGCTGATGAGCGTTGCTCGGCTGGGGCCGGCGCTGCGCTGGTTTGCGGAGCGTGGCTGGGAAGCATTTCCCTTTCAGAGGGAGGCATGGCTGGCGTGGCTTGAGGGAAAGAGCGGGTTGCTGCATGCTCCTACGGGGCAGGGGAAGACGCTGGCGGCATGGTTTGGTCCGCTGCTGCAGGCCATGGAGAGTCCCGGCAGCGAGCGTGGGCTGCGCCTGCTGTGGATCACGCCGCTGCGCGCGCTTTCCGCGGATACCGCGGCGGCCCTGCGCGAGCCACTGCTTTCGCTTGGTCTGCCATGGACCGTCGAGGAACGGACCGGCGACACGGGCAGTACCGCGCGGAAGCGTCAGGCCGCACGCCTTCCGGAAACCCTCGTCACGACCCCCGAGAGCCTGTCGGTTCTGCTCAGCCAGCCCGATGCTGCTAGTCGTTTCGCGGGTCTGCAGGGGGTCATTGTGGATGAATGGCACGAACTCATGTCGACCCGCCGCGGCACTCAGACGGAACTCTGCCTTGCTCGTCTGCGGGCGTGGAATCCTGCCCTGCGCACGTGGGGATTGAGCGCCACCATCGGGAATCTGGCAGAAGCGCGCGACGTTCTGCTCGGAAATTCGGCGTCCGCCGGGATTATCGTGGCCGCCGGGGAACGCCGATCGGTCGGCATCGAAACAATCATCCCGGACGAGATGGAGAAGTTCCCATGGTCCGGTCATCTCGGGGTGCGCATGGTGCCGCAGGTGCTCGCAAAGATCCGTGAGGCGAAGACGACGCTGCTGTTCACGAATACGCGGAGTCAGGCGGAAATCTGGTACCAGGCCCTGCTCGATTCCGCCCCGGATCTTGCCGGGGAACTGGCCATGCACCATGGATCGCTGGACCGCCGGGAACGCGCCGACGTTGAAGCCCGTCTGCGGGCGGGCTCGGTCCGCTGCGTGGTCTGCACGAGCAGCCTCGACCTCGGCGTCGACTTTTCGCCGGTGGAGCAAGTCATCCAGGTTGGCAGTCCCAAGGGCATGGCCCGGCTGCTGCAGCGGGCTGGACGCAGTGGGCACCGCCCGGGAGCGGTCAGCCGGATTTTCGGAGTGCCTGCGCATGCCTTCGAGCTGGTGGAATTTGCGGCTGCCCGCGACGCGCTGGCCCGTGGTGAAATCGAAGCCCGCCGGCCGCTCCGCGAACCGATCGACGTGCTCATGCAGCATCTGGTCACGGTGGCCTGCGGCGGCGGCTTCCAGCCCGATGCCATGCTCCGCGAAGTACGCAGCACCCACGCCTTCGCCACGCTGAGCCATGAATCGTGGGAATGGCTCCTTGGATTCATAACCACCGGTGGTCACGCCCTCCGAGCCTACCCTCAATACCAGAAAGTCGCCATCCTCCCGGACGGAACCTTCGCCGTCACCGACGCCCGCACCGCCCGGCTCCATCGCATGACCATCGGCACGATCGCTTCCGATCACGCCATCACCGTCCAGTACAGTTCCGGCCGCCGTCTGGGATCGCTCGAGGAATGGTTCATCAGCGGCATCCGGCCGGGCGGGCAATTCATCTTCGGGGGACGGCGACTCGAATTGATCCGGCTCATGGAAATGAAGGCGGTGGTGCGCGATGCCAAGGCGTCGGCCAAGCCGGGCCGCATTCCTTCATGGCAGGGTGGCAAGAGCCCGCTGAGCACGGAATTGGCGACCGCTGTGAGCCGGAAACTGGACGCTGCCGCCCGCGGACTCGCCGACGATCCGGAGATCCGGGCGGTCGCTCCGATTCTGGCCATTCAATCGGCATGGAGCCGGGTGCCGTCGCCCGGCGAATTGCTCATCGAGGAAACGACGTCGCGCGATGGATCGCATGTCTACGTCTATCCCTTTGCGGGACGGCTCGTGCACGAAGGCATCGGCACGCTGGCCGCATGGCGTATGGCCCGGGATTGCCCGCGCAGCATCGAAGTTTCCTTCAATGACTACGGGTTTGAACTGCACAGCCGCGATGACCTCAGCGGGGCCGACTGGCCTGCGTTGCTTTCTCCAGGCGATCTCCTTGAGGACCTTGAGGCCTGTCTCAATACCGGGGAGCTGGCCCGGCGTCACTTCCGCGACATCGCCCGCGTCGCCGGACTCATCATTCCCGGTTTTCCCGGGCAGGCGAAATCTGCCCGTTCCCTCCAGGTATCGTCGGGTCTGCTCTACGATGTCTTTGCCCGCTACGATCCCGCCAACCTCCTGCTTGCCCAGGCCAAACGCGACATCCTCGAACGCCAGTTCGAATTCCAGCGACTCCACGAAACGCTCAGCAGCCTCCAGCAGCGCACCATCGTCCGCCTCGCCACCCGGCGCCTCACCCCGATGGCCTTTCCGCTCTGGGCTGACCTCCTCTCGAGCCGGCTCTCGACCGAATCCTTCACGGACCGCTTGTCCCGCATGCTCGCGGACCTTGAAAAAGCCGCTGCCCAGCCGCCCAGCCCGCTCGACCGCCCGGAGCAGCTTTGAGATTCGCCGGGGCGATGTTCAGAGCGGGGGCAACCCGTGGGCCGCGCGGGCCTTCAGGCATTGGGCATCGCCGGGCATGACTTCGCGGCACGGAGATGGTCGGGATGAATAGATCGAGCAGGAAGTCCGGGAGCCGATGCAGCCCTCGAGGAAGCCGCAGCGGATCGGTGCCGCTGCCGTTCCCGGAAGGCAGACGAGATGAGGGGTGACGGGAATGAGATCGTCGGTCGGAAGGCCGTGCTGGGAGGCTTCCAGCCAGTGAAAGGAAACGCGGAAGTGAGCGCAGCACGCTCCGCAGCTGTTGCAGGGATGGATGTCCGCAGGGTTCATGTACTCAGACGAATCGTTGCCATGGATGCCGGGAGTCACTGAACCTGAGGCTAATTGCATCTCCGGTTGCAGGCTCGGCGGAAGGTGAAAGGTAGCGGGGAAGGGACATGAAATCTGGTGCCGGACAGGATTCCGGGAGATCATGCTGCCGCCTTCGTCAACCCGAGCGACCACACCATCTGCATGACCATGACCGAGCGGACTTCAGGGAAGGGGATTGCCTGTGACGGGGAAGCAAGCGACTGAGCCGAACGGGAACGTCATGCGGATACTGATTCTGACACAGGTTTACTGGCCGGACACGGCGGCGACGGCGCAGCATCTCGCCGATTTGGGAGCCGAACTGGCTTCGCGGGGGCATGAGGTGGAAGTGGTGTGTGTGCGGCGATCGTACGAGGATCCAGCTGTGCAGTATCCGGCGGAGGAAGTCCATGCCGGGGTGCACATCCGGCGGCTGTGGAGCACAGGGCTGGGTAAAGCGTCCGTCTGGCGTCGGCTCGTGGATTTTGCGAGCTGCAATCTCGCGATGGCATGGCGGGTGACGTGGATGCCGCGCGATGCGGCCGATGTGATGCTCGGGATGACATCGCCACCGCTCATTTCGTGGGTCGGTTCGCTCGTGGCGCGCTGGAAAGGCTGGCGGTTTTGTCATTGGGGTATGGATCTGCAGCCGGAACTGGCCATCGAGGCCGGCATGATCCGGAAAGGTTCCGTGCCTGCGCGTGTGCTCGAGGGACTGGCGAATGCGATCTTCCGGAGGTCCGACCGCATTGTGGCCCTCGACCGCTTCATGGCTGGACACATGAGTTCGCGCGGGGCGCGTCCGGGAGCCGTCGCAGTGCTGCCGGTTTGGCCAGTCATGACTGAGCCGTGGCGGGGCGAGCGGCTGGCGAATCCCTTCCGGCTGGCGCAGGGGTTCGGGGATCGCATCGTGGTCATGTATTCCGGGAATCATGCGGTGGTGCATCCGCTCGACACCCTATTGGAAGCGATTCTGAGGCTGCGGGACGATCCGAGATTCCTTTTTGTTTTCATCGGGGGAGGCGTGCGCACGAAAGATGTGCGTGTCTTCAGGGATCGGCATGGGCTGGAGAATGTGGTGCAGCTTCCGTTTCAGCCACGAGAACGGATTCACGAATCCCTTGCGGCCGCCGATCTGCATGTGGTGGTGATGGGCGACGGCCAGGTGGGCTACACGCATCCCAACAAGGTGTACGGTGCGATGTATGTGGGACGGCCGTTTCTGTACATCGGGCCCGAGCCGAGTCATGTCAGTGAATTGCTCGACCGTTGTCCGGGCAACTATGGAGTGCGGCATGGGGATCCGTCGGGCGTGGTGGCGGCACTGCGGGCCTTTGCAGACGCCGGATGGGAATCAGCCGACCGTGTGGGCGCGGAAAACGCCCGATATGCGCAGGAGAATTTCCATCCCCGGGCGCTCATTCCGAAGATGGCCGACCTCGTGGCCGGGACGCCGCGCCTGTGAGGGGTTCGTGGCAGAAATCGGGCAAGTGCGGAGCCTTGCTGCGCCCGTGGTGCACTGTCCGCTCCAGGGATCAGGGAAAGAAGAATGCCTGAGCGGCTCCGAGGGCAGCAGCGACTGCGACGACTGCCGGGATGGGCGTTCTGGTTTTCGTGAGGAGTACGAAGGCGAGCACCGCGAGTGCCGTCGATGGGAGGTTCAGGGATCCCGCCGGAGTAATGAGGGTGGCCGCCGCAAAGTGGAGGGCGAGATTGAGAATGATGCCTGTGACGCAGGCCGTGATCGCGGCGAGGGCTGCGGCGAGCGCGGGTTTTCCCTGGAATGATTCGATGTGCGGGGCCCCGAGGAAAACCATGAGGAAGCTCGGCAGGAACGTGCACCATGTGGTCAGGGCCGCGGCAGCCGCGCCCCCGGCGAGCGGACAGAGAGGGTGGCCATGATGCCATCCTCCCGCGAAGCCCACGAACTGGAGAACCATGATGAGCGGACCCGGGGTGGTTTCCGCAAGGGCGAGGCCGGCCATCATTTCCTGTGATGTCAGCCATTGGTGATGGTCGACGGCCTGCTGGGCCACGTAAGGAAGGATTGCGTAGGCTCCACCGAAGGTGAGCAGGGCCGTCCGGCTGAAGAAGAGGCCCATCGCTGTGATGGCATGATCCAGCCCGAGGGTGATGGCGCTGAAGGCGAGGGGAATCAGCCAGAGGGCGAGGCAGGCCGAGAGGATGGTGAGCGACCGCCGCAGGCCGGGAGCAGCCGGCGGTGGCAGGTGGATGGAGTTATCCTCCGGGGCCGCCGCTCCACGGTGCGGGCCGGAAGGCGGTGGCTGGAAGCGGCTGGTGGCCCAGCCGACGGCTGCGGCTGCTGCGAGGATGAACGGGAACGGGATCGGGGAAAAACGGATCGCAGCGAACGAGAGTGCGGCAATCATCCATAGAGTGCGCGTGCGGAGCGCCTTGCGGCCGATGCGGAGGGCCGCGGCAGCAATGATAGCCACGACCACGGGAGCGATTCCATGGAAGGCCCCTGCAATCCATGGCAGCCGGTGACCCGCCATGAAGAGCCAACTCAGCGCGAAAAGCAGAATCGCTGAAGGGAGCACGAAGAGGGCTCCCGCCGCGATCCCGCCCCGCGCTCCATGCAGCCGCCAGCCAAGGTAGGTCGCCAGTTGCTGCGCTTCCGGTCCCGGAAGGAGCATGCAGAAATTCAGAGCGTGCAGAAAGTGCTCATCCGAAATCCAGCGTCGCCGTTCCACGAGTTCCCGGTGCATGATGGCAATCTGGCCGGCCGGTCCGCCGAAACTGATGCAGCCGAGCCGGAACCACCATGCGAGGGCCTCCTTGAACGAAGGCATGGCTGGCGCGGCGGTCGTGGGGGAATCCGACACAGCCGTCATGGCCGGGAGTTACCGGGAATGGCCGGGACTTGGCAAAGGTTTATGCGAGCGACGGCACCGGGCGGCCCGTATCCGTTTCCGCGGAGTAATCGATGCCTGCGAGACCGAAGCCGAAGAGGCGCAGGAAGCTGCTCTGGTATCCCGCGAAGTCCGAGAGTTCCGTGAGATTTTCCGTGGTGACTTGTTTCCAGCGGTCTGCGACAAGCGACTGCACGGCTGGGTTCATTTCCCAGTCATCGATGCGGATGCGGCCCGCATCGTCCGGCTGCGGCGTGTGGGGAGCGATCCGCTCGCGGAAGAGGCGGTCCATCTGTTCGATGCAATCCTCGTGGGTGCCATTCTCCTTCATGACCTTGTAGAGGAGAGAAATGTAGAGAGGCACGACGGGGATCGCCGAGCTGGCCTGAGTGACGAGCGCCTTGTTGACCGAGACCCATGCCTTGCCGCCGCGCGGGGCCAGTTTGGCATCGAGGGCGCGCTGCACGCGTTCGAGGTCCTCCTTGGCGCGGCCGATGGTGCCATTCTTGTAGATGGGCCATGTTTCTGCCGGGCCGATGTAGGAATAAGCGACGGTGGTGGCTCCGTCGGCGACCACTCCGGCTGCGAGCAGGGCATCGATCCACATTTCCCAGTCCTCGCCCCCCATCACGGCGATCGTCTGGTCGATGTCATCGCCTTCGGCTGCTTCGATGGTGATGTCGTGGACCGCTCCTGTGCCCGTGTTGAGATTCTTGCTTGTGAATGGGGCACCGACTGGTTTGAGGACCGACTTGTAGACCTCGCCTGATTTCGGGTGCGTGCGGCGGGGGGATGCGAGGCTGTAGATGATGCAGTCGACCGTGCCGAGGTCCGCGCGGATCGCGTCGATGACCTGCTGTTTCATGGCGTCCGAGAAGGCATCGCCATTGAACGAGCGGGCGTAGAGACCAGCCTTGCGGGCTTCTTCCTCGAAGGCAGCGGAATTGTACCATCCTGCCGTGCCGCAGCGGTCGGGTTCACCCGGTTTCTCGAAGAATACGCCGATGGTGGCGGCATTGGATCCGAAGGCCGTGGCGATGCGCGAGGCGAGTCCGTAGCCCGTGGAGGAACCGATCACGAGGACGCGGCGCGGGCCATTGCTGATGGGGCCGCGCTGACGGACCACGGCAATCTGTTCCGCGACGTGAGCCGCGCAGCCATCCGGGTGGGCAGTGGTGCAGATGAAGCCACGGATTTTGGGGGCGACGATCATGGTGATGGGAGCGGTCGGGTTGTGATGGAAAGACGGGTCGGCGCTCAGTTGGCGATGGTCACGTGGACGCCTTGGGAATCCGTGATGACGCCGAGTTCGCGGGCACCGGGTCCGGCGGCGAGGGCTTTGGCCTTATGTTTCTGGGGGACGATGACGACCCAGCCCCAGCCCATGTTGAAGGTATTGATCTGGTCCGCGGGTTCGCAGAATCCGAGCACGCGCGGGATGGCACCGAGCTTCCATGCTGGGATCGTGAGGTCGGCACCCTTCGAACCGAGGAAGCGTTCGAGGTTTTCCGTGAGGCCACCGCCCGTGATGTGGGCCATGGCGCGGATATCGGCCCGGGACTTGCGGAGGGCGCGGACTTCCTGATGGTAGAGCCGCGTGGGTGCCAGCATGGCGACGATTTCCTTCTTCGTGAATTTCTTCGGATTCTCGCGGAGGACGCGGCGCACGAGGCTCCAGCCATTGGCATGGAATCCATCGCTGGGGAAGCCGATGACGGCATCGCCCGGGGCCACGCGTTCCGGTTGGATGAGCTTCGGCTTTTCCACGACACCGATGGCGAAGCCGCTCATTTCGACGACGCCTTCCGGGACGATGCCTGGCATTTCCGCGGTTTCTCCGCCGGCGAGGATGCAGTCGCAGGCCGAGAGCCATTCGGTCATGCCTGCGATGAGGCGCGAGATCTGGCGTTTATCGATTTTCGGGATGCCGAGGTAATCGAGGAAGAGGATGGGATCGCCGCCGGTGGTGAGGACGTCATTGACATTCATGGCCACGAGGTCCTTGCCGGCTGTCTCGAGGAGATCGTGCTGGAGGAGGAGTTCCAGTTTCGTGCCGACGCCGTCGCATCCTGTGACAATGACTGGTTCCTTGTAGCTGCTGAGGTCGTAGGCGGCGGCGAAGAGGCCGAAGGCACCGTAGAGCTTGCGTTTTTTTTCCGTGGATGAACGGAGCGTACCGATGTCGCCGACGAGGGCGGCGGCGGTTTTGGTATCGACTCCGGATTCCTTGTAGGTGAGTTTCCGCGCGGGCATGAGATCAGGGAGAAAAGCGAGAGAGGAAGAGTGAGTGAGAAGAGGATCTTTGGATCAGGCGATGAGGCGGCGGCCGCCGGTGATTTCGCGCCAGATGCCGCGGAAGAACGAATAGCCTTCGCCGTATTGCGTGCCATTGGACCAATCGGGGTCGTAGTGGTGCGAGCGGAAGAGGAAGCGTTCCGGGTGGGGCATGAGGCCGAAGACGCGGCCGGATTCGTCCTGGAGCCCGGCGATGCGGAGGGAGGAACCATTCACATCGTCGGCGTACTGGAGAGTGACGAGGCCCTTGGCGAGGTATTCTTCGGCTTTGCCTTCCGGGGCGACGAAGCGTCCTTCGGCGTGGGCGATGGGGAGTTCGAGGTCCGGGGCGACTTCCGAGAGGAACGGATTGTCCGGGGCGGTGACTTTGAGTTTGACCCAGCGGCATTGGAATCGTCCGCTGGCATTATCGATGAGGGAACCGGTTGGGAGGACGCCGATTTTGGTGAGGATCTGGAAGCCGTTGCAGATGCCGAGGACGTAGCCACCTGAGCTGATGAACGATTCGATGGCATTGCCGAGGCGGCGTTCCGTGACGAGCTGGGCGATGCGGCCTGCCATGATGTAATCGCCGTAGGAAAAACCGCCGCTGAGGACGGTGAGCTGGGCTGCCTTGAGGTGGTCGCGGGTGACCTGGGTGATGGGCACGATGGACGGGGAAAAGCCTGCGGTTTCGAGGGCGCGGGCGGTTTCGGCGTCGCAGTTGGTACCGGGGAACTTGATGAGCAGGGCGGATGGCTGGTCGAGCATGGTGGCTGGTGGGATCGGACGATTGGAGGCGTTTGAATGCAACCGGCAAAGTGCCTTGCGGGGGTGCTCTTCAGCGCTGGCCCGGGGAGATGCCGAGGCTGAGGAGGGAATCCTTGACCGTGGCGACGAAGTCGAGTGGTTTGGTGGTGCCGAGGAGGGTGTTGAGCAGATCCGTGCGGCGTCTGGTGATTTCGGCGGCAGGGAGGAGCGGGGCGGGGGGCTGCGGGATGCTGGGGAGGCCGAATTCCGCGGGACTGGGAGGTTTCGGGATGAGGATTTTCGGGTTCGGGAGGTGCTGGAAGACGGGGTGGGCGTACGGTTGCAGAGAGATGCCGCCGCATTGGTTCGCGTACTGGCACGCCGCGCGGAAGTAGTTTTCGTAGCGGCTGACGATCCGCGCCGCGGAGAGTTTGGCCTTGGTGACGGCGAGGCTGGCCGCCTTGAGTTCGGTGACGAACGTCTGGTGGTCCGATTGCTGGCGTCGGAGGGCTTCGTCGATTTCCGCGCGGAGTTGCTGGACGGCCCAGAAGTAGCGGGCGAGGCCTTCGCCTTTATCCGGCGTGGTCGTATTGAGGTGCCAGACCATGAGGGCGGAAGTGGCGTAGAGTGGAACGAGGTCCGGGGAACCGAGCGTGCCTGGCTGGATGATGCGCTGGGTGAATTCCCTGTGCGGATTGGTGAAGTGTTTTGCCGGGGTGGAACGCCGGGCTGGTAGATCTGGGGTGAGGTCCGGGGCGGGAGCGGATTGGCCGTGGGGGAGGGCGAAGAGGGCGGCGAGGGCGTCTGCTTTCTGCTGAAGGGGTTCGAGCAAGGCGCGGAGGGCATCGGTTTCCGCGGTGAGTTCCGCGGTGGCGGCGGCTCCGAGGGAAGCGATGCGCTGGAATTCGATTTCCGCGGTCGATTCGCTGCGGTGTTCGAGGGCGGCGAGGAAGGCGGCGTCCGAGCAGAACGGAGCACGGGCGCGCAGTTGTGGGACGACTTCGCGGCGGGAGATGCGGCGGCAATCGTAGCTGCCATTCTGGTAGCGCATCATGGCGACGAGTTCTGCAGTGCCTTCCGCGATCCACCATGGGATGACTGGAAGCAACCGCTGCATCATCTGGTGGGTGATTTCGTGCTGGAGGGTATCGGCTGAGCCCGTGGCACCTTCCGAGGAGAGGTAGATTTCGCCCGTGTCGCTGCGGAAGAGGCCGAGCGTGCCGCGGGGAGCACCGGCGGCTTCGTAGGAAGCGAGGTCCGAGAAGATGCGGGCGCGGAAGTGCGATCCACGGAGAGGCTGGGCATCGATGCGCCATGGGAGACGGTGGAGCAATTCGCGGGTCGCTTCGAAGACCCGGGCGGTTTCGAGGAGCGAGCGAGGGTCCGGTGGTTTTTCGCAGTCGAATTCGAAGGCCTTGCTGCGGTGGCGCGACCATGGGGCCGGGGGCTGGTCCGCCGGCGGGACGGGGCGGAGGCGGGCCGAAGTTTCCGCGACCGTGATGCGGTCCGGGATGGCGAGGCGGACATCTGCGACGGATTTCGGGGACCAGTGGAGGGCGATGGCCTTGCGGGCGCTGGGCCAGTCGAGGCTGGCGAGCGGGATCTGGCTGGCGCGTCCGCTGGCGAGCCGGAGGTGCACGGTGGGGCCGCTGAGGCGGTCGAACGATGCCGTGATGGCGCGTCCCTCTTGATTCTTCCATGTGGTGGCCTGCTGCGCCCGCAGGAGACCGGGGGTCATGAGCACCAGAGCTGCGAGGCAGGCAGGGAGGAGAAATCTCATGGGTTGGTGCGGTTGGGCCGACCGATGGGAATATGGTCCGGGGCGGGGGTTCAGGTCAATTCCGATCGTGGGGAATCCCGTGTCCGGGGCGGGCCGAAGAGACGGTGAAAATTGGAGGTGGTGAGGGCCGCCAGTTCGCTGGTGGGCATGGCGAGGTCGTGGGCGAGCGTGTGGGCGGTGGCTGGGAGCGACAGTGGGTTATGGGCACCGTTGGGGAAGGTCCATGGGCCTGCTTCCGGGGGAGGGGCGAGGTCCGGGGCATCCGTTTCGAGGAGGATACGGTCGTGCGGGATCAGCTGGAAGGCTTCGCGCGACTTCGCTTTTCTGGGGTGGAGGAAGTAAGGAGAGAACGAGAAGAAGGCACCGTGCTCCACGAAGAACGGGATGAGCGAGGCCGGGCCCGAGAAGGCATGGAGGAGGAAGCCGCGGGGCGGCATGGGGTGGGAACGGACGAACTGGCGGAGAGGTTCCCATGCGCGGACGCAGTGGATGGTGGCGGGTCGCTGATGGGCCGTGGCGAGTTCCAGCTGGGCGGCGAGGACGGTGGCCTGGTCTGCGAGGTCGTGGCCCTCGATCCATGCGTCGAGACCGATTTCACCGACGGCGGCCTGCGGGAAGCGCTGAAGAAGGGCGTCGAGTGTGGTGAGCCATGAATCCGGACGCTGCGGGACCCGCCATGGGTGCAGTCCGAAGGATGGAAGCAGCCATGAATGGGCCTCGCAGAGGGCCGCGACGGCTGGCCAATCGGCTGGTTCCGTGCCATTGACGACCGCGGCGGTGATGCCCGCGAGAGGCAATTGGCGCATCAGTTCCGGGCGGAAGGGATCGAGTCGGTGGTCGTGGAGGTGGTTATGGGCATCGCACCACATGGCCGCGGGGGAATCAGGAATTGATCAGCTGGCCCGCGAGGAGGCGGATGCGATTGGCGAGGGACGTCATGCCATGGAGCCGGGTTGGCGAGAGCTGGCGGTCGAATCCGAGAGTTTGGAGAATGCTGGTCTGGTGGGCGACTGCGGCGGCTGGGCTGGCGTGCTGATAGACCGAGCAGACGAGTCCGGCGAGGCCGCGGACGAGATTTGATTCCGCGTCCCATGCGAGGGAGAGTCGGTTATTTTCCATGGCGGCGGCGAGCCAGACTCTTGAAACGCATCCCGGCACGAGGGCGTCGTCCGTTTTCTGGTAGTCGCGGAGGCCCGGACCGGCGAGGGACTGGGTGGCGAGGGCGAGGCGTTCCTGCGGATCCGGGATGAGGTTCCAGTGGGCTGCGAGGGTGGCCTCGGTCGCGGTGGGATCAGCGGCGGGATGGTGCGGTTGGCTCGTCACGGAGGGGAGGCAACGGCAGCGGCCGGAGTCCGGCAAGGGGAGAACGCCCGATGAGGCCGCGGAAGTTCCAGGAACCGAGCAGTGCAGTCCGCTGTGCTTCCCTCCCCAATCGCCTCGGATCAGCGGATCAGGTTGACGACCTGCTGGAAGAAGATACCGACGATGAAGGTTCCGGCGATGAGGGCGAGCAGGAGGACCTTGGTGAGGAGGGGGACCGTGATGGCGGGAGCACCGTCGGCGGCGCGGTTCCAGAAGATGTGGCGGAGCACCTTGAAGTAGTAATAGAAGCCAGCGGCAGCACCGGCGACTGCGATGGCGAGGAGCGACCATTGCTGGGCCGAGGCGGCCGAGCTGAAGGCGAGGAATTTTCCGGTGAAGCCCGCGGTGAGCGGAATCCCTGCGAGCGAAGCGGCGGCGACCGTCATGGCGAAGGCGAGGAAGGGAGAACGCGTGCGGAGTCCATCGAAGGCGCGCAGGTCATCCGATCCATCCGTTCGGTTGATGACCACGAGGACCGCGAAGGCCGTGAGGGTCATGCACAGGTAGCCAGCGAGGTAGTAGGCCACGATCATCCGCGGGGACAGGCTGCCCACGCTGGCTCCGGCCCCGAGCGTGAGGAAGAGGAAGCCCGCATGAGCGATCGACGAGTAGCCGAGGAGGCGTTTGAAATTCGTCTGCGGGATGGCTGCGAGGTTTCCGAGGACAAGGGTGGCCGCTGCGATGGCCATGAGGATGGCGGCAACGGTCCCGCGCAGTTGTTCAGCGGCGAGGAAGGGTTCGAGGAGGCGCCCGGCGACCGCGAAGCCTGCCGCTTTCGAGCCAACCGACAGGAAAGCCGTGATCGGGGTTGGTGCTCCCTGGTAGACATCTGGAACCCAGAGATGGAAGGGAACCGCACCCGCCTTGAAGGCGAGGGCCACCATGATGAGAGCAAACGAGAACAGGGCCGGGGCGGTTGGAGCCGATGGCAGGGCGGCGGCGATTCCGCTGAGCGAGACCTTGCCCGTGATGCCGTAGAGCCATGCAAAACCGTAGACGAGAAAGCCCGTGGAGAGCGCACCGAGGATCAGGTATTTGACGCCTGCCTCCAGCGATCCGACATTCCGGCGCATGTAGGCGACGAGGATGTAGAGGCCGATGGTGGTGAGTTCGAGGCTCAGGAAGATGGAAGCAAGGTCCGTGGCGGAAGCCATCCACATCATGCCGGCGCAGACGAAGAGGGGGAGGCAGAAGAATTCTCCCGTGGCCGGTCCGCCGCCGGCACGGGCACTGAATTTCTCGAGCACCGGGCCGTAATCGAGTCCCAGAATGATGACACCGGCCGTGCAGAGCAGGGCAATTCCCTTGTAGAAGAGAGCGAGTTTATCGTCCGAGTAGAACGCCCATGGGCCGGGGGCGAAACTGGCAGAGTGGGGGACGACCGTGGTGAGCAGGCCGAAGACGAGCAGGACCGCGGCGAGGGCCGTGTATCCAATCGCCCGTTTTGCCTTGGGGCCCGAGAACGCTTCCGCCATGAGAATGGCGAGTCCAAGCACCACGATGACGATTTCCAGATAGTAAGCCGGCATGGGAAAGGCAGGTCAGCGCTGGGCGGCGTCGGTGATGGCCTGGACGACCGGATTGACCGACCGCAGGATGAGATTCGGGAAGAAGCCCGTCACAAGGAGGGCCGCGATGAGAAGAAGGGCCGGGAGCCGGGCCGGGACCGCGAGGTCGGAAACCGGTTGCCGCAGAGTCTCCGGGAGAGGGCCTTTGAAGACCGCGCGGAAAGCCCGCAGCATGTAGACGGCACTGATCACGACGCCCCAGAGCGCGAGGACGGTGGCGGTGCGCATCCAGAACGTGCCATCGGCAGGCTGGCTCGCGTAGCCGCCGAAGAAGATATTGATTTCCCCGGCGAAGTTTGCGAATCCGGGGAGGCCGATCGAAGCGAAAGTGCCCATGCCGAAGGCGAGGCCGAGGAAGGGAGCGGATTTGGCGAGTCCGCCGAGTCGATGGAACTGGAGTGTGCCGGTTTTCTCGCGGACGGCAGCCGAGAGGGCGAAGAGGAGGGCGATCGAGATGCCGTGGGCGAACATGAGGAGAATGGCACCGGCATAGCCCATGGAAGTGCCGCTCACCAGTCCGAGGAAGATGTAGCCCATGTGCATGACCGAGGAATTCCCGAGCATGGAATCGAGTTCCTTCTGAGCGATCGTGACGAGTCCGATGAAGAGGATATTCCCGATGAGGAGAATGATGAGGAGGTGCTGAATCCACGGGGCGCTGTGGCCGAGCGGGAGCATCGGGATGGCGACGCGGAGCAGGCCGTAGAGACCGAACTTCTTGAGGACACCAGCGTGCAGCATGGTCACTGGAGCCGGGGCCGAAGCGTAGGCCGGAGCCGCCCATGAGTGGAAGGGGAAGAGCGAAATCAGCACTCCGAAGCCGAGAAGCAGGACGAGGTAGATCTTTTCCTGCAGCGGGCCCGGGAGCGACCTCGACAGCTCGCCGAGTTTGGTCAGATCGAAGGTTGGCGCGCTGCCGCCTGCCGCCATGACCAGCCATGCGAGGCCCGCGAGCAGAACGAGACTGCCGAGGCCGAGGTAGACTGTGATTTTCCATGCGGCCTCCTTGGCATTGCCGCTCCCGCGCATCCCGATCATGAGAAAGGTGGGAATGAGCGCCAGTTCGTGGAACGCGTAGAAGAAAAGAAGGTCTGTGCTGACGAAGGCACCGGCGGCACCCGCCGCCATCAGGAGAATCGAAGCGTAGTGCAGGGCGTCATCTCCTCCCTGAGCCGGGCGGAACCAGACCGCCGCGAAAGTGACAATGACCGTGAGCAGCACCATGACTAGGCCCATGCCATCGATGCCCACATTGAAGCCGATGGCTGGGTTGTCGAGCAGAGGGCGGGTCGCAGCGAACTGGAAGGCCGCGCCGTCAGCGTGGTTGAACCGGCTGGCCAGCAGGAAACCGACTGCAAGGTTGGCAGCGGCGGCGGCGAGGGCGGCGAGGCGTGGCGGAATCCCGAACGCCATGACGACCGCCGCGAGAATCGGAATGAGAATCAGCAGGTCGAGCAGGCTCAAGCAGGCAAAATCGGTGGAAGTTTACCCTGTTCGGAAGGCGGGTCCTCGATTATTGGAGTCTGGGAAAACCCGGGCAAGGGCAATTTGTGAAAAATTTCACAAGCGATCAATTTCCGATGAGAATTTTCAGGCTGCTGATGATGGTGCTGGTGCTTCTGCTGAGCGGTTGCCGTGGCATTGTGCCGGTTGAGCGGCTGCCTCGGGATCGGGCTGACCGGCTGGCCCGGGTGACGGCGCGGCTGGGGTCGATCATTCCGTATCCAGGGAAGGAAGGGCGGTGGCGGTTTGTGGTGGTGCGTGGGTGGACGCCGCGGGCGGAGGCTGACCGGAGCGGGGAGGTACGGCTGACGACTGGTTTGCTGGCCTTTGCGAAGACGGATGAGTTGCTGGCCTTTGCCTTGGCGCATGAGATGGCGCATGTGGCGCTGGGCGATCCCGGGGCGCAGCAGATGCAGGACGTGCTGCGCTTGCTGGGGGGGGCGGTGGCTGGCTGGGCGGTGAGTGCGGTATCTGGCGATCCGGGGTTGGGGCTGGCGTCGGGTGCGGGGTTTCTGATGGGGAGTGACTTGCTGCTGCGGCGGCCGGGGATGCGGGCACGGGAGTACCGAGCCGATGCGGTAGCGCAACGGTGGTGTGTGGCCGCGGGCTATGCGGAGGGATGTGGCGAGCGATTCTGGGCCGCCTACGAGGAAGCGAGGCCGGTTCCCGAGTCGGCCGAGTGGCTCTCGAAGCATCCACGGGATGCGAAACGGCGGGAGCGGCTTGCGGGAGGCGTTCAGGGTTTCATGCCGCGGTAGCGGAAGGGGACGAAGCCCTGGCTGGCGAGTCGGTTCCGGGGAACGATGCGACGGACCACGAGCCAGTGTGGCGGGACGCCGGCTTCGATGGCGACGAGCTGCGTGCGGTCGGCATCGTGCCATCCTGCGAACAGAATGACATGGGCGTTGTGGACATTGAGGATATCGCCGGGCAGGAGGTTGTCCCATGAGGCGAGCGGGGCGCAGAGCGACGGCAATTCCCGGGTCGAGTAGGAGCGGGGCAGGTTCCAGCAGCGGGAAATGAGGCCCGAGCAGTCGATGCCCGTGGCGTGGCGGCTTACGGCGGCGTCGAGCAGCCTGCGTTTTTCCGTGGTGTAGACGTCGCCTGCGGCGAGACCGGCAGCGATGGCGCGGTCGAATTCCTCTGGCGTGGCGAAGCCTCCCCATTGGTAGGGCATGCCGGTGTTTGCGGTGCCGGGACGCCACCATCCGGCCACCTGACCCGATGGTTGCCATGCGGCGTCCGGGGTATCGACGCGAATGCCATCGGGATCGGTGCCGTGGAAGACATTGGCGGCGGTCGGCTGCCAGCGGTGCGAGACATAGCGTTCCGCCGTGGCGAGGCATTGGGTGCGGGTGACGGTAGGAAGGGCGGGGCGGCCCGGGGTCAGGGAACACGCAGACAGAGCAACGGTGGCGGCAAGGGAAAGCAGCAGAGAGCGGCGGCGCATGGCGGGTGCAGACTGGGGCGTGGGTCCGGCCCGGTGCAAGACGAGGCTTCCGCGTAGGCGGGTGGAATTCCTGAACAGAAAGTCATCCGGCCGACGCTTCTGTCCTGATGTCTCTTGAAAAATCCAGGGTTCCTGAACAATTGGCGCGAGTCCGCGGGCTGCGGCGCAGGGAGATTCCGGTGGTGCGGCGCGAGGTGGTTCTGAACGGGTTGGCGGCGGGTCTGGATGGGTTCCGGATTGTGCAGGTGAGCGACATTCATCTTGAGCCGTTCACGACTCCGGCCGATGTCTCCCGGGTGGTGGAGGTATGCAATGCGCTGCGGCCCGACATGGTGGCGCTGACGGGGGATTTTGTGACCAATCATGTGCGTCCGGCCGGGGAACTGGCCGAGCGTCTGGCTGGTCTGCAGGCGAGAGCGGGGGTTTTCGCCTGCCTTGGGAATCATGATTTCTGGAGTGATGCGCCCGTGGTGGAACGGGCCCTGCGGCAAGCCGGGGTGGACGTGCTGCGGGGCGAGACAAAGGTGCTGCGGTGCGGCGGCGGGGAACTGCGGGTGGCGGGATTTGATTCGCGGTACGTGCAGCGGCCCCGTTGGAGGTCGGGACTGGAAGGATGGGCATCGGGTCAGGCCCTCGTGGTACTCATGCATGAACCCGATGTGGCCGACGACCTTGCCGGGGCCGGGGTGGCGGCACTGCAGTTGTCTGGTCACACGCATGGCGGGCAGCTCCGCATTCCGGGCCGGGAACCGATGCAGTTCCGGCGGGCGCGCTGGGGCAAGAAGTATCTTTCCGGGGCATACAGGGTTGGTCCCGTGCAACTGCACGTGAATCGGGGGATTGGCTGCGTGGGGTTGCCTCTGCGGTTCTTCTGCCCGCCCGAGGTGACCGAGATCACGCTGCGCAGTCCCGAATTGTTCTGAAGTCCTGCTGCGTTCCCGCCAACTTTACTGACGGAGGCGGAAGTAGCGCCGGGCTTCGCTGGCCGCCCGGGTGAGCGGGCTGACCGCGCCGGGGACTTCGGTCCATGACTGGAGGTCGGTCGATTCCTCGAGCGTGCCGCCACCGGCCCATGTGATGGTGACTGATCCGTTGCCTGCGGCGATGGAGATGCCGGAGATGGCGATGCTGCCCGGGCCGGAGATGGCGTGCGGGTGGGTGGTGGCGCTGACAATGGTGCCGGCTGGCTGGCTGACGCCATTGATGGAGAATCCGGCGACTGGGCGGTTGCCGGAGTAGCTGAGGCGGAGCTGGGCACCGTTGGCGATATCGATGGCGCTGTTCGGGCTGGGGGCACCGGTGGCGGTGAATTCGAGGATGCCCTGTTCGATGCGGGTGGGGCCGCTGTAGGTGAGCTGGGCGGTGGGGAGGCCGATGGTGCCAGTGCCGGTTTTGGTGAGGCCGACGCGTCCGGTGCCGCCGTTGGTATTGTCGGCGATTCGGCCGTTCTGGCCACTGCCGCCGGTGGGCCATGCGGTATTGCTGAGATTGGCACCTCCCAGGGTGAGAATGGAGAGAGTGTCGTCCCGGTTATTGGCGAAGACGCCGCCATTGCCGCTGAGGCCGCCGGTGAGCTGGCTGGTGCCATTGAAGTCGACCCGGAGGTCATTGAGCGTGCCATTGCAGATGATGGAGCCGGTGGGGCTGCTTGTGATGGGATCGCCGGTGTTCACGGGGACGCCCCAGCGGCCGCGGTTGGTGAAGGTGAGGAGGCCCGAGCCGATGCGGGTGAATCCGGAGTATGTGTTCGCATTATCGAGCACAAACGTGGCTGCAGCGTCCATGGCGGCGAGATCAAGGTCCGTGCGGTACCCTTGTTTCTGGGCCGTGGCGCTGGCGGGGACCACGCTGACCACCATGTTTCCATTGTTGCCGTTCTGGATGATGCCCGAGAAGGTCGTTACCGATCCCGCCGGGGCTCCTATTTTGAGCACGGCGCGGGCCAGTGGCGAATTGTTGGTGATGATGCCTGTGCCGGAGGGAGCCGGCATCTGATTCTGATTGTCGTCACCATTGAGGTCGAACGTACCGCCTGTCATGACGAGCCGGCTGTAGCGGTACAGTTGGCCATTGGGGCTGCGCAGATTACTGTTCGTGGTGTAGGGCAGGGCGGGGTCGAGGGCATTGAAGTAGCGCAGTGTGGCTCCTGGTTCGATGGCATCGACGGCATCGATGGCGAACGGCCCGGCATTATTGCCTGTGGTGGGCGACTTCATGGTGACTGTGCCGCTGAGGATGCGGGTGCCGCCCGAGTAGGAATTTAGGCCTGCCAGCGTCAGATCCGAGGAACCACGGATGGAAAGTCCGTCCGATCCGGCGATTTCGAGCGCAATGGTCGCCGGGGCGTGGCAGGAAATCACGGGGTCGCGTCCTTCCGCCGGTTCCGAGAGAAGGAGCGAACTGCCATTGGTCGACGAGAGCGAATACCCCGGAGCGGCGAAGAAGAGGTCGCGCGCCGTGACGGGAGCATCGACCACGATCGGTCCCGCTCCGGTTTCCGTGAAGATGGCATCCGATCCATCCGTCCAGAGGCCTGGTGCGAGCCAGTTCTGACTCGACAGATTCCAGAGGAAATTGGCGGCGGGTTGATTGGTCCAGCGGTTTGGTCCGGCGGGTGGCTGGGCGATGGCGTGCTGAACTGCCTTGAGGAACATCTGTTGTCCGGTGGGGGTGAGGTCGAGGGCTCCCGCCTGCGGATTCGGGGCGGAGGTCACCGAGCCACTGGCGTCGCGGGTTCCGCAGGAGAAGAGCATGCGGTATCCCGCGAGGATATCGGCGGCCTGGGTGGTGCGGACCGTGATGCCCGCGGGCCACTCGGCGATTCCGTAGCCGCGCGCTTCATAGCGGTCCGTGGGATGGAGCGCCGGGGTTTGTCCTGCCGGAATATTGACTCCGGGGTCGAGCGGATTGAAGTCGAGTGTGGCGAGATTGACGCCACCGGGTTCGATGATGTTGCTGATGCCCTGGTCCGCGCCATTGATGCTGAGCTGGTAGAACTGGACGGAAGTCCCGCGGTTATTTGGCGGGTTGGCGATGCGGATGCCGCAGAAGTCGTTCATGACGCGGCCGCTGGCTGTTTCCGTGGTGGGGATTCCTGCGAAGACCGGGTGGGAAGGGACGTGGAAGGTGAGTTTCCCGGAAGCTGTGCGTGCGGGGTCGTCGGCTGCCGAATCGTATTCCGTGGCCGTGGTGGCCGCCTGGAGGAGGCCGAGCCGATTGGCACGGACGAGGGTGGATTTGGTGATGAGCATGGGGGCACGGATGTCCGTGTTCCATTTGCTGCCCTGGGCGAGAAGATTGAACGGGCCACTGTTCAGGGCAGATCCGAGAATGACGAGATCGTAGGAATTGAGGAGCGGCACATCATCGATCGAGAGCTTGCCCGATGGAGGATTGAAGCGCTGGACCACATGCCCGGCAGCGGTGAGAAGGTCGACGAAGCCCTGATCGACATAGGGTGTCGCCGGGGAAGTGGCCGCGTGCCATGCGCCGCGCACCACACCGTCGCTCCCAAGGCCTGTGGTGGCTGCCGATCCTTCCGCTCCGTTGTCGCTGACCCATGCGATGCGGGCAGCGTGCAGGTGACCTGCGGTGGCGAGGAAAGCAATGAGAGGGAGGAGGCGCGGTTGGTTCATGGCGGCAGAGGCTGAAGAAAAGCCGGACGCATGGCGATGCCGCTTTCGCGGATGGCCAGAGCATGTCCGGTCGGCTCGCTGCCGGAAATTGCGGACGTTTGATTCCGCCAGGCTGGGCGGTCTGCCGTCAGGGCACCGTGGCAGCGCGGAGCCGGACGAACGATCGGGCGGAATCCTCTGCAGGGACGGGCTGTGCCACGACCGTGCGGATGTCGCCCGAGATGGTGGTGCTGAGGATTCTGATGGCCCGTGGGCCAGCCAGCCATGTCACGAGGTTGTCCGACGTTTCTGCGGTGATGCCGAGGCTGGGGGCACCGGCGGGCGATTGCCATGTGATGGCGAGCGGACCGAAGTCCGGAGCCCGAAGGAAGCCCGGCCCGGATTCCGGTGTGGCTGGGTCGCGTCCGAGGGCGAGTTCCACAAGGTTGGAGAGTCCGTCGCGGTCGTCGTCGCCTTCATCCGTGACCGGGTCCGTGACCGCGAGTGGAAATGAATGACTGGGCGAACCGGGATTGCTGCCGCGGCGGATGGTGACGGTGTAGCGGCCTGCGGGAGCGCTGACCGATCCGGAGACGAGGCCGGATTCCGGCGCAATCGTCAGGCCGGCCGGGAGGCCGGCAGCTGAGAACGACGGAGGCGAGCGGAGAGTTGAGATCATGGTGGCATTGCTGCCGCCATTCGGGAGGCCCGGAGAAACCTGCGAGGCGGCTGCCGAAGCTATGAGGAGCCAGAACGAAGCCGATTCCGCCTCGGTTTCCGATCCACCAGTGAAGCGGAAGGCGCGGTTTGCCGGCAGCGATCCGAGGACCGGAGTGTATGTGGTATTTCCATTGAACGAGACCCCGTCGATCCGTTGGCCTGCTGCGTCCGCGAGGTTCACGTTTTCCGGGTTTGTGCTGCTCAGGCCTGTCCAGTTGCCCGGCACGAAGAGGGCGGTGTTATTGTGGGCCGCGATGACCGAGAGCGTGGCGGGGTCGCTCTGCGACGGGGGCAGCGCCGTGTCCCGGTCGGCCCCGTTGTGAATGACGATGAGGGTGCCCGCCCGGACCTGCGACCAGCGCGGGATGTTTGCGAAGGTCGTGTAGAGATTGAGCCGATCCGAGAGCTGCCAGCCGCGGAGATCGGTGTCGCGGGTCACGAGAATTTCGACCCATTCCTTCGTCCCCGAGGCCCCCTGACTGATCTCGTTGATGAGGGCCGGACGTGAGAAAGCGGAATTGCTCAGCGGATTCCAGAGGGCCGATTGGTAGGCATACGGCTGCAGGCGGATGGCGTGCTGGAGAGGGCGTCGGTTGATCGGGCGGGCCTCGCTGACCCATGGCGAACCTTCCGCGGTGGCATCCGATGGCGTCAGCCTTGCCCGGATGAGTCGGCCGGGCGTGAGCAAGGCGGACGGCAGGGTTGCCGACGTGGCGGCCGGAAGATTGAGCCATGACAAACCGTCCGAGGATTCCTGCCATTGGATGGCGGTGGTGACCGCATCGTTTTCGGCGTCGCTGGTGACAATGCCTGTGATTGTGATGGGTTGGTCGTGGTAGGAATGTCCGGCGGCATCCGGGGTCGGGAGGGAAGCGGCGGTGATGGCAGGCGGTTGATTGCGCAGCGAGCCATGGATCGTGAGTGTGGCTGATTGCAGTGAACCGACCGTCGAGGAAAGCGTCGAGCGGTCGGCGACCCGGAGTGTCCATGTGCCATTGGCTTCCTCGCCCCAGTGCCGGACCGACGAGAACGTCCATGACGGGTAATTGGCTCCGGTGTCTGCGTGGGTCGACATGAGGCGGCTGACCATGCCCGAGGGAGATGTGAGGATGACTTCCAGTTCGCCGCGGTTCGGGTGAGTGGCCGTCAGGGTGAGTTGGACGTGTTCGAGGGCGAGAGGCGGTCCGGTGCGGGAGAACGTGACGATTGCTCCGGCGCTGCTGTTGTCGGGGATGGGGAGGCCGAGGCTGGTGCGTTCGATCGATTCCGAGCGCATGGGGGGCAGGGGTTGCCATGTCCTTGCGAGGGTGACGGCGGCCGAGGCATTGACGAGGCCGGCTCCAAGTTTCTCATGGAAGCGGAGGCCTGCGCTATTGGCCGTCCATGTTCCCGCCGATTCGATGGGGGTGGCTGACTTCATGAGGACGGCTTTGACGTCGCGCCACGAAAGAGAGGGATTGGTGGACAGCACGAGGGCGGCGACGCCTGCGACGATGGGAGTGGCGGCTGAAGTTCCGCCGAAGCTGCCGGTGTAATTGAGGTCTGCGGGTTCCGAGGCCCCGGGGTCGGCATTGTTGTATCCGGATGAGCCGGTGAGATCGGTCGTGGTGATGCCGAGTCCGCCATCTGACGGTGCGCAGAGGGCGACATTGCTGCCGTTTTCGGAATAGCCTGCGGCGGTCCGGTTGCTGGTGGCGGCCCCGACTGCGATGACATGAATGGAATTCGCGTAGCCATCCTTGTTGGAATCGTCGCCGGCGCTGCCGCCATTGCCGGCTGCCCAGACAAAGACCGAGCCGAGTCCGCCGCGACCGTTCGTGGTACCGCTGCGCATGGCGGCGAGGGTGGCTGGGCCGGGACCTTCGAGTGTCTGGGCGTCATCGCGTGGTCCCCATGAATTGCTGTAGATGGCGATGTCCTGATTCCGCCATGTGAGGGCCGAGGCTTCATCGGCGTCGTCGACGGTGTCGGCGATGAGGCGGAGACCGACGAGGGTGGCGGCCGGCGCGGAACCCGTGATGCCGATGCCATTATTGCCGCGGGCGGCAGCCAGTCCGGCGCAGGCGGTTCCATGGAAATCGAAGACTGTATTTGGTTCCGGGGAATCCGGCGTGGCGTCGTTCCAGTCGTGGTCGAGAGCGGTATCCGTATTCGGGGCAAGGTCCGGATGGGTCGTCTGGAGGCCGTCGTCGACGATGCCGATGCGGATACCGGTGCCGAGCGTTGCATCCCATGCGGCACCGGGGTTGATCGAGATGCTGCTGCTGCTGAGGTGCCACTGCGAAGCGAAGAGCGGGTCGTTGGGAACAAATCGGTGGAAGCGACGGCGCGACGTCAGCAGGGCGGTGGCCGTGACTCCTTTCCATGTGGCGGCAGGGCCGATGGCAGCGGCGGCACCATCCGGCTGAGCGGTCCGGTAGACGTGCCAGCCATCCGGGAGCGATAGTTCGTGCACAAGTCCGGCGGCGGCTGCGAGCGAAGGATCCGGCCGCTGCGTCGACTTGACGAGGAAGCGGCCGCGCAGTTCCCGGACGACGGTCCGGCCATCCGGGCGGAGGCAGCGCACTTCAACGGCCGTGGACGTTCCCGTGGCACGGGGAGCCGAGCGTGAGCGGCCGGTGGGCACGAATTCGAGTGTGCCGTCCGCTTCGTGGGATTGAATGGGTGGCGGGGCTGCCGGGACGTCTGCGGTGAGCAGGACGAAAGCCGCAGCAGTGAGCAGGAACCAGCGCCAGTTCATGGAGCGAGCCTGTCAGGAATCGTCGGTCGAGCCCAGCGAATTCGGAGAATTTCCGCTGCCGATGATGCGTCGTGTGGGGTCGATGAAGGCCCATGCGAGGGCGGCGAGGAGGTAGCAGAACGCCATCGAAAGGAGGGCTGGGGTCCATGATCCCGTGCCGGCGCGGCTGTATCCGGTGACGATGGGAATGAGGGCACCGCCCAGATTTCCGAACATGTTCATGGAACCGCTCACGGTGCCCGCGTATTCGCGTCCGATGTCGAGGCAGACCGCCCAGCCGGGAGCGACGCCGAGGGCCGAGCAGAACGCGGCGGCCGTCATGCACCAGACTGCGGCGGGGTTTGCTCCGTTCTGCCATGCAAGGAGGAGGAAGGCGGCGGCTGCCGGGAGACCGCAGAGTCCCGGGAGACGGCGGCCGCGGCGGAGGCCCATGCGAGGGACGAGGAAATCGGTGAGGATACCGCCGCAGAAGACGCCGGCACCGAGGCCGAGCATGGGCAGGCCCGAGAGCCATGCGCGTTGTTCACCTGTGCCGATCTGGGCGGCGTCGACGAACTGGCGGAGCCACTGCAGGTAGAAGTACCATCCGTAGATGATGCCGAAATACATGAGCCAGAGCCACCAGACATTGGAGGAACCGATGAGTTTCCGCCATGGGATGTCCGGATGCGCTGCTGGTTCCCGCCCGTGAGCGAGGAGCCGTTTTTCGGCTTCATTGACCCCACGGTGGTCGGCTGGATCGTTGCGGAACCAGAGGAACCAGACCGTGGCCCATGCGATGCCCGGGAGGGCGCAGAGAGCGAAGACCCAGCGCCATGAGAAATGGTGCATGAGGGCAGAGACGAGTGGCTGCGTGAGGAAACCGGCCCATGTGCCTGCGAGGAGGACGATGCCGAAGCCCCGTCCGTGGGCCATGTTGGGCATCCAGCGGTCGAAGACGCGGGCGACCCCTGGAAAGGCTCCGGCTTCTCCGATTCCGAAGAGGAAGCGGATGACGAGAAGTGAAACGAGCCCGGTGGCAAGGCCTGTGGCAGCGGTGAGAAGCGACCACCAGAGGACGATGCGCGCCAGCATCCAGCGGGGGCCAAAGCGGTCGATGAGCCAGCCGCTGGGAACTTCGAAGAGTGCGTAGGCAATGCTGAAGGCACTGAAGACGAGGCCCATGCCGCGGTCGTCGAGGCCGAGGTCCGCCCGGATGGGAGCTGCCATCTGCGCAATGCAGACGCGGTCCATGTAGGTGACCGCTGCAAGGAGCAGCAGGAGCGCGTTGACCTTGTGACGGACGATGGTCGGGCGTTCCTGCGGAGAGTTCATGGGAACTCAGCTGTGTGATGGGGAATCCTTGGCCGCCTGAACGAGCGGAGCCACGAAATCGTGCAGGTGACGGTGCAGGTCCGCAGTTTTGCCGTGTTCGGCAATCACCCGGACAATGGCACTGCCGACCACCACGCCGTCCGCGCTGGCCGCGACCGCGCGCGACTGATCCGGCGTCGAGATTCCAAAGCCCACGCAGACTGGTGTGGCTGAGCCCCCGGCCTTGATGGCGGTGACCTGCGAAGCAATGTTATCCGCGAGCGTGGTCTGGGCACCCGTGACTCCTTCGCGGCTGATGTAGTAGATGAAGCCATCGCTGGAAGCCGCGATCTGCTGCATGCGGTCGGGCGGCGTGGTGGGAGCAATCAGGCGGATGCGCTGGAGCGATGATCCCGCGGCCGAGAGTTCCTCATTGAGTGCGGCTTCGTCGGGCGGCAGGTCGAGCAGGAGAATGCCATCGGCTCCAGCGGCGGCGGCATCCGTGTGGAAGCGGTCGAATCCGTAGGCGTACACCGGATTGAGGTAGGTAAAGAGGACGATGGGGATCTGGGAGAACCCGCGGATTTTCCGGATGAGTTCGAGGACACCGGCGGTGGTGGTGCCCGATGCGATGGCGCGTCCGGCGGCCATCTGATTGACGATGCCGTCGGCGAGCGGATCCGAGAAGGGGAGACCGAGTTCGATGATGTCGACGCCGCTCGATTCGAGCGTGCGGACGATTTCGACAGTGGTGTCGAGGTCGGGGTCGCCTGCGCAGATGTAGGCCACGAAGGCTTTCGAGCCGGACTGGCGGAGGCGGGCGAAGGTGTCGTCGATGCGGGAACTCATGGGAAAGGGAAGTGCGGACCGGTTGGCGGACGCGGGTCGATTGGATAATCCCGAACCCGGCGCGGGCAAGGTGGAAAGCGCGGGCGGTTCAGGGCAGGGAAGCGCGGAGGCGGAGGCTGCCGCGGGGAGCCTGATTGGTGGGGAGGCGGTGATGCCAGCGGAGTAATTCCATGGATCCTCCGGCCGGGGCGGCGGGCAGCGCCGCGGCATGGTCCGGGGAGAATTGTCCTGCTGGGTCCGATCCTTCGGCGGAGAGCGTCAGTCCCGGGCGGTCGCGCCGCACCGTGGCCGACAGTGTCAGGTACAGACCTGCTGCGGCGGGACCGCTGAGGCCGAGGTCCGTTCCCGTTGCCAGGCTTGCGGTGAGCGGGGGCTGCGAAGCGGCGGCGAGCGGGTGAGTGGCGGCAAGGAATTCAAAGACATTGGCGGCTCCGTCGCCGTCCGGGTCGTCCGCCGGTCCATTCCGTCCGGCCGGGAAGGCGAATCCGGTCGTCCAGCCAGGGTAATCGAGGGCGACGGCGGCCGCCGGTAGGGGTCGGGCCAGGGCGGCGATTTCCGTGGCAGGTAGGGCGCGGCGGTAGATGCGGAAATCGTCCACCGTGCCATGGAGGAAGCGGTTTCCGGTCGCCTGGGAATCGCCCAGCCAGCAGAGGGTCTGCGGGATGGCGGCCGGGTCGATGCTGATGGTGCCTGTGGCCACTGGCGATCCATTGAGGTAGAGTGTGCCCGTGTTGCCGGAGAGCGTGATGGCGAGGTGGGACCATTCGTTTTCCGGGAGGGCGATGGGTGACGAGAGCCGCTGCACGGTGCCTGCGGCTGAGCGGATGGCGAACTGTGGTGTGCCGGTGTCCGCGGAAGGCGAGAGCATGAGGTAGTCGTTTTCGCCGGAACCGAAGTCGAAGATCCTTTGCCAGTCGGCCCCGCCATGCCAGCGGAGGCGGACGGTGAAGGTGGCGTCGCCGAGCCCGGCGGCGGCATTTGGACTGAGGGCGACGCGGTCATTGGTGCCATCGAAGGCGAGGGCGCGATCGAAGAGTCCGGCGGTGAAGACTGGGCTGCCGCTGGCGGTGCCTGCCGGGGCATTGCCCGCAGCGGTGGCGAACGACCCATCGAATTGGTAATGCGCCACGAGGTCGGGCGTTGGTGTGACCACGATGCGGAGTTCGGCGTCGGCGGAATACAGGGAGGGATCCGTGACACGGACCCGGAAGACATTGGTGCCTGCGTCGGCCGCCGAGGGCAGGCCCGAGATGCGGCCATCGGGGTCGACCGTGAGCCATGCCGGGCCACTGACCTTGGCGAAGGAGAAGACGGTGCCTGCCGTCGGGTCCGCAGCGCTCAGGGCGAGCGAATGATTGTACGGCTGGCCGGGCACGGCGTCGGGCCGTGTGAGAGAGCCATCCGTTGTGAAGCGCGGAGGCAAGCCTGCGCGGAGCGCGGTGATGGCGGATTGCGTGAGGATTTCCGGGTAGATGCAGAATTCGTCGATGCGGCCATCGAAGAAGGGATCGGCGGAGAACTGGCTGCGGCCGAGGAAGCAGATGGCCGGGTCGATGGCGAGGGGGGTAAGCGTGGTGCCTGCGGTGGCGGCGCGGCTGCCATTGACGAAGAGGGAAGCCGATCCGTTGCCGATGGTGACGGCGAGGTGCATCCATGCGCCGACCGGTGGTGCGGTAGCTTCAAGGGTGCAGGCATCCTCGCGATTGCGGATCGTGAACTGCAGCGTGCCCGCTGCCGATTTGGGCGTCAGGAAAAGGCCTTCGTCGCCCCCATTGCCGAAGTCGAAGATGCGCTGCCAGTTGCCGCCCCCGTCCCATTGGATCCATGTGGCGATCGTGCAGGTGGCCAGCGAGGCCGGGCCTGCGGGAACGCGCAGATGGTCGTCGGTTCCATCGAGATTGATGGCCTGGCCGGATCGTCCGGCGGTGTACGACGGATTCCCAGTGGCGGTGGCGTCGGCGGTTCCCGCGGATGCCCGGGCATGGCCATCGAAGCCATACCGGAGCGACGAACCCGGGGGATCCTCGACCGGAATGTTCAGGAAGGCGGCATGGATCGCTCCATTGGCATCGGTGACGCGGAGCGAGGCGCGGCAGAGCTGGGCATCGCCGCTCGTGGGAACACCCGAGAGCGATCCATCCGGGCTGACCGTGAGCCATGCTGGACCGCTCATTTTGCTGAAGGTGCGCGTTCCGGCTCCGCCGCTGGCGTCGCCTGCGACCGATCCTGCGTACGGCTGACCTCGCAGCGCAGTGGGCTTGCTGAGATTCGTGGTGGTGAAGCGCGGGGGGGCCGTGTCTACGATGGCCTTCACCTGGGCATCGCTGAGGGCGGAACTGACGATGCGCACGTCATCGAGTCGGCCATTGAAGAGAGGGTCTGCGGAAAACTGGCTGCGGCCGAGGAAATTGAAGCGGGTGCCGACATCGACCGGGTTGATGGTCATGGTCGTGTTGGTGTTCACGGGCAGGCCATTCACGAAGAGCTTGCCGGTGTCGCCATTGATGGTGACGGCGATGTGCGTCCACGTTCCGCTGGCGAGTGCGGGGGCATTGAGCTGCTGTTCCGACCCTCCGTTGCGCATGAGGAAGCGGAGGCCGCCGGCTGATCCTGCCTTGGGGGTCAGGGCGAGGTAATTCGAGGTATCGGCTCCGAAGTCGAAGATGCGCTGCCAGTTGCCGCCGCCATTCCAGAGGACCCATGCCGCGAAGGTGAAATTGGTGGTATCGGCAATGCGCGGCGAGAGCTGCAGGTAGTCGTCGCCATCAAGCAGGATGGCCTGACCCGAGCGTCCGCTGGTGAAGGTGGGAGCGCCGGCCATCAGGGCGTCCTGACCGTGACCCCATGAATCGTGGGCGTCGCCATCGAAATCGTAGCGCGCGGAATTCCCCGTCCCGGCATCCGCCATTTCCTGACGGTACGAAAGGGGCGACGCCTTGTCGCGGTAGACTTCGCCTGCTGCGGTAGGCCAGCCGTCATCCCAGACCACCCGGCGCACGTCTTCGACCCAGTTGTAGATCGCGTAGCGTTCCACAAATGGCGTGCTGTCGAGCATTTCGATCATTTTGCCGACGGTAGCGGCCTGCTGCGCATAGGTGGGATCCGGTCCGCTCGTCCAGTTCGCGCCGTTATTGAATTCCGTGATCCAGAGCGGGCGCTTCACGGTATCGTAGATGTCCTTCAGGAAATTGTAGAACTGGGTGGTCGCTCCGTCAGGGTCTGCAGCCGTCCAGTAGCTGCGGTAGTAATGCACGGGCACGAAATCGACCCGCAGGCCGGCTGTATTGGCGCGCGACATGAAATCGGTGAGCCATGCCTTGCCGCCATCCGTGATGGCCGGGGCACCCACGCGCAGGCCGGTGCCAAGGAGGTCGGGCCAGCCTGCAATCGCTTCGCTCACGGAAAGATTCGCCTGGTCCGGGTGGTCGGGTTCGTTGTAGCCGAGCAGGTGATTGATGCCGCGGGTTTTCCAGTTCTGGTTGAGGCCGGGCCACCAACGGGTTTGGCGGATGGCGACGTACTCGCGGTTGAGGGATGAATTCTGGTCGAGGTTCCAATTGTACCACCATGCGGGGCGGAGGTTGCCACCGATGTTGCCGGCGAATCCCTTTTTGCTGACCCAGCGCCATGGGAAGATGCGCACGAAGCGGATGGCATTTTCGAGGGAATCGGGCAGGCGTCCGACTTCGAGGTCGCCATCCTGAGCGATGTAGACCCGGCTGGTGCCCATGCCATTCTCTGCGGTCGCCACCGTCGCCATATAGCCGCGGCGGAGCCGGAACGACTGGATGGCGGCGTCCATGCGGCCGAGCGAAGTGCCATTGTATTCCGCGTAGGGATAGAGCGGTTTGCGGCTGCCCGCAAAGTAGCGAGCGTCAAAGGCCTCGAAGGCCGGGAAATCGTCGCCGTGCGCCATCACTACGGCCCCTTGCGTGTGCTGCACAATCCGCAGATTCGTCCCGGGCACCGCGTTGGCCCCGCTGACACGGAAGCGGCTCAGCAATGTGCTCTGCACAGCCGATGGCAGGACTGCCGGCAGGCGCAGCCATGCATCCGGCGAATTGAAATGCACCGTGCATCCGGGCAGAGGATCGCCGCTTCCCGTCACCAGCAGTTCGCCGCGACCCGCCAGTGTGATGGTCGTGGCCGAGATGGTGTCGCGGGTGACGACATCATCCTGCACGAGCAGCGTCTGCGCCGGCAGCGCCGGGCACCACGCCAGCAGCAGCAGAAGCACAAGCGGCCGCAGGCCTGAAGGGATTCTCGGATTCATGTGAAGAAAGCAGGCGCGGGTCGCATGATTCTCGCACGGCAGTCAATGGACCCGCAAGGGAGGTCAGTAGAATTGACGCTGGCGGGCGGTTCCGCTACAACCGCAGCGAAATTCATGTTTCACCCCCCTCGGATATGAAATCGCTTCTCCGTGCCTTTGTTTCTCTGGTTCTGCTGACTGGCCCGGTCAGCGCGGGCATTGTCAGTGTTGTCGAAACGGGTCTGGCCGCTGACGCTCGGGCCATCATTGCGGCAGGCTTTGCGGAAGGGGTTCCGGCTCTTGCCGACCGGGTGCACACCCACCGTGGTCCTGCCTTTGATGCCGCGGGTGTGCTCAATGTGAACGGTGTCAATCCCGTGGCGCTGCCTCCGTACCTGCTCGGTCAGCCCTACGTGCGCTTCGCCAACGATGCGCGGGAGAATGCCGGCTACAGCGCGGTGGTCACCTGCGACAGCCCCACCATTTTCTACCTGCTCGTTGACAACCGCATCAACGGACCCGTGGGCGCGGGCAACAAGACGATCACGACCGACCCGGTCCTTGGCGGGGTTCTCCAGTGGGTCCTCGACGGCGGCTGGGAACGGGTGAATACCGGCATTTCCCCGAATGGTCAGGGCGATTTCACGGCGATCGATGAAGCCAACGACGGCACACGCAATAATTTCTATTCGGTCTACAAGCTGCCTGCTGCGGCTTCGTCCGTGACCGTCCGGAACAACGGCGTGACCGGTCACAACAATATCTGCCTGATCGCGGCTCCCGCCCCCGTGGTCGGGGAACCGATCACTTCATTTGCCGCCGGACCCCAGCTGATTTCTCCCGGCGAAAGCGCCACGCTTTCATGGATCATCAATACCGGAGCCACGGCCGCATCGATCAGTCCAGGCATTGGCAACATCCTTCCGGCCACCGCCAATGGCGTCGGCACGGCCACGGTTTCGCCCGCCGTGGATACAACCTACACGCTGACGGTAACCGCCGGACAGACGGCCACGCGCGAAGCAAAGGTGGAAGTCCGGCCGGTGGCTTCGTTCACGGTCGATCAATCCCTCATCGACGCCGGGGCAGCGGTCACGCTGAGCTGGCGGATCCGCCCGGATGCCGTGGCCACCATTTCTGGAATCGGGAACATTGCCGCCCTCACCGCGCCGGACGGCACGGGCTCAGTGACCCTCAATGCTGCTGGCACGACCACATGGACCCTGTCGGCCGCCGCGGCTGGACGCACGGAATCCCGTCAGGTGACGGCGGTGACCCGCCCGGCAGGCACGAGGTTTGCCCTGCTCGACATTGGGGCGACCGATGGGCAGGCCGAGCCCGATGCCCTCACGGGAACGGTGATCGGGGCCGGGCCGAACAATACGAACCTGCTCGACCTCTTTGCGCTGCCGCTTGTCTCGGACACGGGTGTCGCCTTCACGCTGAGCATCGATAATCTGGCTCCCGATGGCACCCCGGTAGGCGGACTCGACTGGCGCGACCGCGGCAATGGCCCGGCGCTCGGTTTTTCCTATCTGGCCGAGGATGTCGTCAAGAATTCCTCCGGGTTGATCCATGTCACCCTGAGCGGATTGCCGGCGGGTACGTACGGGATCACCAGCTACCACATCGATCCCGCGTTTTCGCAGTGCGACCGCATCAAGGTGCTCGTGACTGATGCCACGCGGGTGGCGGCGGATGCGGGAACGCAGGCGGATGCTTCGTTCCCCGGGCATCCGGCGGATACGGGAGTGCCGGGGCTGGCGGGACTCAATGCGGGCGTTGTGGACAGCAAGGCAGTGCGGTTCCGGGTGAGGTCCAATGGCGTGGATGATGTCCACATCTGGTACGACGGGCGGGGCGTGCTGCCGGATCAGGAAGTTCCGCTCGCGGGTCTCTGGATCACCCAGAATCCTCCGCCGGATCCCATCGTTTCCTTCATCAGCCGCGACCGCCTCGTCGCCCCGGGTGCAGCCGCGACGCTTTCGTGGATTGTGGCTCCGGATGCGACCTCTGTCACCGTTGATCAGGGCGTCGGCAATGTTCTAGCGCAGACCACGGGCGGGGTCGGCAGTGCAGTCGTCACTCCCCTTGTCGATACGGTCTACACGCTCACGGTTGCATCTCCGGCCGGACCGGAAACTGCCACGGTGCCAATTGCGGTCCGTCCCATCGGATCGTTCGCCGCCGATCAATTCATGGTGCTGCCCGGAACTCCCGTGAAACTGAGCTGGAGGGTCCGCCCGGACAGCGATCCCGTCATTTCCGGAGTCGGCAATGTCAGCGCCTTCACGGGTCCGGATGGCATCGGCGGCATCCTTGTCAATCCCCAGCAGTCCGTGGTCTACACCCTCACCGCGGCAGCCGGCGGACGCACGGAATCGGCCTCCGTGACAGTCATCATGCGGCCCGCGGGGACGCCATTCGCCATCGTCGACCTCGGCAGCATCGACGGACGGCCCGAGGCCGGTGCCCTCACCGGTGCCGTCATCGGTTCCGGCCTGAACAACACAAATGGACTCGATCTCACCGCGTTGCCGGTCGTCTCGGACACGGGCGTTCCCTTCACGCTGTCGGTGGATGCCATCGATCCCACCGGGATTCCGCTGGGGGCGATCGACTGGCGGGACCGGGGCGATGCCGCCCTGACCACGCCGCTCGCCCTTCTCGCCGAAGATCACCTCAAGAATAATTCGGGCATGATCCGCCTGACCCTCGCGGGATTGCCGGCTGGGAAATGGAACTTCACCGGCTTCCTCATCGATTCGGTCAATTCCCAGTGCGGGGCCATCCGGGTGCTGGTGACCGACGCCGACCGCACGGCATTTGATACGGGGATTCTGGGCAATGCCTCGTGGGTCGGCCATCCGGCCAATACGGGGGCTCCGGGAGTCAATGGACTCACCAGCAGTGTGGTCGACGCCAAAGCGGTCCGGTTGAGCTTCCGTTCCGATGGCAGCAAAGACGTGCAGATCTGGTTCGATGGCTCGGCGGATGCGGTCGACCGCGAGGTTCCCTTCGCCGGTTTCTGGCTCTATCAGGAAGGCGGTGGCCCGCAGTCGGTGCAGATCCTCTCCCTTGTTCCGGAGCCCGCCGCCGGACGGGCAACCCTGACCTTCGCTTCTTCACCCGGCGCCAGCTACACCGTGGAAGCCAGCGCAGGTCTGAACAACTGGACTAGACTCAGCAGCAATGTCCCGTCGGCTGGTGCCACCACGTCCTTCACCGAAACCGGCATCCCCCAAGGAACCCTCCGCCGCTTCTACCGGGTCACCCGGAACTGAAGGCGGCTTCCGGTCGTCGCGCATTGCCACGCCGCCCCGACTCCGGAGCTGGGGTCAACGCCGGGACTGTCAGCCGATCGGCTTTCTCCGTGCTGGCTCTCAGGCCATGAAAACCGGCATGAGAACGGGCAGGATGACCGGAAGGGGTTTCGTGTTGCCGTGCCTTTCCACCCACTTCTCTTCAATTCGCTTCATGCAGGATCTCAGACGGTCCGCCGCAGCCTCGGGATTCGTGGTCTCGAGGTCGAAATACACGTAGACCATGGCTTCGTTTTCCGCGATAGGCGCCGCGAACAGGAGGTCGGTTTCCCGATCGCTTCTTTCAGGGTCAGTGTACGATTCCGGGAGCAGCCGGAGCTTATCCCATTGAATCAGCGGAGGGTAATGCCCCGAGAGCGCTTCCCGGAACAATTTTGCTGCCCTCCGGGGATCCGAATACCGCTGCTTCAAGGACGCTATTTTCTCGATGATCTGTTGATTTGGCATGGCTGCAATTATGGTGGCGCATGGAATCGTCCGGGTAAAGCAAATTTTTGCGGGTTTAGTGTGTTTGCGGGAGTGCCGCAATCAAGTAGCCGGGCCAGTCTCGCGGTGGTGAGCTATGCAGGGCATGGGACCGATCCGACCGATCCGACGGTGCGTTAAGAGGTTGGAGGCCAAAAAAAGCCCCACTCCGGGGTGATTTCCCGGAGTGGGGCGGTGATGGTCGGGCTGGCGGGATTCGAACCCACGGCCTCTTCGTCCCGAACGAAGCGCGCTACCAAACTGCGCTACAGCCCGAAAGAGTGTGGAGCCCGATGGGGAGCATCGGGCCGGGTGATTATGATGGCTGGGAAGGTGGCGGTGTCAAATTGGGAATGGGGAGAAATGGGTGGGTGAAGGAAGTGGTGGGCGGATTGGTTTGGGGGAGGCTGCTGCGGATGCGGAGGATGGCGTCGCGTTGCTGTTCTGGGAGGGAAGGGGAGATGGGGGAATGGAGGAGGATCTGGGAAGTTCCGTAGATCCATGAGGCTGTGATGAGGATGGCGGTGGCGATGCCGGCCGGGTGTGGCGGGGAGGCGGTGACGCGGGACAGGGCGGCGCGGTCCCAGAGGGTGTCGCGGTATTTTTGGAGGAAGCGGTAGCTGAGGATCCACTGGAGGACAGGGATGAGGTAGACTGGGGGTAGGCCGAAGCCTGATCCGGTCCATGCGAGGAAGGATCGTTTGAGGGCGGCCGGGAAGGCGAGTCTGGAGCCATTGCTGGCGAGGACGCGGAGGCCGAGGGCGGCTTTGCCAGGGGTGGTGCCGACGGTGGTGAGGAAGGCGGCTTCGGCGAGGATGAGGAGGGCCGGGCTGAGGATGAGGAGGGCCGTGGTGGGCTGGAGGAAGAGCCACACGTCGGCTGATCCGGAGGCAACGGCTGCACTGGTGCAGGCAGCGCGGGCGAGGAGGAGGTCGAGTTGCCGTGCGAAGAAGCGCCGCCATGGGTGGGTCGGCGGAGCCGTTTCGCCCTGCGGGAGGGTTCGGCCGTAGTCGCTGCGGGACGCTGGGTTGAGCCACGGGTTTGGCGGTGGATTTTCGCCGTCGGAGTCATCGGGATGTTCCGGGAGCGGGGGCGGCGAGGCTTTGGTGAAGCGGAGCGAGGAATTGAGGGATGGTTCCGCCGAGAGGGGTGTCCATGCTGGCATGGCTTCGTGCCACACGAGGGAATCCGCGGAGATTTCGCCATCGTCGAGCATTTCCTGGAGCCGGAAAACGGGGAAGGGGCCCGTGCGCTGCTGGTTCTTGAGAACGAAGACTTCCATGATGGGGGGAGGAACGGACGGTGGCGGTGCGGCGCAATGGGAAATCGGTTTTTGTGGCAAGGGCGGGCAATCTGCGCTGGCCAGAGCGGGTGGGCTGAGTTTGTGTAATGCGTTATGCAGTCTGATGAATTATCGCAGTTCGACCGTCCAGTGGAACGCCGTGGCACTGGCAGCCTGAAGTGGTCGCGTTACGAAGGCCGGGATGTGCTGCCGATGTGGGTGGCCGACATGGATTTTGTCTCGCCCGAGCCGGTGCTTGAGTCGATCCGGCGGCGGTTGGATCATGGTGTGCTGGGGTACAGTGTGGCGACGGCGGAAGCGGTGGAGGCGGTGCTTGGGTATCTGCGGTCGGTTCATGGCGTGGACGCGGAACCGGGTTGGCTGGTGTGGCTGCCCGGGATGGTGCCGGCGCTGGCGATGGCGGCGCTCATTGCCGGCGAACGCGGGGATGCGGTGATGACCTGCACGCCGGTGTATCCACCGTTTCTGAAGGTGCACCGGGATGCGGGGCGGGAACTGGTGACGGTGCCGCTGCAGCCTGGAGAGGATGGGCGGTACCGGTTTGATTTCGAGGCGATGGAGCGGGCTGTGACGCCGTCGGTGAAATTGTTTCTGCTGTGCAGTCCGCACAATCCGGTGGGGCGGGTCTGGAGCCGTGGCGAACTCGAGCAACTGGCGGATTTCTGCGAGCGGCACGATTTGCTGCTGTGTTCCGATGAGATTCACTGCGATCTCCTGCTGGAGCCGGAGGAAGCCATGCACTGCACGGCGCTGCGGCTGGACGACCGTCTGCGGAAGCGGCTCATTGTCCTGATGGCTGCGAGCAAGACGTATAATGTGGCTGGGCTGGGGCTGTCGTTTGCGGTGATTCCCGATGCGGCGCTGCGGCGGAGATTTCAGGCTGCCAAGAATACGCTGGTGGCCGAGACGAGTCCGCTGAGTTTTGCCGCCACGGCGGCGGCTTACCGGGACTGCGAGGCCTGGCGGGCGGCTCTCTGCCGGTATCTGCGAGGCAACCGGGACCGGCTCGCTGATTTTCTGGCCGAGCGCTTTCCGCAGGTTGTGCTGCCGAGGATCGAGGCCACCTATTTGGCGTGGCTGGATGTGCGCGCCCTTGGCTACGAGCATCCGGCGGCGCATTTCGAATCGCGCGGACTTGCTCTCAACAACGGGGCGGATTTCGGAGCACCAGGCTTTGTGCGGCTGAATTTCGGCTGTCCGCGGGTCACGCTCGAGGAAGGCCTTGGGCGCTTTGCGGCGGCGATCTGCTGAACCTGCGGGGAGACATTCATGATATGACGGCTTCCGGCGGCATGTCCTTTGCGGTGGAGGAAATCAGGTTCCGCCATGCGCTGCTGGAGACGCGGCTGCCCTTCCGTTATGGCATGGTGAGCATGGAGCGGGCTCCGCATGTGCTGGTGGAAGTGCGGGTGGCCGCCGGAGGACGTCAGTGGCTGGGCATGGCTGCGGAGACCCTCGTGCCGAAGTGGTTCGTGAAGCAGCCTGGGACGAGTCACGAGGAAGACGTGAGGGACATGGGTGCGGTGCTGCGCCATGCGGCCGGGTTGGCCGTGGGGGGCTGGGCGGATTACGGGACATGGTGGCGCAGCCTCTATGAAGGGCAGCGGGGCATGGTGAGCAAACCGGCCTTTCCGGCCTTGCTCGTGCAGATGGGAACGGCCCTGATCGAGCGGGCCGTGCTGCATGCGCTGGGGAGGAACTGCGGACGGAGCCTCGGGGGCATGCTGCGGGCCGGCCTGCTGGGAATGGAACCGGGCACGCTGCGTGCCGGTGGACCCGGCGGGTCATGGGAACGCTACCTGCCGCCGGTCTGGCCCGCAAAAATCGCACTGCGGCATACCGTGGGGTTGAGCGATCCCCTCGTGGCGGCCGACGTGGAGCGTCCGGTGGCCGACGGACTTCCGCAGACGCTGCAGGAAAACGTCGAGGCTTTCGGACTCACGCATTTCAAGATCAAGCTGTCTGGTCGGCGGGAGGAAGATGCCGGGCGGCTGCGCAAGCTGGCGTCGGTACTTCCGGAGGGGGCGCGCTTCACCCTTGATGCCAACGAAAACTATCCCGACTTCCGGGTTTTCCGGGAGCATTGGGAAGGCTGGCGAGCTGATGCCGTGCTCGGGCTATGGCTGGAACGCGGATTGCTGTTCGTGGAGCAACCGCTCGCGCGGGAACGTTCGCTCGACGCCGCCGCCGGCGAGGCCCTCGCCGCATGGGATCATCATCCCCCTGTGATCATTGACGAGGCCGATGCCTCCCTCGACGATCTCCCGCGGGCCTTGCGTCTCGGCTATGCCGGAAGCAGTCACAAGAACTGCAAGGGAATCGGAAAGGGGCTCGCCAACCTCGTCCTGCTGCGCCACGGCGGCGGAATCCTCAGCGGAGAGGATTTGTCCAATATTCCTCCAGTCGCCCTGCTCCAGGATCTCGCCGTGATGGCCGAATTCGGAATTCCGCACGTCGAGCGGAATGGACATCAGTATTTCCGCGGAACGTCCCGGTTTCCGCGCGGGGTGGCAGACGGACTGGTGGAAAGTTATCCTCGGCTCTTCCGTGATGGTGGACCAAGCGGAGCCGTGCTGAGGATCGCCAAGGGCGAACTGGAGGTGACCGATCTGGCCGGGAAGCCCATGGGACTGGCGTGGGAGGATGTCCCCGATGGGTTTGTGGAGGGATTGCCCTGAAGGCCAGTTGACGAACCAGGCCGCACCGGGAAATTGGTTCCTTGCGCTACGCACTTGCGGGGCCGCATTTATGGAAAATAGCAATTTTTCCATTTCCATTTAAACAATCTTCGTTTTTACTGGAAGTTCAGCTGGCTTAACTACGGCTGAAAATTGTAACGTTCCCTTATAAATTCAAACCTAAATCAGAGAGCATGCGACTTCAGGGTAAAGTGATTGCTTTGGCGAAAGGCGGGCCGGGATCGGAACGGGCGGTATCGCTTGAGACGGCCAAGGGGGTGAAGGAAGCGTTGGAGTCGCTTGGTGCGAAGGTGCTGGAAGTGGATGTGGCGGGGTCAGGGATGGTGGTTCCGGCTGGGACGGAGGTGGTTTTCAATGTGATTCATGGGACGTATGGGGAGGATGGGCAGCTGCAGCGGGAGTTGGAGGAGCGTGGGGTGGCGTACACGGGGGCGGGCTCGGTGAGCAGTGAACTGGCCTTTGACAAGGCGCGCAGCAAGGAACGCTTTGTGGCGCAAGGGGTACCCACGCCTGCTTATCAGCTGCTGTCCCTTGAAGGTGCGGCTCCTGAGGATGTGAAGATTCCGGTACCATTGGTGATGAAGCCGCTGCGGGAGGGATCGAGTGTGGGGGTGCACATTGTGCGGGACGCTGGGCAACTGGCTGTGGCGATTGACGATCTGAAGCGCTTTGGAGGTGAAGCGCTGGTGGAGCCCTTTATTGAAGGCAAGGAACTGACGGTGGGGATTCTGGGCGACGAGGTGCTTCCGGTGGTGCACATTCAGCCTCGGGATGGATTCTACGACATTGCCAACAAGTATCCCTGGCTGACGGGGAAGGGTGGCAGTGATTATTTTTGTCCGGCTGATCTGAGTGTGGAGGTGACGAAGCGGGTGCAGCAGGCGGCCATGGCGGCGCACCGGGCCCTTGGGGTGGAGGTGTACAGCCGTGTGGATGTCCTCCTTGATGGGGAGGGACGTCCGTGGGTTCTGGAGGTCAATACGATTCCCGGGATGACGGCGACGAGTCTGCTCCCGAAGGCGGCGCGGGCTGCTGGCATCATGTATCCTGAGCTGTGTGCGCGCATTCTGGAGCTGTCGCTGCAGGTGGCGCGCTGATATTTTCAACTGAACTGAACTGTGTTCCGCTGGATACTTCCGCAGACCAAAAGATCCCGACCGAAGGGCCGGGGGAACCGTCCGTTTCGGGTGCGGGCTGGTGCGGACGTGCGGCTGGCGGTGGAAGTGCCGCCCTCGAGCCGGGAGCGGGCCATGAAGCTGCGGGGGACGCTCTGGCATGCGGGGAAGCTGGTGATGGGATTGGCCCTTGTGCTGTTTCTTTCGGTGCATGCCCAGGAAGTGTGGAGCAGTGCGGTGCGGGCGAATCCTGCCTATGCGGTCGGCGAATTTCAGTTCCAGACGAACGGGGCGATTTCCCCGGAGGTGGCTGCGCGGGTGGCCGGGCTGCACCGCAACATGCATGTACTCGACATTGATCTTGAAGATGTGCGGCAGCGGCTGGAAATGCTTCCGAAGGTGCGGAAGGTGAAAGTGGAGCGCCGTCTGCCGGGTCGGCTCGTGGTGGAATTGGAGGAAAGGCTTCCGGTGGCGTGGCTCACGGGGTGTGCGGCGGGCTACACGCTTGCCCAGCAGGTGGCGGTCGATGCCAGCGGGATGGTGATTCCGTGCGATGAGATGCATCGTTCGTATGTGAACCTTCCGGAGATCGAGGCTCATGAAGGGGTGGTCGCAGTGATTGGTCAGACCGTGAAATCGATGGAGATGCTGCGGGCGATTGAGCTACTGGACCTCATGAAAGGGCGGCAGTGGCATGAACCACGGGCCGTGCGGAAGATCGAAGTGCCGGGCACATGGAACGTCACGGCAGTCGTGCGCCCACACGGTCGCTTTATATTTCCTGTGGAAGGAAACAGTCTGAGTCTTTGCCTCGACCGCTTGCAGGCCGTGCTGCATGCGACGGTGCGAGAGGGACAGGAGGTGGCGACGGTGGATCTGCAACCGGTGAGGAATGTGCCCGTCACGTTTGTCGCCGACGAACCGGAGTCGGTCGCGCTGGAGTTTTCCGATGAAGAGGAGTCGGCTGAGGGTGCTGCGGAGGAAACTGCAGCGGTGGCTCCGGTCCGGGGATCCGGGAAAACGGAAAAAACGGAAAAGTCGGCCGTTTCCGGAGGGGCGCGGTCGATTGTTGTGACGGCGCGTCCGGCCCGGACAGCAGTGCCGCAGTCCGGGCGCCCGGCGGCAGGGAATGCGAGGTCTGCATTGCCTGCGCAGGTAGTGAGCGCCAAGCCTGTGGTGGCGAAGCCATCCGTGACGGCCAGAAAATCCTTGGCTGCGAAGTCTACGGTCACGAAGCCGAAATCGTCTGCGGCGGCGAAGTCTACCGCGGTGAAGTCGGCGACCGTCCGGGCTCCGGCAGTCAGGGGAGCGACGGGGAAGACGGCTGCGAAGTCATCCCCTGCAAAGCCAGCGGCGGTGAGGACGGTGGTTCGGAAGACTGTGGCTCCGGGGCCTGTGGTCAGGTCGGCTGGAGTGGTACGGGGATCGGCGGCGAAGCCGGTGCCGGTGAAGGCTGGGTCGGTCCGTGCGGACGCCGCGAAGCCAGTGGTCCGGAAGAATGTGAGTGGACCGAAGGGCATTCCGGCGAGTGTCCGCGGTGGGGCGATGAAACCTGCGAACTCAAGGACCTGAAGCCATGGCCAGAAGCAGTATTTACGTAGGACTGGAGATCGGAACCAGCAAGATCTGTGTGGTGGTGGGGGAAGCGCGCAGTGATGGGACGATCAGGATTCTGGGAGTTGGGCAAGCACCTTCGCGCGGGGTCCGGAAGGGGGAAATTGTGGATTTCGAGACTGCGCAGACCTGCCTGCAGGACGCGTTGGTACGGGCGGAGGACCGGAGCGACATCATGATCCGCAGTGTGCTGCTGGCCATTACCGGACCGCATGTGGAAAGCTGCAATAACCGCGGAGTACTGCGCATGCCCGATGATCAGAATGAGATCACGGAAGACGATCTCGAGGAAGTGCGGGAGCAGGCGGGAAATGTGGCGATTCCGCCCGAGCATATTTTTCTGCACCGGATGATCCGGCATTACTGGGTGGACGGGCAGGAACGGGTGCAGAATCCGGTGGGCATGATGGGGCGGAAACTGGAGGCTGAGTATCACATTGTGCATGGCATCCGGAGCCGGGTGCAGAACACGGTGCGTTGTCTACGCGAACTGCCGCTTGTGGTGGAAGACGTCGTCTTTGCTCCGATTGCGGCGGCCCAGGTGGTGCTCAACCGGGAGGCCCGCGAGCAGGGTGCCCTCCTCCTCGACATCGGGGGAGGCACGACCGATTACGTGGTGTACGAAGAAGGAGCCATCGTGGCCTCCGGATCCGTGGGGGTGGGGGGAGACCACGTCACCAACGACCTTTCGATCGTTTTCAAGATCCCGCATTCGAGGGCTGAAAAACTCAAAGTCGAGCATGGCTGCGCCCTGCCCGCAGAGGAAGGGGAGATCATTCATCTGCCGTCGGATACCACCTTTGACGGACGCGATGTCGAGCGGGATGTGCTCAACGATGTCATCCGCGCGCGGCTCGGGGAAACCTTCGAATTGGTGCGCAAGCGCCTCATTGGCAAGGGTGCTCATCTTGACCGGCTCGCAGGCGGACTCTATCTCTGTGGCGGGACGAGTCAGATGCGCGGCATCGACCAACTGGCCGAGGAAGTCTTCGGTCTTCCCGCCCGGAGGTCGAGTTTCACCCCGATGACCGGTCTGACCTCGGCCTTCGAGAGTCCGCAGTATGCGACGCCGATTGGATTGATCCGTTATGCGCAGAGGATGGAGAGCGAGCGGCCGCAGCTGGGGGCATTTGCGAGGCTGCGCGAGAAATTTGCCGGACTGCTGAGCGGATCCGCGAGGATGCTGGGCATCATGTCATGAATCATTTCCGCCCGGGGTAACCTGGGCACCGTCACCCGGAAAACTCCAAATTGAAACCAACAGAAGCCATGATTGAAATCAAGCTAGACAACGAGACGGCGGCCGCGGGAGTGGCCGGGATCCCTCCGGTATGTGTGATTGGGATTGGCGGGGCGGGAGCCAATGTGATTGACCGGCTGGCGATGGAGGGAATCACGGGAGCCGATCTGACGGCGATGAACAGTGATGCGCGGGCGCTCCAGGCCGGGATGGTGCGGAGCAAGGTGCAGCTGGGACGGAATCTGACGCAGGGACTCGGCTGCGGTGGCGATCCGGAATTGGGTCATGAAGCGGCGGCCGCGAGCATTGCGGAGATCCGCGATGTGCTCAAGGACCGGCGCATGGTTTTCATCTGCACTGGTCTGGGTGGCGGTACGGGGTCGGGAGCGGCACCGCTGGTGGCGCGGATGGCGCGCGAATCCGGAGCCATGGTGGTGGTTTTTGCGACGATGCCCTTTGCCTTCGAAGGCCGCCGGCGGATGAGTCAGGCGCTCACCGCGCTGGAGGATCTGCGGCGTCAGGCCAATGCCCTTGTTACCTTTGAAAACGACCGGATGGGCGACATGGTGCTTCCCGAGAAGGGCGTGGGAGAAGCCTTCGTGACGGCCGACCGGATCATTGGACAGAGTATCCGTGCGGTCACCAGTCTGGTGAAGCAGCCCGGGTTGATCAGGATTGGCATGGACGATCTGATGACGGCGCTGCGCAATGCGGACAGCCGTTGTCTCTTTGGCTATGGTCAGGCCAAGGGCGAGGACCGGGCCAGCCAGGCGCTCTCGCTGGCGATGCAGAGTCCGTTGCTCGACCGCGGGCAGATGCTCGAGAAGGCGCGCAATGTGCTGGTGCATGTGTGTGGCGGACGGAGTCTTACCCTGTTCGAAATCGAGGAACTGATGCGTGAACTCGGGCGTCAGGTGAGCAGTGATGCGCAGATTCTGTTCGGTGCCGCGGTGGATCCGAGCATGGAAGATGCGGTTTCCGTGACGATTATCTCATCGGTTTCCCGCGGGGGGAATGGGATGGCCGAATCCGTGGTGGCGAAGAGCGAGGTGCCACCGGCGTTTGCGGCGGTCCCGACCCCGCCTCCGCTTCCGGTGAGGCCTGAGCCGGTGACCCCTGCTCCAGTGGTTCCAGTGCGTGATGTGGCTGCAGAAGCCGCTCCGGTGGCAGCGGCTCCGGTGGTGAGCGAAGCCCCGGTGGTGAGCGAAGCTCCGGTGGTGAGCGAAGCTCCGGTGGTGGTCCCGGCAGTGGAACCGGTGCGTCCGGTGGTCGTTGAGTCTGCGAAGGCAGTGGAACCGGTGCGTCCGGTGTTGGTGGAGCCAGCGCATGAGATGGTGGCGATGCCGGCGGCGACGACGGTGACCCTGTCGGCTCCGATCAATCATTCCAATGGGGCGCGTGCCGAGGTACGGAGGGCGGCTCCGGAGGCGATGCCGCCGGTGGTGGCGGAGGAGAAGCGGAGCGAAGTTCCGGTGGTGGAGGAAAAGCGGAGCGAGCCTGTGGTGATGCCGTTTTCGGCGATTGTGGAGAAGCTTCCGCTGGCTGAGCCGGCCGAGGAGGCTTCGGTGGTTGCTGAGGCGGCGCGTGCTGCTGAGAAGCCGCAGGGCAAATTCGATCTGCGGGAAATCCTGCGCCGGGGTCAGGCTACCGAGAAGGTGGAAGCTGTGGAACCGGTGCCGGCCGAGCCAGTGAAGGCGGAACCGGCGCGGGCGCAGTGGGAAGCCGAGCCGGTGGAGGATGATTCGCTGGCGGTTCCGGTGGTGGCGAAAGCCGCGGTTCCTTCAGAGCCCGATGGCGATCTGGTGATCAGTCTGCGGGTACCTGAGCCCTCGCGGGTGACGCCGATCCGCCCGATCCCTGCGGGCCAGCGTTCCACGGGGACGCGGAAGGCGACGGAGGGACGGCCGCAGTTGTTCCCGAGCGAGGCCAAGGCTGAAGTTCCGGTGCGTCCTGTGAAGGCGGCGCGTGCCGAGGCTGTGGTGGCCCGTCAGCCTGCGACGGCTGTGGAGGAAGCGCAGCAGACCTTTGATGAGCATCTGACGCCTGCGATTGGAGCGAGGGGTCGTTTTGAGAAAGTGGAACCGACGGTGGAAGAGGGCGAGGATCTGGACATTCCGACCTTCCTGCGGAAGAAGCGCTGAGGGCTGGGAGTATCTGGGCTCATGAAGGATACATCGACTGAGCAGCCGTCCCCGATTCTCCGTCTGTCGGAGGACTGGGTAGCGGTTGTGCTGGGTGCATTGCTGCTGGTGCTGCTTGCGTCGGGCATCATTCCCGCATTCCTGCCATCGTTCCGCTGGTCGGCGGCGACCGGGCTGGGCGGACTGCTGAGTGCGGGAAATCTCCGGGCGGCGGTGTCTGTGCTGGGGATTATCGTGGTGGTGGCCGTGCTTGGGATGGCGCTGGGCGGTGGCCGGTGGAAAGCGGGGTTGCTGTCGCAGACGGCTGGGGTGGCTCTGCTGGGGATGCTCGCGCAGCTGCTGGCGGGTGAGGCTTCGGTGAAGGCGCTGGGGCTGGAGTACGTGCTGTTTGCGCTGCTGCTGGGGATGCTGGGTGGCTCGTTCGGGCTGCAGCGGGTGCTGGGCGGGGCGGTGCGGACGGAATTGTACATCAAGACTGGCTTGGTGCTTTTCGGGGCGACCATAGCGTTTCCCGAGCTGATGAAGGCGGGGAAGCTGGGCATTCTGCAGGCGCTGGGGGTGGTGGCGGTGGTGTGGTATTTTGCGCTGTGGCTGGCGCGGCGGTTCCGGGTGGATGACGAGACGGCGGCGATGATGGCGAGTGCGGTTTCGATCTGCGGGGTCAGTGCGGCCATTGCGGCCTGCGGGGTGATTCAGGGTGACCGGCGCAAGCTGTCGCTGGTGACGTCGCTGGTGATGCTGGTGGCGATGCCGATGATGGTGGTGATGCCGTGGATTGCGAAGTGGACGGGCATGTCCGAGATGGTGGCGGGCGCATGGTTCGGCGGGACCTTGGATACGAGTGGTTCGGTGGCGGCGGCCGGGGCGCAGCTGGGGAAAGTGGCCGAGCAGACCGGAGTCATTGTCAAAGTGACGCAGAACGTGCTCATTGGGGTGGCTGCCCTGTTCATTTCGGTGTGGTGGGCGTCGCGTGGGAAGGGAGATGGGGCGAAGGTATCCGGTTCGGTGATCTGGGAACGGTTTCCGAAGTTTGTGCTTGGCTTCATGGTGGCGTCGCTCGTGTTTTCGTTCGGGCCGGCGGAACTCGGGTCCGCGGGCTTGCGGAAGACGATTGAAGGCTGGCGGACCTTCTGGTTTGCGATGGCCTTTGTGAGCATTGGGCTGGAGACGCGTCCGGCCGACATATTCGGTCGCGGCAATGGCGGGGCGACCGCTGCCTTTCTGGGGGCGCAGACCTTCAATGTGTTCTGGACCCTGCTGCTTTCGTGGATCCTCTTCAGCGGGCGCTTTGTGGCGCTGCCAGATCTTGCGCGCTGAGTTCCCCCGCGGGGTTCCTGGCGTTCAGAGGGCACCCGGGATGCTGCGGAGGAGGTTCGTGAGGGCGTGGCCGTAGCTGACGTAGCTGTCGAACTGGTTGCGGGCGCGGGTGTCCGCGTCATCGCCGCTGGCTGGAGTGGTTGAGGCCGCGCTGTGGAAGACGACGGCGGTGTGTGGTTCGATGCTGACGAATCCATCGTAGCCACTGCCGATGAGGTCGCCGAGGATGTCTGCGACGCGGCCGCTGCCGAGGCCAGGGAGGGTGTAGTCGGCGTCGCGGCGGGCTGGGTTGTAGGTACCGTCCTTGATGTGGATGTGGGAGATGGCCGGTTTGACCGCCTTGTAGAATTCCCATGGGTCCTGCATATGCGGCGGGTTGTCGCGGTCCATGTTGAAGATGGGATTGCAGGTATCGAAGACCCAGCGGAGGCCCGGCACTTCCTCGAGGCAGCGCAGGGCGTGGCTGATGCTCATGCCGCCGTAATTCATGCAGTTTTCGTGGACCATGACGAGACCGGCGTCGTCGCAGCGGCGTTTGAGTTCGCGGAGGCGGCGGAAGCGTTCGGTTTCGTGCTGATCCGGGAGGTCGTGACCATGTTCATCCTTGAGGACGGCGTAGCTCATGACGCGGATGAGGCGGGTGCCGAGTCGCTGCATGCGCGGGATGGCCCGGTCGG
>JBDKER010000005.1:0-161492 GCA_039795165.1 Verrucomicrobiota bacterium | reverse complement strand
TGGCACGATGGCATGCCGGGCAGCATGAAGCTGGCTGCGGAGATCGGGGTCGGTCACAACACGGTGGATGCGGCCCTGCGTCTTCTTGAAACGGAAGGTCTGCTCGCTTCCGGTGGCCGTCGGCGCCGCCGCCACATTCAGATGCCGACGGGTTCGCTCCAGCAGCGCCCGCTGCGCTTCGGCATGCTGCTGCATTCCCCGGTCGACCGACAGATTGGCTACGTGGTGAATCTGGCGCACGAACTGAGCGAGGCGGGCCACACCGCACTCATCGCGCCGCAGACCCTCATGGAACTGAACATGGACCCCGAACGCATCGGTCGGCTCGTGCGCCGGACGGGTGCCGATGCATGGATTGTGCAGTCAGGTTCGCAGGCGGTACTTTCATGGTTTGCGGCCCAACCAGCGCCGACCTTTGCGATGTTCGGACGATTCGAGAATCTCTCTCTGGCCGCAGCGGGTCCCAATGGCACGCCGGCCTTCCGCATGGCCACGCGGACCCTGCTGGCGCACGGTCACCGCAGGATTGTCTGTCTGTGCCGCCGTCAGTGGCGGCAGCCTGAGCCAGCCAGCTACATGCGGGCCTACCTCGAGGAACTGCAGGCGGCGGGGCTCACGATCAGTTCCTACAATCTGCCTGACTGGGAGGAAACCAATGCCGGCTTCCAGGAATGCCTCACGGCGCTGTTCCGGGTGACTCCGCCAACGGCGCTCATGGTGGACGAGGCTCCCTTTCTGGTGGCGGCACTTCAGTTCATGGCCCGCGCACGCATCCGGGTTCCGGAGGATGTTTCGCTCGTGAGCTTCGATGACGACGTGGCCTTCGCTGGCTGTGATCCACCGATTGCCTGCATGAAATGGGATGTGCAGCCACTCATCCGGCGCGTGCTCCGCTGGGCATCATTGCTCAGCCAGGGCACGGTGGATACCAAGCAGACGTTCGTGCGGGTCACTTTCGATCCCGGCGGCACCATTGGACGGGCCCCCGGCTGAGAACCGACCCGCTCAGCTCACAAGGGCCGACACGAGGTTGCCGTGAATGTCGGTGAGGCGGAAATCGCGTCCCTGGAACCGGAAGGTCAGGCGTTCATGATCGACGCCCAACTGATGCAGCAGGGTGGCATTGAAATCATGCACGTGGACGGGATCGCGGACGATGTTGTAGCAGAATTCGTCGGTTTCCCCGTGGCTGTAGCCGCCCTTGAAGCCACCGCCGGCCACCCATGCGGAAAAGCAGCGTCCGTGGTGATCGCGCCCGAATCCCGGATTGGAGATGTTGCCCTGCACATAGGCCGTGCGGCCGAATTCACCGGCAAAGATCACGAGGGTATCATCGAGCAGACCGCGCTGCCGCAGATCCTCGACAAGGGCCGCACTCGGCTGATCGACATCGCGGCACTGCTTGGGAAGGTGATTCTTCAGATCCCCATGCTGATCCCATCCGCGGTGGTAGAGCTGCACAAAACGGACGCCGCGCTCGCTCATGCGCCGCGCGAGCAGACAATTGTAGGCATAGCTTCCCGGCGTCTTCACTTCGGGTCCGTAGAGATCGAGGACATGCTGCGGTTCCTTCGAGAGGTCCGTCAGATCAGGTACGCTGGCCTGCATCCGGTAGGCCATTTCATACTGATGAATGCGGGTGGCCGTCTCGGGATCCGCCAGCGTTCCGGATGTCAGCCCGTTGAGTTCGCCGAGGGTATCGAGCTGTTCGCGGCGGGCATCGCGGCTGAGCCCCGCCGGATTCTCAAGGTAGAGTACGGGGTCGCCCTGACTGCGGAATTTCACGCCCTGATACGATCCCGGCAGGAAACCCGCGCCCCAGAGACGTGAGAAGAGCGGCTGATCCGTCCGGTTGCCACTCCCCTGGGAAATCAGGACGACGAACGATGGCAGATTCTCATTGGTGCTGCCGAGCCCGTAACTCATCCACGCCCCGAAACACGGACGCCCGGGCTGCTGACTGCCGGTCTGGATGAAGGTGATGGCCGGGTCGTGATTGATGGCTTCGGTGTGCAGCGTCCGGATCAGGCAGATCTGATCGGCGATCTTTCCGGTGTGCGGCAGCAGCTCGCTCAGCTGCATGCCGCTGCGGCCATGAGGCGCGAACTTCCATTGGGCGGCCGCCACGGGAAATGCGCTCTGGCCGGATGTCATCCCGGTGATGCGCTGGCCCATGCGGATGGAGCCGGGCAATTCCTTGCCATGGTGCTGCGCCATGGCTGGCTTGTGATCGAACAGATCGATGTGCGACGGAGCCCCGGACTGATGGAGGTAGATGACACGTTTCGCGCGGGCCGCATGGTGCAGACCACTGCCGGGCGCAGCCTCGGCCGCGCGGCCCATGAGGGAACCAAGGGCAGTGGTGCCAAGAAAGGAAGCGGCTCCGCGCAGGAAGACGCGCCGGTTGGCGGCATTTAGCAGAGGAAAGTGTGGGTCGTTCATGGGTTTGGCACGCAGCTCAGTTGCAGATCGTTTCGTCGAGATTCAGCAGGGTCGAGGCAATCACCGTCCATGCCGCGAGTTCGGGATCGGACACGCCCGCGTCCCGCGGAGCCACTCCCGCCGAAACGAGCTTGGCAGCTTCCGCCGGGGCCGCCGCAAACCTCGACAACTGCCGTTCGAGGAGTCCCTGCAGGGCCGCCAGCTCGCGCTCGCCGGCCTTCCGCGACGTGCAGAGCCGGAATCCGAAGGCCAGACGTCCGGCGGTTTCGCCTCCGCCTTCCCGCAGAATCCGCTGGGCGAGCACCCGCGCCGCTTCCACATAAACAGGGTCATTGAGCAGGACGAGTGCCTGCAGCGGCGTGCTCGTGACGGCCCGTTCCGCCGTGCAGACTTCGCGGTCGGGCGCATCAAAGGTCATCAGCGACGGCGGAGGACAGGTTCGCTTCCAAAAGGTGTACAGCCCGCGCCGCCAGCGGTCCGCTCCCTCGCTCGGCGTGTAGAATTGCCCAGTCCAGTTCCCGGAATCCTCGCGCTTGGAAAGTTCTTCCCACAGTCCTTCCGGCTGCGGTGGAAAGACACTCGGACCGCCGACCTTCGCATGCAGCAGACCACTCAGGGCAAGCGCATTGTCCCGCACATGCTCGGCGGGCAGACGCGACCGCGGACCACGCGCAAGCAACCGGTTCTCCGGGTCCTTCTGCAGCGTTTCAGGAAGTCCCGCCGCGCTCTGCCGGTACGCATGACTCGTCACGAGCAGAGTCACCAACCGCTTCACATCCCAGCCACTCTCCCGGAATTCCACAGCCAGCCAGTCGAGCAGTTCCGGATGACTCGGAAATTCCCCCTGCAGCCCGAAATCGTTCACGGTCTTCACGAGCCCGCGGCCAAAGAAGATCGACCACATCCGGTTCACCGTGACCCTCGCGAGCAGAGGATGCTCCGGAGCAGTCAGCCATGCCGCCAGCGCCCGGCGGTCGGATGGACCATTCTCCGGAACCCGACCGAGCACGGCCGGCACCGCTGTGCTGACCCGCTCGCCTTTCACATCGTACTGACCACGCGACAGAATGAACGTGTCGCGCGGCTTCTCCATCTGCTGCATCACCATGACCGTCGGAAACGACTTGCGAAGCGCCTCGAGTTCCTGCTGCAGCGAAGCGACCGTGCCGTCACCACCTGCCGCGGCCGCATCCCCGGTCACCGCAAGACGGAAGCGTCCGATCGCATGATGCACGACCGGCGTATCGAAGCGCAGCCTCACCGTGAGGCGGCCACCCGCGGCCGTGTGTGGTTCGCAGGCAAACCACGCCGTGTCGGCGGCATGGCGCTCGTTGCCATCCACCGCCCATCCCGTGCCGGCATTGCCGTCGATGGCGCGCCCTATTTCATACTGCTTCTGCGAATAAGTGGCATGGGCTCCCGTGAATTTCACACCATCCACCTCGATCTCAGCGAGCACGAAATTGCCATTGCTGGCCCGGCCCGGTCCACCGCCCGGCAGACTGGCATCAGGCATCGTTTCCAGCCGGATGCCGCGGATGACGCCCGCCGGCACTTCCGCCTCCACTGTGTAGACTTCCCCGGCCGGATGGCTGCCGCTCGCCAGCAATGATCCATCCGGCTGCATCGTCAGCATGCCGCCGCCCGCCGCCTCTGCCTTCACTGGCCGCAGCACCGTCCACAACGCCTCATCAGTCTTCCGGCCGCCCGCGGCAATGGCCTGCTCGAGTTCCGCCACACGCGTTTCCTGCTCGGCCGTCGGCACGCTCAGCACGGGCTCGGCATTGCCCCGGTTGCCATCAAGTCCACGCTCGGGAACAGCATTGAAGTAGGCATAGAGCGAATAGAAATCGCGCATCGTGAGCGGATCATATTTGTGATCGTGACATTGCGCGCAGTTCATGGTGAGGCCCAGAAATACCGTCGAAAACGTGTTCACCCGGTCGACCATGTAGGCATTCAGATATTCTTCCGCGATCGCTCCGCCCTCGAAATTGATCATGTTGTTCCGGATGAAGCCGGTGGCCACAATCTGATCCCGCGCAGCCTGCGGCATGAGATCACCCGCCAGTTGTTCCCGCACAAACTGATCAAATGGCTGATTCCGCTGGAAGGCCGCCATCACCCAGTCGCGCCACGGCCACATCTCACGCCCGCTGTCGAGATGGTATCCATGCGTGTCGGCATAACGCGCCAGATCCAGCCAGTGCAGCGCCATCCGTTCCCCGTAGGCCGGCGACCCAAGGAGCCGCGCCACCACCTTCTCATAGGCATCCGCAGACCCATCCGCCAGAAACGCATCCATCTCCGCCACCGTCGGCGGCAGACCCGTCAGATCGAGCGTCACCCTCCGCAGCAACCGTTCCCGCTCGGCCTCGGGCCGCGCCTTCCACGATTCCTTCGCCAGCCTCGCAAACACAAAGGCATCAACCGCATTCCGCACCACCGCCCCATCACCCAGCACAGCACTGCCCACCGGCACTTCCGGAACGGACGGCCGCACGGCCGGCTCAAACGCCCAGTGCTTCGCATAGCCAGCACCAGATTTCACCCAGTCCTGCAGAACCGTAACCTCGCGGGCCGACAAAGGCTTCTTCAACTTAGGCGGCGGCATGACTTCATCCGGATCGTCCGACACAATCCGGGCCAGCACTTCCTCCGCATCCCAGCCCGGTTCATCGAGACGGAGCTTCGCCTTCCGTTCCTTCTCGTCCGGCCCGTGACAACTGTAGCACTTGTCCGATAGCACCGGCCGGACGTCCCGGTTGAAATCAGGACCTCCCGCTCGGCTCAAGCCGGTCGGTAACAGAAAAAAAGGAAGGAGCAGCAGAACGCAGGGTCGCATGCCTCCCGTATACGGGCGGATGACCAGCGCTTTGAAGCAAAATTTCAGGCAGAAAGCCCGGTCCTCAGTTTCTCAAGCAGTGCCTTGGTCGCCTTGATGCCCTCCGGTTCACCGAGTTTGCCTCCCTCGTACTCGATTCCGATGAAGCCGTGCCAGCCATGCTTCCTGACGACGATGTCCAGCATCTTCGCGTAATCCGTGTGCGTCTCGTCCCCAACTTCGTTGAAATCATGACTCTTCGCACTCACTCCCTTGGCATAGGGCATGAGTTCATCGACCCCCTTGTAGCGGTCGTATTCGGTATTTCCATCGAGACGGAAATTCCCGAAATCCGGCAGCGTCCCGCAGTTCTTCAGACCAACCTGCTTCATGACGTCGGCAAGCCACGCCCCATCGCTCGAGAGCTGACCGTGATTCTCGACAATGACTCCGATCTCGTACGGAGCCGCCACTTCGCAGAGGCTGCGGAGACCGTCGGCGGCCCGCTTCGCCTGCTCCTCACGGCTGCCCTTCCCGGCAGTGTGCGCATTGACCCGGATGCTGTGGCAACCAAGCGCCTTGGCCGCTTCAATCCACTTCTTGTGATTCACCACCGCCTTGGCCCGCGCCGCATCATCCGGATCACCAAGATGTCCTTCGCCATCACACATGATGAGCACACTGGTCACCCCCTCGCCTTCACAGATCTTCTTCAATTCGGCCACATAAGCGGCATCCGTCGCCTTGTCCTTCCAGAACTGATTGACCCATTCCACCCCATCGATCCCGAATTCCTTCTTCGTCATCACAGGGAAATCGGTATTCTTCATCTTTCCCGCAAAGAGCGCCTTGTGCAGCGACCATTGCGCAAGCGAAATCCGGAAGGCCGGAGCCGCATCAGCCGCACGGAGCCGGGAAACAGGGGCAGCCACAGCCGCAGTGGCCATGGCCAGAAAGGAACGTCGGGAGGTCTTCATGGGAAAGTCAGATGTGACCCCAACATGACTGCCGCGCTGCGGCTTGACCAGCGCAATCTCTCCGCATCGCCGGAACCGCCCTCGATGGTCCCATAGACCGCAGTTACCCTCTCTCCCTGAGGGAGAAAAGACACGAAAATGTGACTTGTTTCTCCGATGTGAATCTCATTACTCTCCTGTCCCACCTCGCGACGCAGGCTGCGGATCCGAGGGTGGTGCAACCCGTGTTCCCTATGCTATGAGACTGTTGCTGCTGAATCAAGGAAGAGCCGTTACCCTTCTCAGGGGATTCATGCTGGGCACCGCATTGATGGTCGCCTCTGCACCGCTCAGAGCTCAATCGCTCGCCGATGCGCTCGACGGTCCCGGCCTCGTCTGGGAAACCCAGCAATCGACCCAGACAGGCCTCGACACCACCACGGGCTGGACCGCCCAGTCCACCATCACACACGACGGAACCGATGCCGCCCGCAGTGCCGCCGGACCGGATGTCAACTCAAGCACGTTGCGTACCCGCAGCTTCACGGGCCCGGGCTATGCGGTTTTCTGGCGCCGCCGCGGCGAAGATTCCACCTATTCCTATTCCACTGTCTATGTGAATGACCGCTTTGCGGATTCCTACATCCCAGCCGCACAGTGGATGCCAACCGCCATCCAGCTGCCGGCTGGCCCGGTGAACCTCGAATTCCGATGGCCCGGTGAAACAAGTTCGGGCAGCGGACCGGATACTTTCTGCTACATCGATGAGGTCGGATTCGAACCTCCCGGCGGTCCGCCCCGCTTCTTCCCCGCGGACCCACCGGATACCATTCTCGGCGAGGGATATGCCTTCTATATCCCCGCAGCCATTCTGGGAGCAAAGCCCATGAATCTCGAAGTATACCATCCAGGCAGCAACTTCGCATACACCGCCACCCTCAATGAGCCAAATCCCGGAGACGGTGCCTATTCCAGCTTTCCCTACGGATTCTCCATGAGTCCGTCACGCGTCGGACAATGGCGGATCAAGGCAACCAATGCGGAAGGAAGCATCGAGAAGACCTTCCAGGTTTCGATTGTACCAGCCGCCCCCCATTCCCTCTACATCGATGCACCATGGGAAGCATGGTCGGGAGCCGAAGTGCCCATCAAAGCATATCCTTCAGGTACCGGCCCCTTCACTTACCAATGGGAATTCGAAGGCGTTCCCATCTCCGGCGCGACCAGCGATACCCTCGTCATTCCGAGTTTCTCCGCCGCCAATGCCGGGGAATACCAGGTCACCGTCACCAATGCGCTCGGCTCCAGGAAAAGCGCTCCTCGCAGAATCTTCCTCGGCTTCTCTCCGCCCGTGCTGACTCAGCAACCGGACAAGCTGAACATTCCTCTCTACAGCGGCGATTCCCTGTACATCCAGTTTGAAGGCACCCCGCCATTCACGACCACATGGAAACGCAACGGCGAGACTCTCAGTACCCGCACCCTCAATTACGCAGGCGATTCATGGTGGCTCGGTGGCTACCCGGACAATGCCCCGGGCATCTACACATTCAGCGCCAGCACCGGTCTGGGATCCTTCACGACCAACCCCATGGTCGTGCAGGTAGGCAAGGGAAGCGACCTCGCCGACGCCCTCGATCAGACAGAAACCGGCTGGACCTTCAGCGATGCATGGGACGGCAGTGGCTGGGTCGCCCAGACCACCGAAACATCCGACGGCACCGACGCCGCAGCCCTCATTTCCTCGCAGCCGGCTTCACTGGGAACGGCCATCGCAGGACCCGCCACCGTGCGCTTCCACTGGAAGGTCCGCAGCGGCAGTCTCCAGCTCCTCGTGAACGATCTGCCGACCAGTGCCATTTCCGTGGAACTGTCTCAGGAATCTCCATGGGAACTGGTCCAACTCTCGCTTCCCAGTGGCTGGCACAACCTTTCATGGGTCTCCGGAAATGACGGAACCAATGTCACCGGCGCATGGCTCGATCAATTCACCATCGTCAAACCCGGCGCAGGCCCCGTCATCACTACCCACCCCGTCAGCCAATCCCTCCAGTTCACTGACCCACTCGCCCTCGAAGCCACCGTCACAGCATCGGGCCCGCTTCGCATCCAGTGGTTCCGCGACGACGTCCTGATCTCGGACATCCCGGCATCCTCCCCAGGCACACAGACATTCTCCGCTCCCGCCGCTGCCTACCTTCCCGGCGCTTACCACCTCGAAGCGACCGATTCCGAAGGCCGCAAGAGCATCAGCGATGACGCCATCGTTTCGGTCGACGGAAATCCCGGCAGCCTTGCCAATCTCGCCGGCGCAGTCGGATACCCCAGCGGAAACTGGTCGTATCCGGAGTTCTCGCCCGTCGATGGTACACCCTGCGTTCCCGGATCGTGGTACCGCAGCCAGTCGGACGGCACACTCGCCCAGGCCACCCGCAAAGCCGCACGGACACCCAGCCTCGCCACGGCCCACCGAGCTGCCCTCAGCCTCACCCTTGATGCCCAGTCCAACAACCTGCTCCTGCGCTTCCGCTACCGCACGGAAGGCCTCGGCACTCTGCGCCTCGCCATCGATGGCATCCCGGCCGCCTTCACCCAAACCGGAACCGAACCAGGCATCGCCGGCCCACCATGGACCACCGCCGAGGCCGTCATCATTCCTTCCCTTCCCACCACCATCACATGGGAAGCCGAAGCCCTCCAAGACGGCACGACCGCATGGCTCGACCACATCGAAGTCATTCCCATGGTCGCTCCCATCATCACTCAGGAACCCCAAAGCCAGCAGGCCTCTGAGGGTGGCCAGGTCACTTTCTCCGTCGCAGCCCAGAGTACCGAACCCATCAGCTACCAATGGTACCGTCTCGGACTCGGTGCCATTCCCGGAGCCACCCAATCGAGCCTCACCCTGAGCAACCTGCAGCCCGAAGATGCCGACAGCTACTTCGCAGTCGTCAGCAACCGCTTCGGCCTCGCCGTCACCGCCTACGCCAATCTGATCGTCGCACCCCCACCTCCAGTCATCAGCAATGCCTTCGCCCATTCATGGTACCGGCCAGGCGATCCCCTGACTCTCTCGGCAAATGTCACCGGAGGCACTCAGCCGATTCACTACCGCTGGTACCGCAATGGCGTGCTCATCGCGAGCGGATCCACACAGTTTTCCCTCCCGGCGGTCTCGCGGAATGACGCGGGCACCTACCGACTTGAAGTGGAGGATGCCTTCCAGACTGTCTCCACCTCCGCCCGCATTGTTGTCTCTCCCGTCCTGTACAGCATCCGCTGGCTGGACACACCGGACGGAGGCGCGGGATCCTACCCCAACGCCATCAATGAATCCGGAACGGTCGTCGGCACCGGCACCGGCCACGGCCCTCTCTACTGGCTGGACGGACAATCGGTCGGAACTTCCCTGCCAGTCGCCACCGGTTCGTCCTCCACTGTGATCCCAGTTGGCATCAACGACCAGGGAACCATCGGAGCCTACGACTACAGTGGAGCTCGCTTCGCGCGATGGTCGCCACCCTACACCATCAGCACCTTCGAGGACCTCGGCGCTCCTCCCTCAGGCGGAACACCCACATGGCTGGCCCTCAACAACCGCGGCGACTTCGTCGGCATGACCGTCTCAGGACCCGCGACCCCGCTCAATCACACCTACCGTTCATTCCGCCTCACCACAGATTCCGGCTGGATTCCCCACGGCAGCCTCATTGGCTGCACGCCCATCAACGGAGGAATGGACCAGGGCGGAAATTCCACCCTCTCCATGAACGAATCAGGCGTCATGGTCGGCAATACATGGTTCGAGGAAGCGCAGCCTTATTCTTTCGCTCAGGCCACCGGATGGTACCTCGACCCCGCCGCTCCCTCGCCACGCCGCATCTCCATGGACACCTTCGGAGCCGATCTCGCCATCTCCCAGCAGCGTCCCCAGGGTTGGATCGACTTCATCAATGACCTCGGCGACATGGCCGCCCGCCGCTGGTCACCAACCACCGGCACCGACCTCTACATCCTGCGCAGCGACGGAACCGTCACCACGGTCCTCAATAAGCCGTCCGGCACCTCACCCGTTCTCGGCGGCGTCTCCTTCAACGTCGATGCCGGCAACAACCGTCGCGAATTCGCCGGGTTCCTCTATGACGGCAACAACATCCGCGCCTGCCTCGTCCGCAACCGCCACGCCCCACCAGGCTCCACCCCAGCCAACTTCTCAGACTTTCTCCTCGAAGACCTCAACGACCTCGTGCCAGGCGGCACCGGCGACTACACCCTCGGACGCATCAATGGCATGAACGACCGCGGCCAGCTCGTGGGATGGGCAAGCGGACCAGCCGGTGGCCGAGGATTCGTCCTCTCCCCCATCGACCCCTACCCAGCTCTCACCCCCATCGCCGGAAACGACACCTTCCTGCCCGATGCCTCAGGAATCGTTGAGTTTTCTTCCAACGACCTGCTCGCCAACGACCTAGGCAACCCTCCCGTCTTCTTCTTCTCCATCAGCAGCTTCACCACCAGCGGACGCCCCGTCCAGTCCCTCGGAAACGGACGCTGGCGCATCAATGCCGCCAACGCACAGAACCCGGATTCCCTCAGCTACTTCATCAGCGACAACAACTTCAACACCGCTCAGGGCCTCATCCGCATTCCCATCCCGCCACCCCCCCTGCCACCGCCAGACGGATCCCCATGGCAATGGCTCCCCGATGACCAAGTCCGCGTCGGCCTCGATGGCCTCCCTCCCAACCAGCCAGTCGTCATCGAAGCCAGCTCAACTCTCGACGGCTCCTCATGGTGGTCCACCGCTTCAGGCGTAACCGACAACTCCGGCCGCATCGAAGTCATCCAGATCGTCCCCCCCTCCGCCACCCGCCGCTTCTTCCGCATCCGTCCCTGAACCACCACGGCCCTCACCACGGCCCCATCACACCCCGCAGGAAGAATCCCCACTCCGGCAGCCACCCAGTGCCGGATCGCCATACCCATTCCTCTCCCAGTACATAACCCAAGGGACCAATCAGACCAAAACCCCAATCAAAAACGAGCGGAGGTCCGGGAAAGTGACCACCCACACCCGCATCACCCCGGCCGGCATCCCGGATCTATTCCAGCATCCCACTCCCTCCCTCCGACCAGGGAAATCCATCAACTTCCCAAACCAGCCTCCACCGACAAAAGGTCCGTCCTTCTGTCGGTTTCCGCCAAACCTCGAGGAAGCCACCCAAAAGGTCCGTCCATTTATGTGTTAACTCATTGCTAACCACTTATCTTATTTCTACGACCCGTTTTGCCCGCCCCAGACACCCCGCAAGAGGCCTGGCCCTCTCACGAACCTTGTCGGTTTCCCGCACCGCCGCCAAAAATCCTTCCTCAAGTGTGGGTGGATTTACACAACGATCGCAAAACCCTGTGCACGCTCCACAGCGCTCAAGAGGTCTGTCTTTTTGTGCGTTCCGAAGCCCATCCCCAGGAGGTCTGTCCATTTGTCGCTCCCCCTCCCCGCAAGAGGCCTGTCCATCTGTCGCTCCCCCTCCCCGCAAGTGGTCTGTCCATCTGTCGCTCCCAAGAGGTCTGTCCCTTTGCGGGTTCTCCCGCGCCCAAGAGGTCTGTCCATTTGTCATCCCCAAGAGGTCTGCCCATCTGTCGCTCCCCCTCCCCGCAAGAGGTCTGTCCATCTGTCGCTCGTTTTGTACGTTCCATCGTCCCGCGCCCAAGCGGCCCGTCCGTTAGTGCATTCCATCGTCAGGTAACTGTCTTGAGATTTCAACGACCCTTCCAGCCTCCTCGAAGCCCATCCCCAGGAGGTCTGTCCATCTGTCGCTCTGTCCATTTGTCGCTCCCCCTCCCCGCAAGAGGTCTGTCCATCTGTCGCTCGTTTTGTACGTTCCATCGTCCCGCGCCCAAGCGGCCGGCCCGTTAGTGAATTCCATCGTCAGGTAACTGTCTTGAGATTTCAACGACCCTTCCAGCCTCCTCGAAGCCCATCCCCAGGAGGTCTGCCAATCTGTCGCTCCCCCTCCCCGCAAGAGGCCTGTCCATCTGTCGCCCCAAGAGGTCTGTCCCTTTGCGGGTTCTGTCCGTTAGCGCATTCCCGAAGAGGTCTGTCCTTTTGCGGGTTCGTCCGTTAGTTCGTTCCATGGGATTTCAACGACTCTTCCAGCCTCCTTCAAGCACCTCTCAGGGGGGCCGTCCCTTTGCGGGTTCTGTCCGTTAGCGCATTCCCGAAGAGGCCTGTCCTTTTGCGGGTTCTTTTGGTTGGATTTTTGTTCAGTGGGGTTGCCGTTACCTTCGCGATGGGCTGGGGGTTGACCTTGCGGGCAGACTCTGAGCGTGTCGGGTGATCTGGTGAATTCCCGTTGACCTGGGGGGTGGGTCTGCAAGGATCGCGGCCACATGAAGAAGACCCTCATCATTGGAGCCGGCGGCGTTGGCCGGGTTGTCGCTCACAAGTGTGCGCAGCTCAGCGATGTTTTCGGCGACATTCTGCTGGCGAGCCGGACGGTGTCGAAGTGCGACGTGATTGCCGCGGACATTCTTGAGAAAAAAGGCGTGAGGATCAGGACGGCGGGCGTCAATGCTGACGATGTGGCGGCCACGGCAAAGCTGATCCGGGAGTTTGGAGCCGACGTGGTCATCAATGTGGCGCTTCCGTACCAGGATCTATCGATCATGGACGCGTGCCTTGAAGCGGGTGTGGACTATGTGGACACCGCGAACTACGAACCGCCGGACACGGCGAAGTTCGAGTACAAATGGCAATGGGCGTACCAGGAGAGGTTCCGGCAGGCTGGGCTGACGGCTCTGCTGGGCAGCGGCTTCGATCCCGGAGCTACGAATGTCTACTGTGCTCACGCCGCCAAGCATCATTTCGATGAGATTCACACACTCGACATTGTCGACTGCAATGCCGGGTCGAATGGCCTGCCCTTTGCGACCAATTTCAATCCGGAGATCAACATCCGGGAAGTGACGGCGCGGGGACGCTTCTGGAAGGATGGAGCGTGGCATGAAACCGATCCGATTTCGGTGGGGACGACCTTTGATTTCCCGGATGTCGGGCCGAAGAAGATGTATCTGCTCTATCATGAGGAACTGGAAAGTCTCGCGCGGCATTTCCCGACGGCCCGGCAGATGCGCTTCTGGATGACATTTTCCGACAGTTATCTGACGCACCTCCGGGTTCTTGAGAATGTGGGCATGACCAGCATCAAGCCGATCCCGTTCAAGGGTCAGGAAATCATTCCGCTGGAATTCCTGAAGGCGGTGCTGCCCGATCCGGGATCGCTTGGCGCCCTTACCAAGGGGAAAACCTGCATTGGCGACCTCATCACGGGCGTCAAGGATGGCAAGGTGAAGCATTACTTTGTCTGGAACGTGTGCGATCATGAGGAATGCTACCGCGAGACGGGGGCGCAGGGGGTGAGCTACACGACCGGGGTTCCGGCCATGATCGGGGCGAAGATGATACTGGAAGGAAAGTGGAAGCGGCCGGGCGTCTGGAATATGGAGCAATGCGATCCTGATCCCTTCATGGCCGACATGAATCTCTACGGCCTGCCATGGCACGAGAAGGAACTGCCGGAAAACCCGCTCGCGCACATCACGGCCTGACATGTCCACTGTTGCTGGAGCGGTTCACGAAGTCTGTGCCACCCTTGATCCCGCGAGGGTGCCTGCTCCGGCCTTTGTGGTCGATCTGAGCAGGCTGCGGCGGAACCTTGAGCATCTGGCCGACGTCCGACGTCGCGCCGGTTGCCGCATTCTGCTGGCGCAGAAGGGCTTCAGCATGTGGTCGGTTTATCCACTGATCCGGGAGTATCTTGATGGCACCTGCAGCAGCGGGCCGTGGGAAGCCATGCTGGCGCGCGAGAAGTTCGGGAAGGAAATCCACGTCTACAGTCCTGCTTTCACGGACGAAGACCTTGCGGAAGTCGTCCCCTTCGCGGACCACTTGTCATTTAATTCCGTGCGCCAGTGGCGGCGCGGGCTTGAATTCATCCGGCGCAGTGGCCGCCGGATTGAGACAGCCTTGCGCATCAATCCTCAGGTTTCCACGGGCGACCATGCGATTTACGATCCTTGTGTGGCTGGATCACGGCTCGGCATTCCGCTCAGTGAACTAGAGGGTGAAGACCTGAGTGCCCTCGACGGACTGCATTTTCACACCCTCTGCGAACAGAATTCCGATGCGCTCGAGACGACGCTTGATGCGGTGGAGGAGAAATTCGGTCACCTGCTGCGCCGGGTGAAATGGCTGAACATGGGTGGCGGGCATCACATCACGAAAGCGGATTACGACGTCGACCGTCTCGTGCGGCTCGTGCAGCGCATCCGTGAGCGCTATGGAATCACGGTTTACCTCGAACCCGGTGAAGCCATTGCCATCGGCACGGGCATCCTCATGAGCCGGGTGGTCGATACGGTCCGCAATGGCATGGACATTGGCATACTCGATGTCAGCGTAACCTGTCATATGCCTGATTGTCTGGAGATGCCTTATCGTCCGGAAATCCGTGGAGCCGGAAATCCCGGGGAATTGGCCCATACCTACCGCTTGGGCGGTGGCACCTGCCTTGCTGGAGATGTGATCGGTGATTACTCCTTCGATCGTCCCCTTGAGCCAGGCGACCGGCTTATCTTCGAGGACATGGCGCACTATACGATGGTGAAGACCACCATGTTCAATGGCGTGAAGCATCCGGCGCTGTGCCTGTGGGATCCGGAAAGCGACGAATTGCGCACCGTCCGGCAGTTTCATTACGAAGACTTCCGCGACCGCCTGTCCTGAGCAGGCTTCTATGCGCCTTGTGGTCGCGAAGCCCATGCGGGTGGTGCCGCGGTGAATCGCACCGTCTCTCCGCTCACTGGATGACGGAACGCAATCATGGCGGCATGCAGACAGAGCGGTGGGTCGCCGAGCGCAGCCGTGACGGCGGTGCCGACCTTGTGTTCTGGAAGATAGAAGGGATCGCCGACGATCGGGTGACCGGCTTGCCAGAGGTGCGCGCGGATCTGATTCGTCCGGCCCGTCCGCGGCCACGCCTCGACAAGGGAAGTTCCGTCGTCCCATCGGGCCAGCACGCGGAAATCGGTGCAAGCAGCCACGGCGTTGGCTTCGTCTTGCGGATCGATCCGTCCGGTTTCCTGGGGAATGGCATTGAGCAGGGCCTCGCTGCGGAAGGCATCGCTGCCGGGATGCCCGTGGACTCTCGCAAGATAGCGTTTCTCCACGGCAGCCGACGCGAACTGCGGCTGCAGCAAGCCTGCCCAGCGGCGTGCCCGCGTGAGAACCATGACGCCGGTCGTGGAAGCATCGAGCCGGTGCGCCGGACGGACTTTGTCAGGATGCACGGCAAGGTTAAGCAGATGGACAAGGGTATTGCGGTGAAATCGGCCGCCGGGATGGACTGGCAGGGGAGCCGGCTTGTCGACCACGATCAAGGCTTCATCCACGTGGAGCACGCGCACGGATGCATCCACGGGAGGCTCGATGTCCGCGGGAATGAGGTGGACGAGCCGTTGTCCGGCGCGGACCTTGTCCTCAAGGGAAAGGGTGGAACCGTCGGAACCGAGCAGACCGCCCGCCGCTGCCACCGTGGCCCATTCCTCCGCCGGAACATGCGGCAGAATCCTCGCCAGAAACTCCGCCACGCTGGCCCCGTCGCATTCCCCGGGGACATTCATGGGACGATGATTGTCGGCCGCCACGCTGCCTGGCAGAGGATCCGTCACGGCCATGAATTTCTCCTGCAGACGGACACGGAGCCGTTCCGCGCGGCCTTCCGGCGGCAGCCAGCACTGCGGACAGCTCACCCCCGGAACATAGTGGGGCGATTCACGGTCGCCGGCCTGCAGCGGGGCCTGGCAGGCATAGCAGACCGTGCTGTCCGTCTCTTCCAGCATCGGATCCAGCCCGACCCGGTGATCGAACACGAAGCATTCGCCATCGTAATGAGCACGGCCACATTCCTCGAAGTACTTCAGGATACCGCCATCGAGCTGGTAGATCTCGCGGAATCCTTCGCGCTCCATGTAGGGACCGGCCTTCTCGCAGCGGATGCCACCGGTGCAGAACATCACGATTGGCTGGTCCTTCATTGATTCCGGCAGGGCGGCGACCGCCTTGGGAAAGTCGCGGAAGTGCCGGATGCCCGCAGGAACAGCCCCGCGGAACGTGCCCAGCTGCACTTCGTAATCATTCCGCGTGTCCAGCAGCACGAGCGGACGTCCTTCATCGAGCCAGCGCTTCAGTTCCGCGGCCGGCAGCTTCGGCGACGTCCGCTGCGCCGGATCAATGCCCGGCACGCCAAAGGCGATGATCTCGCGTTTGATGCGCACGAGCATGCGCGAAAACGGCTGCTGCGAGCTGTAGCTGTACTTGGGGGTCAGTGCGCCAAGGCCGGGAGTGGCGCGCAGTTCCGCAAGCAGTTCCTCAATTTCCTGCGCAGCGCCGGCCACGAAGAGATTGATGCCTTCCGTGCTCAGCAGAATGGTGCCCTTGAGCGCTCGCGCGGCACAGAATTCCAGCAACCGTGCACGCAGGGGCTTGAGATCGTGCAGCGGGGCAAAAAGATAGGCGGCAATGTTCGTGACGCGCGTCATGACCGGACATGGCACGCAGGCCATGTCCGGTCCAGCCGGAAACATCAGACCAGGCTCAGGGCAGGACGGCCCGCAGCCGGAGGAACCTGCGGACGGAAGCCGGTGCCGGATCCTCGAAGGTCACGCGCACCCGGCCGTCTGCGCCGGGGACCACCGCGAGAGCACCCGGAGGAAGTTCCGCGCCGCCGCCATCCGTCCAGCCAGCTGCCGCCGACCCCTTGCGGGCCACCGCGGTCCAGCCAGTCAGATCCGACCCGCTCACGATTTCATAGCTGACGCCATCGGCGCCGTAGCCACCCGGTTGACCGGTCGCAGCCAGTTCGAAGCTCATGGAAATCCGGCCTTCGGGGGAACGGGCCGCCAAGGGCAGGCGATCCGCTCCGTCCGGGGGAGCAGCGGAATGCGGGTCGGTCCCCATGGCGAATTCCATGGCATTCTCGAGGCCGTCGGCGTCGGCGTCGGAATAGAGATCGTCGGGGGTGAATCCATTGGCGGCCAGCCATGCGGGGAGACTTCCCGGCGAGAGGACCCAGCCATCCGGCGTTCCGTAGAGCTGCGCCGACGCCTTCCAGCTCGGGTACGATCCGTAGTCGGCAATGCTGATGCCGCTGCTCACAAGTTCGAGGCTGTAGCCAGAGCCGTTCGTATTCTGCCAATTGGCCTCGTAGCGGAACGAGAGGACATTGGCATCCCATGGCGACGGCAGACGCAGCGTGAGCGTTTCCCCACTGTTGTCGAGTGATCCACTGAAGGACCCGGCGACATTCAGCCCGGAACCGTAGCGCGACACAAAGGCTGCAGAATTGCGCACGAGCACGACCTCGGCACCCGGAGCCAGTGACGAACCGGCCTGAAACTCAAAACCGATCCCCTGCACGAAGCGCACACCACTCAGATCGAGTGCCGTGCCGCCAGTGTTGACCAATTCGATGAATTCGAAATCGCTTCCCCCGGCTGGGTTGTACATGATTTCCGTGATGCGCAGGTGATTGAGCACATTGCCGGCATTGGCGTAGCCGGGATCGGAACTGCCATTGGCGGCACCCGCGGTCGGCAGTACAAAGAAGGCAAATCCGCCGACCCCGCCGCTGTCGACCCGGCCCTGACTCACATCAGTGACCTGCGGGAACGTCCGTACGACATCCTGCAGCCGTCCGCCGGTTCCATAGAGCAGCAATTCCGCAGTCAGTCCGTCGATCTTGAACGACGTGTGGCTCGGACCAGCCGCACTGTCACCGTCGGCCAGCAGCTTCACATAGCCATGACCCCCGATGAAGCTGAGCGGCGGGAACGCCGGAGCGGTGCCGAAGCGCGCATCCGTGAGCACCATGCCGCTCAGGCTCGCCGCGAAGGGGGCCAGATTTGCCAGTTCCACCCAGTCCTCACGGTAACGGATCCCGCCAGCCGCCAGCCATTCATTGATCACAATCTGCGAGGAATCACTCATCCGGCTGGCCGTGTTCGGAGCAACCCCGTAGGTCGGGTCGCACAAAGTCCATGCTGCCGGGGCACCGGCGCGGCCCAGCGTATGGCCGACGGGCAGTGGCCCGAAGACCACGGAATCCCGCAGTGTACCAGCCGCATCAAAGAGATAGACGGCGTCGCCATCGTTATCGATCCGGAAACCGGTGAGCGTCACCAATACGGGAGCGCCCGCCGCGACCGAACCCGTGATCGCCTGTTCGCCCGGCGTCGTCGCATTGTCGCTCAGACTCCATCCCGTCAGATCAACAGGGGTACCCGTGCGGTTCACGAGTTCCACCCACTGCGCTGGCAGTGTAGGCGTCACCGTTCCCGTATCGCCGTGAATCTCACTGATCGCGATGACCGGAAGATCGGCCTGCACCGTCCATGTGCGCACGGTCGCAGTGGCCTGGGGGAGACCATCGTAGAGGCGCGCCGGGTCGCTGCCCTGCCAGTTCCCGGCCATGTCCTGGCCGAGCACTTCGAGCGTATGCACACCGTTGCCGAGACCGGAAAGAGCGAGCGTGGCCTGACGCAGCGTCGCCGTGGTGCCGCGCGGGAACAATCCGCCCGCTCCGATCTGCACCGGGGCACTCCATGCACCGCCATCAAGCCTCCAGCGGAATGCCACAATCCCCGGGCCACCGACCGTGAAGGCGGCCGCCGTGTCGGTCACCGTACCGGACGGCCCACCGAGCACATAAGCCCATTCAGGAATCTCTGCGCCGTAACTGATGCCGCCGGGGGCCGTCCTGCGCGCGAGCGAATCCGTCCGCAGGGAATAATCTTCCGCCGCCGGATTCACAAAGCCAGGCGCACCGGACTGATTCGGTCCGTACGTTCCGCTGAAGAATCCACCGGGGTGATTCGGCCCGATCACGGGGTCGGCGATGCGGTCGAGCAGGTTATGGAAGAATTCAATCTTCGTGGTCACGTCATTGACGACCACATTGTTCACCTTGCGCGCATCAGGACCGCTGAACATGTGCGGCACATTGCTGACGATGTTGAAGCCCATGTAGGCTCCGTCCCCGTAGCTCGGGTTCGTGCCATCCTGCGGAATGAAGAAGTTGATGGGCGCACACACGACCTGCTGCGTCACCGTTTCCCCCTGAAAGAGGAAGTCCGGATGAATATCAGCCACCGTATTGTGCTCGAAAATCGTCGCCGTATTCAGCTTGCAGTTGATGACGTGATCGAGGTCATAGCAGACATTGCGCGCCAGCATGATGGTCGTGCCACTGCCCTTGTCACCGGAACTGATCGCATTGGAATAACCAGTGTCATTCGTCCAGTAATCCTTGCGCGCATTCTCGAACACATTGCTGGCAATGTAGGCATCGCCCCCGAGATCCATGTGCTCGTCACCCGCCAGACCGTAGAAATGATTGTAGCGGCAATCGATCACAAACTGCCCATTCGTCTGGAAGTTGGTGACAGGATCGCGCGGCGACCACCGTCCGCTGTCGCAGTCGAACACGTCCTGGTGCCCGCGGTTCCCATGGAAGGAATTGAAGTAAACCCGCCAGTAGCCATTCAGCGGCATGCCATTCGGGAAATTCGCGGCATTCGCCCCGCTCACTTCCGCATCACTGGTCGGATACTCCACCTTGCAGGGCTCCATGCTGTTGTCGGCCGCCGCAATGAAGTCGGTCGTCGGTTCCTCGATCCGGTTGAGCACGGGATCGAAGATGAACATGTCGGGGAAGTCAGTGTAGGTCACCGTCAGCTTGCTGTTCCGCCCGTAGCACATGCGGAGGTGAGTCCCTGCAAAGGTACAGTTATCGACCCAGCCCCACGAACGGATGAATCCGAGCGATCCATAGTTTTCGGATCCACTGGGCGACGTGCCCTGGGCATTCACGAAATCGCAGAAGCGGAAGACATTCTCCTGCGCCATGGAATCGTACACCCGCAGTCCGCCCCATTTCGGAGCCCCGGTCTGCGTGCCTAGCTTGATGGGATCGACATCGCTGCTGAGGTTGGTGCCCGGCACATGACTGAAGACGATGCGGTTGGCAGCGCTGCCATTGGCAATCATCCTTCCGTTGACGATCATGCGGACGTTCTGGTCGAACTGCACATTGACTCCGGGGTCGATGCGCAGGGTCGTCCCGGTGGGCACCGTGGTATTCGCCGTGACCCGGTAGGGAGCCCCTGCGAGCGTCCAGTGAATCTCGCCCGCCGTCCCGCCACCCGTGCCGCCGGTCGGCAGCGCCCCGATATCGCGGCGTGAACCATCCGGATCCTGAAGGGTCGGATCGCCGGCATTGATGCAGGGACTGCCGGCCGCGAGCGTGAAGTCGCGGTTCGCAGCATTGCTGAACCCAGGATTGGCAACGAGATTTCCCGTCCCGCTGGAGGGCAGCGGATTCGCTGGATTGGTGCCGCCCTGATCAAAGAAGCAGCAGTAGTTCTGCACATTGAGCGGGAAGGTGCCGCTGCCGTAGTCGTTGGCGATTGGTTCTTCAGCCGAGACGATGCAGTTCCGCAGGTCGACGGTGATGTTCATGGTGGTGGTGCCATACTTGTTGCGGGTATGGACCCCGACGCTGTGGAAGTTGCCGTCGCTCGTGTTGGTTGGATGATTCTCCGCCACGATCGTGCAGTTCTCGAAGACATTCAGGAATGGTCGTGTCTCGGCAGAGCCCGTCTGGCACTTGGTGGAAACACAGATGTCGCAATCAATGATCTGAGTGCGGCGGACGGTGATGTCGTTGTTGAGCAGACTGATGCCCTTGTCGAACGCGTTTCGGACAATGCAGTCTTCGATGGTCAGGCTACCCGCCAGCAGATCAATGGCGTCGTCGCCGCAGTTGCTGAAGACACTGCCGCGCAGCAAGACCGGACGTCCGCCGCTGTCGTGAATGTAGATATTGTCCTCGTCATCAGGGCCACCGCTTTCCCGGTACGATGCCAGCATTTCGCTGAAATTGCTGTCCTCGATCAGAATGGCACTGCCGTCCGTCTCCGGTCCCATCACGCAGCGTGCAAACTGCGACCGCCGCATCGTCATGGAGACATTGCCGGAATTTGTCAGGGTCTTGCCCACAAGGTCGGCCACCACGCCATCCTCGAACGTCCAATTGGCACCATTCGTGAGACGGAAGCAGGGACCAGTGCCCGTATGACCACCGCCCGGTGCATGGCAGGCCAGCGAAACGAGGCAGTGACGCCAGACGCTCGTGGAGCCACCGACGTTTATCTCTCCCCAGCGCGTGGTGGGATCATTCGCCGTGATGCTGATGGGCTGCGCAGCGGTCCCGAGCGCATTGATCTCACCTCCCGTGCTGATAAGGTCGGCTCCCGTCGTGCTGCCCGCTCCAGACGTTCCCGCCATGAGAATATGAGTGCCCGGCGCAATGTTGAGCGTGGCTCCCGCAGGCACAGTGACATCGCCAGTCACACGCACCACCCCACTCCATTCGCTGACCCCCGCAGGCAGGGTGCCACTCACCGCGGTTCCCGCCGCAGCCCCGAGACTCGTGAGCGCCTTGCCAGCGCTGAGCGAACCAACCGACGCCGTCAGCGTGAATGGTCCGGGATCGGCTGCGCCGGTGGAAACCGTCGCCGACATGCGTACATCGAAGGTGATGTCACTGCTGGTGGCGTCGTCCTGATGAATCTGGACAGCGACCACGTTCTCGCCATTGCGCAGCAGGTCGAGCGGCACCGTGAAGTTAGCCGTGGTATTCTCGCCGGCTGCGGTCGCATACTGATTGAGCGCAAGGCTATCGCCGATCCCCGCACTGTTCGAGACTTTCACTCCATTCACATACAGGCGGTAGCCATCGTCGTACTTCACCTGCCCCGTCACCGCGGTGACTTTGGAGACGTCGTCGATCGTGAACCGACTGCGGAAGAGGTAGCAGGGAACATTCTGGGAACCGGCCTGGCTGGGATTGTAGTCGCGATCGGGTATCGGCGTATTCTCGTCGCCGTCGCCGTAGCCAGCCTGCGTGCGCACCGTGGTCCAGGCACTATCATCGAAGGAATTCGTCATCCACGTTGTTCCGGAACTCGCGATGAACGCATTGAGGGTCGTCACGTTGAAATCGCTCAAATGCTTCCATTCCGATCCCGGGGTTCCGCTTCCCAGCGTTCCATTGCCTCCCGTTCCATAGACAAAGAGCTGCTGCGTCGTCACCGCGCCGCCGCCGACGGTCACGAGCGCACTGCCCATGCCATTGGTCAGGCTGACGGTGGACGGGGAAACGGTCACGCCATTGCTGGCGGCGAGGTTCACGGTGGAATTCCACGCGCGGCGGTTGAGGTTCCCTTGGGCATCGCGGAGGTCGACGCGCACGAGCATGGGAATTCCGGGAATGTAGCCATCGGGAGCGAGCATGGCGAGCGATCCCGGCGAGGTCAGGGTGCCGCTCACGGTGGTCCCGCCGGCCGCGAGCCACGAGACATTGCTCACGAATTCCTGCACGACATTTCCGGTGCCATTGATGCCATCCCAGAAGCGGACGACCACCTTGTTGAGGCCGGGACGCAGCACGGAGCCACCGCCCGCCGGGACCGCGAGCCTCCATGTGCCCACCGCATCGCTGCCCGCCGTCCGGTAGAACCACTGTGCCGGCACACCATTCACGGTAATGCTCCACGTGCGCGCCACATGGAAGGTTCCCGTGAAATTTGCCGCCCCAGTCGTCGTCACTTTATATCCTTCAATGCTGTCCGGCGCATTGCCGCTCACATTAAGTGAATACGTCTGCGGAATCTGACTCAGCACATTGGCCCGCCGCGCATCAATGTATCCCTTGATCTCCTGAATGCCGCGGTTGGGAGACGCCGCCGAGCCATCAGTCGCAGGAACCCAGCCCGTGAAGAGCCGGTCAATGACCGGATCAACGGCCGCGCGATTGAACCAGCGGTCCATCGCATCAAGCACGGCAGCGTAGTACTTCGGAACAAGGGCCGGGTGATTGAAGAGACGCCGGAGACCGACGACTCCCGTGTTCCCATTCTGCACCTGTTCATCGTAGCTGAAGAGCGACCGCGTGATCGGATTGCCGGCCCCGGCCCCGATATCGAAGATGTCGTCGAGATCGTGCGGCACAAAACGGAAGCGCTTGTCGACGACGCCGCGGTACAGGGAGAAGTCGTCGGCCCGACCGCTCTGCAGTCCGCCTTCCTGATTTCCGAGCAGAGCATCGCAGGCAATGTAGCGGTAGAATTGCTCGAGATCGAGAACGGTGGCCACCGCCGCTGGGTAGTCGGCATTGGAAATCGCCGGCTGTTCCGCTGTCCCGCCGGTCACGGGAGCACTGACAATCTTCGTCAGCTCCACGAGATCACTGTAGTCATTCGCTTCCTCATTCGTTTCCTTATAGAAGGTATCGCTGTACGATGCGGGGTTGGTTCCTTCGTACTGGAATTCCCCGCTGCCCAGATTGCCGGGCGGGTTGCCCACCGGACCGGGTTCATGGTCATCGGCACGGTAGAAGTTGCCGTCGGGATCGTCGGGGTAATGATTCGATGCCCAGTCGCCACCGCGTCCTTCAAGCAGGGCATACCGTCCGTACATGCGACCGCCGCTCTCGGCGAGATCTGTGCCATTGACCCGCAGCTGCACGATCACAGCGTCGTGCGACGCAAGGCCGGCCTGGGCAAAGAGAACCTTGCCAAGAACCTGACTGTAGCCGTACTGGCAGTTCAGCTGCATGGCATTGCGGCCCTTCCATGGGTCGTCGCTGCGGAAGCTGATGTGGAAATTGTTCGGCGGCCCCAGCGCGGACGAAAATCCCCGGTTCCGCACACCGGCATTCTGCACCACCTTCACGCCGGTCCCATCCTGCGAAATGAAGGCGCAGTTGAAGGTGGCCGTGCTGTCCTGCTGACCGCTCGTGGTCTGCAGCTGCGTCAGCTCAGCCTGGTCCGCCGGGGTCATCACGAAGCGCAGCAATGGCTGATTGGCCGGCACCGTGAAATCCCGTGCAGGGTCGTAGGAATCGTCCACGCGCAGCAGATAATTGCAGACATTGCCGAAGGTTTCGGTGCCGGCCCCGGGACTCGATGTGCGCGCCTTGCGGGGCACCGTGTCGTTGACCGCATCCGGATTCCCCGCATCGGGGTCGACGTAATATTCAAGAATCGTTCCGTTGGCCTGCGGCGGAATCGTCGCCACCCCGGGCCACTGCGCCGCTCCGGCCGGACCGTCGGCCACAAACCCCGCCTGCTGCCATCCCGCAGCTCCCGCCACCCTCCAGCGCAAGGCAGCACTGCCTTCCCGCCCCGTCGGCAGGGTCGCATGCACCCGGATCGCTTCGCTGGACTTCGGAATCACCGGAGCATGACGGACATCGACCGCAAAGAGCCCCGCGCCGGACGGAACCGTTGTCCAGTTGGCGGCACCAGGCGTCCCGCCTGCCTGATCGGATACTTTCCAGTTCTGTCCTTCGAGCGCAGGCGATGCTGCCACGACCTTGGCGAGGGAATGTCCACCGCCATCGTGCGGGGCTTCCCATTCCCATCCCTGATGCCCGAAACTGACGGCACTGCGGACGCGCAGAGCCCACGCTCCTTCATCGGCATAATTGACATCATCCACAGCCACCCCGGTGGCGTCACTCAATTCCACCCGCTCTCCCCCATTGGCGAGCTTCCCGGTCCAGCCCCCGATGACTGACCCGCTGAATCCTGGATACGACGCCGCGAATTTCGCCACGTCTGCCGCAATGACCACATAGCCGCCCGCCGCCACGGTGGTCCCCGCAGGAATGGTGAAGCTCACCCCGCGCGTCAGCTTCCAGCCGGACAAATCGACCGCTGCCGCACCCGGATTGTGAATTTCAATCCATTCCTTTGCGGGATCTTCCGGACTGTTCAGCACCGAAAGCGGGTGGTACATCAGCTCGGTGATCACCGGAGCAGCACTCAATGGGGGGACGGCTGCCACGGCCGCAAGAGCCATGCCGGCACGCCAGCGGGAGAATCGTTGTTTCATGATCGGGATTTCAGGGGTCTGCGCTGCAAATGGGGAAACTGCAGAGCTCAAGCATATCATCATTTCCACAAAGCGGGGAAGCATCATGTCTCGCCGGATGCATAATTTTTAGGACGAAGCATTCACGCTCCACTAATCTTGAATTCCCTGGATGCTGTGCTTTCATCGCGTCCCTCGGGCCGCCGCCTCCGCCTTTTTTCCCTTACACGATGTCCTCCAGCCCTTCCAGCGATCCGTATTTCGTCGTCCGCCGCTCCAGCATCCATAATCAGGGTGTCTTCGCCGCCCGCGACATTCCAGAAGGTGCCCGCATCATCGAATACCTCGGCGAGAAAATCACAAAGGCCGAAAGCAACCGCCGCGGCAATGCCCTCTTCGACAAGGCCAGCAAGACCGGCGACGCCGCGGTCTATCTTTTCATCCTGAACAGCAAGTACGACCTCGACGGCGACTTCGAGTGGAACACGGCCCGGCTCATCAATCATTCCTGCGAACCCAACTGCGAAGCTGTCATCACCCGCGGGCACATTTGGATCGTCGCCCTCCGCGACATTCCCAAGGACGAAGAACTTACCTTCAATTACGGCTTCGACCTCGAATCATGGCAGGATCATCCCTGCCGCTGCGGCAAACCTTCCTGCGTCGGCTACATCCTCGCCAAGGAATACTGGCCGAAACTCCGCAAGCTCATCGCAGAACGCGACGCCGCCATGAAGGAATGGACCGCCCCTGCCACCAAAGCCAAATCACCAGGCAAAAAGAAGGCGTCAGGCAAAAAGAAATCAGCCTCCAAATCAGCGAAACGGAAATCCTGATCCACCATGCCTCCCATTCATGACCATGCGGACGGAAGCCGCTCGACGGTTTCTCTGTTCGGCCGGGTCATCGGATGGCGGGAATACGGCGACCCGTCAGGTGTTCCCGTTCTCTTTCTGCATGGCTGGCCGGGCAGCAGTGCGCAGGGAATCTGCGTGGATACCGCCGCCCGGTCCCGGGGACTGCGGATCATCTCAATCGACCGGCCAGGCATGGGGCGCTCGTCCCGCATTCGGGGCCGCCGCTTCATGGATTTCCCACCGCTCGCAGCCGCCGTCATGGATGCGCTCGGCTGCGGGACATTCCATGTCTTCGGAGTCTCGGGCGGTGGTCCCTACGCACTGGCCTGTGCAGCGTCGCTCGGAAGCCGCGTCCTTTCGGTGCTCGACTGCTGCGGGGCCCCGCCGCTCGACGACCGCAGCGACCGCCGCCGCTTCTCGCCCATCTACCGCTTCATGCTGTGGCTGCACGACCATGCGCCGTGGCTGCTCCACGCCCTCCTTGTGCCGCTGTGCTTCTTCGCCCGATTCCAGCTGCCATGGCCTCTCATGCGGCTCATGCTGATCGCTGTGCCGGCCCGCGACCGCGCGGCACTTTCGCAGCGCTCGCGCTTCGAGGAATACTTTCCTTCGTTCCACGGTGCCATGGTCGCAGGGGCCTCGGCCATCTACGAGGACGGTCAGCGCTACGCGGAACCATGGGACTTCAATCCGGCTACCATCGCCGTCCCGGTCCGCATCTGGCACGGGCGCTGCGACAACAATTTCCACTGGACCCTCGCGGAAAAACTCGCCTCCCGCATTCCCCATGCCGAATTCCGGCTCACCGACGAAGGCCATTACTCACTCCCCATCTTCCAGTCCGAAGCCATGCTCGATGACATGATGGCCGCCGCCCGCAGCAGCGTTCCGGCTCGCGCCTAACCACTCCGGTAAAGCCGCCGCCGGGCAATGTACTGCTGCACCGCAGCCGGCAGCAGGCCACCCGCATCCCCACCCGCCGCCAGCGCCGCGCGCACCTGACTGGACGAAACGGACCATGCCCCGGCCACCACGGTCATCCGCCAGCCCAGTCGTCTGCGTGGTTCGGAACCATCCCGGGCAAAGACAATGAAGTGCAGGGTCTCGCGCAGAACTTCAGGCCGCGCCCAGCGTTCCAGATTGGCCCACTGATCTTCTCCCATGATCCAATGCAGTTCCGCCGATGGCCAGAGCGACCCGAAATGCCGCACGGTTTCCCACGAATAACTGGGCCCGGGCCGACCAAGTTCCCAGTCGCTGGCTTCCGCCCAATCGCGGCCCGCCGTGGCCAGCCGCAGCATTTCCAGACGTTCGTCACCGCTGGCCCCCGGGGCCCAGCCTTTCAGCGGGGAATGCCGGCACGGCACAAAAACGACCCGGTCAAGCCCGCACGACGCCACGGCCGCCTCCGCCATCGCCACATGCCCCACATGCGGAGGATCAAATGACCCTCCAAACAATGCCGGACGCTGCGGGATCGACCCGTTCATGCCGTACTCTGCCCCGGCCGCGCTGCGCAGGCAAGCGCCCGGATTTCACCGCTTGAGCCCGGCCAATTACCACGCACGCTTCCCGCCCCCAGATTTCCGCCAAGATTTCCGCCATGTACCGATCGCACCACTGCAACGAACTCCGCACTTCCCACATCGGCCAGACCGTCACGCTCGCCGGATGGGTCCACACCGTACGCGATCAGGGCGGCGTCATCTTCCTCGACCTCCGCGACCGCGAAGGCGTCACCCAGGTGGTCTTCCGCACGGAAGAAAACGCCGATGCCGCCAAGGCCAGCCACAAACTGCGCGACGAAGACGTCATCCAGGTCACCGGCCGCGTCGATGCCCGCCTCACCGGCACGGAAAACGAAAAACTCGGCACCGGTGCCATCGAATTGGTCTGCACGGAATTCCGCATCCTCAACAAGGCGGATGTTCTTCCGTTCCAGCTCGACCGCGAACTCTCCAACGAGGACCTGCGCATGCAGTACCGCTACCTCGACCTGCGCCGCCCCCGGATGAACCGCAACATCCGCCAGCGGCACAAGATCACCACCGCCGCCCGCAATTACCTCGATGGCGAAGGCTTCATCGAAGTCGAAACCCCCATCCTTTCCAACCCCACCCCGGAAGGCGCACGCGACTTCCTCGTCCCGGCCCGCCTCTCGCCCGGCCACTTCTTCGCCCTCCCGCAGGCCCCCCAGCAATACAAACAGCTTCTCATGGTCGCAGGCCTCGAGAAGTATTTCCAGATCGCCCGCTGCTTCCGCGACGAAGACCTCCGCGCTGACCGGCAGCCGGAATTCACCCAGATCGACATCGAAGCCAGCTTCGTCGGCCAGGAAGACATCATCCGCCTCGTCGAAGGCCTCCTCGTCTCCATGTTCAAAGCAGGCATGGACCGCGACGTCCCCACCCCATTCCAGCGCATGACATGGCACGATGCCATGGACCAGTACGGCATCGATAAGCCGGACACCCGCTTCGGCATGACCCTCATCGACCTCGCCAGCGTCTTCGCCGACACGGAATTCAAGATCTTCAAGTCCACCCTCGCCTCGGGCGGAGCCGTCAAAGCCATCAATGCCAAAGGATTCGCCGGCATCACCACCGGCCAGATGAACCGCCTCAACGAAATCGCCATCCAGGCCGGTCTCCCCGTCAAAACCCTCGCCTTCATCAAATGCGAAGGCGGCGAATACAAGAGCCCCCTCTGGAAGTTCTTCACCGACGCCGAAAAAGCCGCCCTCATCAGCACCCTCCACATCGCTGAAGGCGACATCGTCTTCTTCGTCGCAGGCGAATGGGAAACCACCTGCACCATCCTCGGACGCGTCCGCCTCGAAATCGCCGCCATGATGGACCTCACCAAGGACAGTACCGCCCTCAACTTCCTCTGGGTCGTCGACTTCCCTCTCCTCGCCAAAACCGACGACGGTTCATGGGCCGCTGTCCACCACCCGTTCACCCGACCAAACAGCGAAGACATCCCCCTCCTCGACGCGGGCGAATACGCCAAAGTCCGCGCCGTCGCCTACGACGTCGTCCTCAATGGCTACGAACTCGGCGGTGGCTCCATCCGAATCCACGAAAAAGACCTCCAGGCCAAAATGTTCAGCGTCCTCGGCGTCTCCGACGAAGAACAAGAAGTCAAATTCGGCCACATCCTCGACGCCTTCCGCTTCGGTGCCCCACCACACGGCGGCCTCGCCCTCGGCCTCGACCGCATCGCCATGCTCATCGCAGGCGAATCCAGTATCCGCGAAGTCATCGCCTTCCCCAAAAACAACAAGGCCTGCGACCTCATGACCGATTCCCCCACCAAGGTCGACTTCAAACAACTCCGCGAACTCTATATCCAAAGCACCGCCAAAGAGAAAAAGACGGACGCACCACCCGCGCCCGCTCAGTAACTAAACCGGTACCCCAGCCTCCGGCCACTGACGCAAGGCTAGCGCCCGCACGTCCCCACTCCCAGCCTTCCAAAGCCCGGCTTCTCGATTCGCAGGTCGATCGGCACCATACTGCCGTCAGCCATTAGGATGATGTTGCCAGTGTGGGCATCACCCACCACCATCCCGTCAGGGTACTCCCACCGCAACTCACCCAGCCGCTTGCAGCCCTGCCCCGCAAACCATTCAGCAATTTCCTGCATCGATGGCTTTTTGCCGTGAACGTAAGATTGGGATATCACGACCGACACGAACCCCGCTTTGGGCGTGACACCCTCAAGCCGCACATCATCGCCGAAAGCACGGTTACTCCACACAAGGTTTTGCAGGTAGTCTTTCAAATACCAAGCGTAGCCGAAGCGGCCCGCCTTCGTGACTTTGTATACCCGCCCACTTTTGCGAACATAATACACATGATGCTCCAACCCACCCTCAAGCATCTTGAACCCCTCAATCAGTCCATCAAGTTCAGTAGTCGATAGCACTCTTCCGGTGTCTTGCGCCCAGTGTAAAAGGGATTGGGACTCGGCAGCGATCCGTTCCTCCGGATCTGCCGGTGGACCTGCTGAGAGCTCAAATGCTTCCGCGCATACGAGGCACTCTCCAAGCGCACCTTCAGCATCTGCTCCGGAGTCAGTATTTTGATCGTGATCGTACGGGACACCTGTTTCATCGGTAGCGGGGTTCACTATAATCCTGTATATCCTTATCCGCGCCAGCGCCATTGTTGTCAATCACGGGATCCCCCAACGGCATTACCGCTGCACCCCTCCTGAGAGCCCCTCTCCGAGTTATTGCCAAGCACCCATGTTCCTGTATTTGTGGGTCCATGAAGACCACCATCGACTTGCCCGACGACGTCTTTCTCAAAGCCAAAATTCTGGCTGCTGAGCGCAGCATGACCTTCAAGGACCTCGTCGTGCAGGGACTGAAGCTCGTCACAGAGGCCTCGGCGGAAGCCGACGAGAAGAAGCGGAAGGCCGAGCTAAAGCGCCTCCTCAAAGCCATGCGGGCCAGCAACACCGAACCGATGGTGCCTCTCTCGCGGAAGGAAATCCATGACCGCTGAGGTCTTCCTGGATTCCAACGTGCTGCTCTATTCCTGCTCGGCGGCAGCGGATGATGCCGCCAAACAGCAGGTGGCGGAGGATCTCATCCTGAATCGCCCGTTCGCGATTTCGGCTCAAGTGCTCCAGGAGTTCATCGCCAACGCACTTCGCAAGCCACGACTCGGCATCACGGAATCCAACATCGAGGCCACCCTCCAAATGGCGGCCCTCGTGCGGGTGCAGCCAATCACCCATGAACTGGTCGTTTCCGCCGTCTTGCTCCGCCGACGTTTCCAACTCTCGCAATGGGACGCCACCATCATCGCCGCCGCCCTCGAACTCGGCTGCCCGACCATTTATTCGGAAGACCTGAATGACGGCCAGTTCTACGCCGGCGTCCGCATCATCAATCCCTTCAAGTAACCCGCCACCCTCCAGCCCATCCATCCAGCCAAGGGCGGGCGAACATCCCCGTCCGACCCCCAGTCGCTGGTCCGCCTCAGACCGCGTTGTGCAGAAGTCTGTTTCATTGCCGCGCCGTCCAGTCCGCCCCCCCCCCTGCAGACCGCATTCCCCCGAAGAGGTCTGTCCAATTGCCACTCCCCAGCCCCCGCCCACTCCCCAGCCAATCCGCGCCCCGTAGAGGCCAGTCTCATTCTCACACAAGCCACATCGGACCCGCTCTTTGACAATATCCCCGTATCGCAGTATTGCTTGCCGGTGAAAACGACCATCGATTTTCCCGAACACCTGCTCCACCGCGCAAAAACCATTGCCGTTCAGCGCAAAATCACCCTCAAAGATCTCGTCATCCAAGGCTTGGAACATGCCATCCGTCAGCCCGCGGAAGATGTGGAGGCAGAACGCAAGGCTCGTGCCGCAGCCCTCATCGCCGCACTCTCCGCCGGGAAGAACACCGAGCCCATCGGCCCCTTGAACCGCGACGAAATCTACGACCGCCAACAGGGAAAGTGGGACTGATGGTCTTCTTCGATACCAACATCTTCATCTACATCATCTCAGCCGCACCCGCTGACCAGACAAAGCGGGATGTCGCGCTGCGACTCATGCGCGAGTCTGATTTTGGCCTCTCCGTTCAGATTCTCCAGGAATTCATGGACGTGACGCTCCGCAAGAAACAACTCGGCCTCACCCACAACGAAGTCGCGGCCATGATCCGGCACATGGTGGGCTATCCACTCGTCGAGACATCCGTGGCTCTTGCCCAACAGGCTTTCGAAATCAAAATCCGTCACGGAATCCGCTACTGGGACGCCGCCATCATCGCCGCCGCCCTGGAACTCGGCTGCCACACCGTTTATTCCGAGGATCTCAACCATGGCCAGGACTACGGTGGAGTCACCGTCATCAATCCGTTCCTGTGACAAGGTTCAGTCACCCACACCAGCCTTTGGGTCCGCTGCAAAGAGGTCTGTCTCATTGCCGAAAAAGCCCCTCTCCAAGAGACCCCGAACGCTCCCATTCGAGAAACCATTCGTGCCCATTCGCGAAATTCGTGATTCCCCCATTTGCACACTTCCACGCATCCAACCTCCCCCACAAAAGCCCCGCTCACCACAGCCACACACCCTTCCCCAAATCCGCAAAACCATCCGTATTCATCCACGCCCCCGCCCCCCCGGTTCACCGGAGTAGCCCCGCGTCGGCCCCAACATCACCTTCCATCCCCGCCCAAAAACCCGGCGGCCTCAACTCCGACCTCCCCCCCGTCACTCCGCCAACCGGATACTCGCTTCCACCTTCAGCTCCCGCGTCCCCTTCCCGCGGAACGTCCCCGACACCGGCCGGATATCCCCGTAATCCCGACCGGTCGCCAGCTTGATGTACCGCGTGTCCGACTCCCGCCGATGTGTCGGATCATAACCCTTCCACCCGAATCCTGGCAGAAACACCTCCACCCACGCATGCGACGGCTCGATCTCCCCGGCCTGACGGCTTGTCATTGAAAAAATACCCGTTCACATACCGCGCCGGTATTCCCTGACTCCGGCACAGCGCGATCACCACATGCGCAAAATCCTGACAAACCCCGCAGCGCCTCCGTCATCCGCGTGCCCGCATTCGTCGACGCCGTCTCGGGTTGCAAAAAGTCTGTCCATCTGCCCTCGGACGGATTCCCGGGCTAGATGGGCGCGGACCTTCCCGGGCACCCCGCATTCTCAGGAATGAGATGCCAAAGGGGCAGATGCCAAAAGGTCTGTCCATTTGTCCTCATCTGTCGGCGTTTCCAGAAATGAGATGCCAAGGGGTCAGACGCCAGAACGGCGAAGAGGTCTGGTCATTTGTCCTGTCCATTTGTCCGCGATGGCCCTCCAGAGACGCCAAGAGGTCTGTCCAACTGTCGGCGGCGATCCCCCGAGAAGAGGTCTGTCCATTTGTCGGTGCGAATCCGGTGACGGCACTCCGGAAAGGGTCTGTCCATCTGTCGCGGCTCAGCGAAAAGGTCTGGCCAATTGCCGGTGCCCCGGACGGGCCCCCAAGAAAAGGTCTGGCCAGTTGTCGTCCCAAGGAAAGGTCTGACCGTCTGTCGGCGGCGATCCCCGGCGAAGAGGTCTGGCCATCTGACGTCTCACGTTCCGTCGAGAGACGCCAAGAGGTCTGTCCAACTGTCGGCGGCGATCCCCCGAGAAGAGGTCTGGCCATCTGACGTCTCACGTTCCGTCGCGCCGGTCGGATCTCCGCAGGATGGGCCCAGTCGGTCCCCGACACCCTCATTCTCAGGAATGAGATACCAAGGGTCAGACGCCAAAAGGTCTGTCCATCTGTCGGCGGCGATCCCCGGCGAAGAGGTCTGGGCATCTGACGTCTCATTCTTGGCTTTCGGAGCCTGAGAACAACCCTTCTGCGACGTGACTCGCCAAGCGCGTCACGATTTCCGATCATGAAACAGGGATATCGGTTCCACCCAAACCCGAAGAACCGAACACAAAGCCAGAACTCCCATAAGAAGTGGGGCAACTTCTGGGGGGCACTTCAGGAGACTGGAAACGTTACCTGTCTGTTTCGGCGAGGCCGAGCCTTGGCTTGGCTGTTTGCGGTGTGACGCGGCGAACAGCGATCAAACCCGACCGGAAATCTGATATCGTCTCTGACTGTGGGCCGGTGGGGAGTTCGGAGCGTCTGTCTGGGGTATCCTACTGTGGAGGCGGGAGGAGGGTGATGCGGAGGCGGGCGAAGCGGCGGGATTTTGCGGGGATGGGGTCGCGGAAGGTGACCGTCTGGGTGCCGTCGCTGTGGGTGATGGGGGTACCGGTTGGTTCCATGGGGATCCAGTCGGTGAGGTCGTCGCCGGCTTCCGGGAGCCATGCGAGGTCTGGGGCGGTGATGAGGCGGCGGAAGGTGAGGGTGAGGTGTGAGCCGTCGGCGGAGGTTTCTGTGGCGGCGGTGGGGTCGCGTCGGTCCGCGGGGGAATGGGGAGGGAGGCCGGAGGCGTAGTGGAAGAGGTTGCTGAGGCCATTGGTGTCCGGGTCGGCGAGGGGGCCTGCGATGGCGGGGTCGATCTGTTCCGCTGCCGTGAAGTGCTGGCGTTGCCATGCGGCGTAGATGGTGCCGGGGAATGGGTCCATGCTTCCTGGGTTGCCGCCGGGCGCGGCGCTGAGGCCCCAGCGGCTGGGATTGCCCCAGTCATTCCATGGGGTGATGGCAGGGTTGAGGATGACAAGGCTGTGGCCACTTTCGTCTGCGGGCCAGAACCATGATCCGTCGTAGGAGAAATCGAGGACACTTTCGCCTGAGGCGTCGAGCAACTGGAGTCGTTCTCCGCGGTCGTCGAGGCTACCGAGCCATGGGCCGGCGACTGGAGCGGCGGGGGCTGGGTGGCGCAGGGCGAAGGCGGTGGGATTGGCGGCAAGAATGATGCGGCCGTCTGGGGGCAGGGTGATGTCCGGGAACGTGAAGCTGATGCCTTCCGTGAAGCGTGCATCCTTGAGCGGGAGCGGGGTGGAGCCGACGTTCTGCAGTTCGATGAATTCGAAGCTTGAGCGCTGCAGAGAGGCATCCGTGGCGAGTTCTGCGGGCTGAGGTTCCGCGGGGCGGTAGAGCAATTCCGTGATGCGGAGCGACGACTGTGCGGGGGTTGGTGCTGCTGGAATGATGAAGCTGTCGACGAGCAGGCCGGTGGCGTTGCGCAGTTCGATGGTTTCGCCGCGGGCCGAGAGCTGTCCGTTGTAGGGACCGGTCACGAGGCGGTTCTGTCCACCGCGCGGGCCTGCGGTGCGCTGACGGAAGTGCCATGGGGATTTCGCGATGTGCAGGAGGCCGAGCAATTCCGGATTCGGGAGGGAGGAAGCGGCGTCCGGGGCCGGCACGACGCAGCCGCCTGGGAACGTGAATTCCACGGCACCAGTGATGGACCAGCCCGAGAGGTCGACGGCCTCCGTGCCGTTGTTGCGGATCACGAAGAATTCCTGGTCCTGGCCGCCGGAGGGATTGGCATCGAGGAGGTCCGGCTGTGTGGCAATGGTCACGGGCGGGAGGGCAGCCTGGGCACCCGGAATGAAGTCGCGGTCGTTGGTGGTGGCCGAGTTGGAATCGCGGTCGCTGAACGGGCGGGTGGCCGAGGTATCGTAGAGCCGCTGGCGGCGGCCCTTGAGGTAGGGCTGGATGGTGGCGGTGCCGCCGAACGGAGGATAGGTACCAGCCGCGTAGTTCAGAGAGGCTCCTGTGGTCGTGTTGGTGATGGTGCCGCCGGGGTAGGCTGCGGTGCTCAGGTAGAAGTTGCTGGCGAGCCCATTGGTGGTCGTGGCGAGCGTGGAGGTGACCGGGTTGCCGTCCGGGGCGATGATGCGGGCCATGGAAGCGCGGGGGCCGTGACGATTCCAGACTGTGCTGAAGTTGGCAGCGGTCGCGGCCACCGTGGCGGCCGTGTTCGCATTGTCATGGCGCCATGGCAGAGCGGGCCACCAGACACCCCAGCGCTGGCCATCGAGCCAGACATCGCTGGTGGTCGACTGTCCGGGTGGATCGATGGTATCCATGAGCTGGGAAAAGCGTGTTTCGAAATGCCCCGTGGTACTGTCGGGGCCGACCAGCCATTGATCCATGAGGGAGCGCAGCCGCCGCAGGTACATGCGATTGAACTCCGGGCAATTGTAGGCGACCTGCTTGATCCAGTTGAAGGGACCGAGCTGAAGGCCGCGCTGGGAATCCATGTGATCATCGAAGTAGGCCGCCCCGATCTGCGGGGGAGTCGCTGCGAAATTGTTGCCCGTCCATGTGCGACCGAAGGTGAGGTCGCAGTCCCATGGCAGGAGTTTCCATTCGCGCGTGCCGTCGCTGTCGCGGTAGAGGAAGTAGTTCTTATGCCCCTGATCGTTGTTGGTGGTGAGGGCGGTGATGGCGAGATTGTTGGCCAGCGCAAAGAGGTCGAGGTTATCGTAGGCGAACTGACGCCGGGCCGGGAGGGAAGTGACGGCATTGGTTCCCGGATTCAGTCCATTGAGGAAGGCCAGCAGGTCGTGATTCGTGTCCCACTGGCGGCTTTTCTTCTCGACGCCCGAACTGGCATGAGCCGGCGTGGCATTGAACTGATTGTACATCTTGTAGAGTGCACCGTTGGGGTCGAGTCCGGCGCGCGCGAGGTAGAGGTCGTCGGCGTCTTCGACCATATCGTAGAGGCCGTAGAACTGGCCATTCTGGTGGACCCGGATGGGGAAGCATTCGAGTGCCGGCATGCCGCCGAGACGGTAGGTTTCCCATGCCATCGTATTGCGGCACTTTGATTTATCGGCCCAGTTGGAGAGGAGGTGGATGTCGCGCACGCGGGGTCGATCCGGGTGGTAGCGGAAGCGCTGATCTCTGGCGAAATCGAAGGCGTGGCTCTTCTTGGCGAAGCCGGATGTGCTTTGTCCGCGGAGCTTGGCGCGGACATTGTCGTAGAATTCCCCGAGGTGCCAGACCGAGCCGCGGTCGCCTGCGATGGTGCCGGCATTGGCGGCGCTGACGGGAAACCAATGGAACAGCTGGAGCCGCGAGGAAGCCGTCGATGGATCGTCCACGATGGTTCCGTGGTACTGCGGCGAATTCAGCGGGTCCGGGAATGGCGGGTCAGTCACGCTCGCGCCTCCGTCATCGGTCGCCACGATGCGCCAGCGCAGCATTTCACCGGGAGTTGCGTAGGTGATGTCGGCGCGGCAGGACCACGTGCCATCACCGGCCACGGCGTCGCCTTCGAGACCATCATCGCGCATCGCGAGGGACGTTTCCGGCTGCTGCATGATGCGGAACCGGCAGGTTACAGAAGCGATCGGGCGGACGGTGCGGGCGACGCTGGCGGTGATGGTGAAGAAGGTAGGAGCGGCTGGCGCGGGCAGGATGCGGAGTTGGCAATTGGTGCCGTCGCTGCCGTCGGCATCGGCGGGTCCCACGTCCACGACTGCATCGATGATGTCGCCGGGACGCAGGGTCACGGGAAGATTGAAGGCGCGGACCTCGCCGGTCGTGAGTGCGCTGAAGAGAGACGTCCCATTGAGGAAAATGTGGCCGGTGGTGCCGTCGGTTCCTGCGGTGATGCGCTGGAAGTAGCCGGTGATGATGGCAGGTCCGTCGTGCGTGCTGACCCAGCGGCGCACGGCAGCCTGGAGTGGGCCGGGCGTGGAATCGTTCGGGTGGACGATAAGCGGAGCGACCGTGGTCCATGGGGCGGCGGCCGCCGTATTGAGGTCCCATGCGGTACCGGTCCAGTGATTGGTGTTGGCGTTCCATGCTCCAAAGGCAGCGCCGCCGGCGAAGGGGACGAAGCTTCCGGTGGTGTAGTTGCTGCTGGCCGGAACTCCGGAGGCGAAGGCTGCGTAGCCCGCCGTCCAGCCGTTCTGGCCCTGCGTGCCTGCGAACTGTGCCTGGCTGTCGGCGATGGCCGCGGAACCCGGGGGCAGCACTGGTGGAACCGGATTGCGGGTGACGTCTGCGATCCGCGGGCCCGGGTCCGCAGTTCCTCCGGGATTGATTGTACCCGGCGTGGGAATCGGGAAGTAGGCACGCTGTCCGGTGAGGGCCGGTGTGGCTGTTTCCGCGAGCAGTTCCGGCCAGAGCAGGAAGTCGTTGTTCGTGGTCGCTCGGTTGAAGCCGTGGAGGCAGAGCACATTATTTCCCGAGACGAGTTGGCGGGGGTCGAGCACGAATTCCTGCCATGTGGTCGAGACGGAATCGGGATGTTCTGCTGCCGATGGTGAATTCCACAGCTGCGTGGTGCCCGTTTCGTTCTCCGGCATGTTGAAGTCCGCCACTGTTGCCGGATTGCCATTCAGGTAGGCAGCGAATCCGTCATCGCTGCGCATGCGCAGCCGCAGGGTGGAAACGGTCGCCGGGTCCGCCACGGTGAAGGATGCCCGGGCGTAGACACTCGTGCGGATGTTGTAGAGCCGGGCCTCGATGTCTGTACCCGGGAAGGCGTCGTAGGGATCATTGGCGTCGCGACCGTAGCGCAGCGGCAGCGTGCCCGTCACCCATGACGCATCATTGAAGGAAAGGCCCAGCCAGTTCGCGGCATTGAGTCCCTGATTGACCTCGAGATTGGCATTGGCGGGCACCAGGTAGCGCACGGGGGAATTCGCTCCGGTCAGAGTGGTGGTTGTCGTGACCTGGCCCATCCCGTAGCTGATGTCCTCGAACTGCGGAGGGTAGGCTGGGGCGTAGTCGTGTTCGACCGTGATGCCATCCGGCGTGCGGCGCGTCAGGCCGAGGTATTCGCCCGACGTATTCAGCCGGAAGTTTGTGTGCAGTGGGGCGGCGGGATTGCGGCGGTCCTTTTCGCTGGCCCACACAAGGAGGACGCCATTGGCCGGAAGGGTCACGGCCGGAAATGGCCATTTCGCCGGACGCGCCGCGGAATCGGTCAGGTGCCAGCCCGCCATATTCACCGGGGCCGCGGTCAGATTGCGGATTTCGATCCAGTCATTCCGGTCGCCATCTTCATCGCGCGGACCGTCTTCATTGTCCGCAAGGAATTCGGAAATGATGACGCTTTGCGCGCGGCATGTGCCGGCACTGGCAAGGATCGCGCAAACAGACGCTGCCAGCGCGGCCATTCGGGGAGAAATGGTTCGCATTCTCACGATTTACGTCATCCCGCCTGCCGACCGCTAGCCCCAAAATTCGGAAATCAGCGGCGACCGGTTTCCGTGACCGCACGCGGGCTTCAGCCGACCGCCGGGGTGTCTGTGTTTCCCGAAGGAGCGGGAAGGCTGGCCATGGCGGGGAGCCATGTGGTCCATGGCAGGGGTGCCGCGCTGGTGATCGCTTCGTAGCGATCGGTGGCGAGGGCTGAGTGGGCGGGCCGCCGCGCGGCCATGCCGGGCAGATCGGCGATGGAAACCGGGGTCAGTCTGGTCGTCTGGAGCGGACGTCCGGCGGCGGCGGCGGTGTCGAGGATCTGCTGGCCCCAATCGAGCCACGAGCAGGGAGGACCGTGGCAGAAATGCAGGATGCCGGCGGTTTCGGCGGGCATCCTGACAAGGCCGAGGAGACGTTCCGCGAGGTCCGGAGCCCATGTGGGGCAGGCCCATTTGTCGGCGACGACCCTGACCTCCGGGCGCGTCATGGCCTGGCTGAGCAGCCATTCCGGAAAGGCTGGACGGGCTGGACCGCAGAGCCACGAGAGCCGGATCACGAGGTGGCGCGGGGAAGCGGCGAGGACGAGTTCTTCGCCGGCCAGTTTGGAACGTCCGTAGGCGCTCACCGGGCTGGGCGGATCGTCTTCGCGGTAAGGCACCGGGCTGCTGCCATCGAAGACGTAGTCCGTGCTGAAATGAATCATGCGTGCGCCGTGGCGGGCCGCGCAGGATGCCAGCACGCCGGCTGCGGTGCCATTGACTGTCATGGCGAGTTCCCCGCCGCCGGGTGTTTCGGCGTCGTCGACCCTTGTGTAGGCGGCCGCATTGAGGAGGAGATCGAATGGAATGGCCTCGAGGGTTTCCGCGAGGCGGTCTTGCTGCGTGAGGTTCAGTTCCGCGCGGGAGAGCTGGAGGAGTTCGATATCCGGCTGGGCGGACCATGCCTCGCGCAGGGCGGCTCCGAGAAGACCGCTTCCCCCGAGGAGGATCGTGCGTAATCTGGGAGCGTGGAACGGGCGGTCGGACACGCAGGATTCATCCGGGAGGATCCGCAGGGCGGCAAAGGGATTTTCCCGGTCGTCTTGCAATTGCGCCCGCTGCCCGTACCATTCCAGTCCACAATTCCCCCAAAACTCATGAACACGGAAAAACCTGCCATCACTGCCTACCTCAAAACCTTCTGCGGATGGAGCGAAGGAGTCCGCGCCATCATGCGCAAATACGACCTCCCGTTCGAGGAGAAGGACATCATCAAGAACCCGGCCTTCCGCTGGGAAATGGAACAGAAGAGCGGTCAGCCGCTCAGTCCCTGCGTGACCGTCAACGACACCATGCTGGCCGACGTCAGCGGCGAGGAAGTGGAATCGTATCTGCTGTCGCACGGGCTGGTGACTCCGGTCGACCGCTCGGCTGATGCACCTACGAATTCTGCGTGCAGTGACGAACAGCATGCGGCCATGGCGCGCGGTGAAATGCCTGGAGCCAAAGTCCGGCTCGTACAGTAGCCCAGATATTCCCCTGCGGCGGAAGCCCTGACATTTCTGCAGGGCTTCCGCGCAACTCTCCCATCATTTCCCTCTCCCCTTTCATGCGCCGCCGGATCCTCATCAGTCTGCTGCTGGGAACTGCCATTTCATGGGGCCGCGAGGCTCCCTTCCGGATTCCCCCGGCCACCGCGGCGAAGATCGGGCAGAGACTCTGGAAGAACGAATGTGCTGGGACGATCGAGGGACTGACCAGCTGGAATACGGGAGAAGCCTTTGCCTCGCTGGGCATCGGGCATTTCATCTGGTATCCGCGGGGACCGCGGGGACCGTATGAGGAAAGTTTTCCGGCGCTGGTGGCGCATCTGGCGAACCGTGGAGCGCCTGTTCCGGAGTGGCTGCGGCGGGCACCCTTCTGTCCGTGGCCCGACCGTGCCTCGTTTCTTTCCGCGAAGAATTCTCCGGAGATGAAGGAACTGCGCGGGCTGCTGGCGGGCACAGTGCCCCTGCAGGCGGAATTCGCAGCCGAGCGCAGCGTGCGTTCGCTTCCCAAGATCCTTGCCGCGGCTCCCCGGCAGGAACGGGCGGCCATCGAAGCCCGCTTTCTCTCGCTCAGCCAGACGGGCGGCGGCCTCTACTGCCTGATGGACTATGTCAATTTCAAGGGTGAGGGCACCAATCCGGCCGAGCGCTACAAGGGTCAGGGCTGGGGACTGCTGCAGGTGCTGCAGGCCATGGATGGCGTGCCGCGCCCGGACGATGCACCTGCCGCCTTCTCCGTGGCCGCGCGACGGACCCTCGGCCGCCGCATCGAACTTGCTCCCAAACCCGAGGGCCAATGGCGGGCCGGCTGGTTCAGCCGCTGTGATTCCTACGCCCGCGGTCTCTGATTCCACTTCATCATGTCCGTACCCCAGACCACCATTGCGATCGTCTACGATTACGATCAGACGCTTTCGCCGACCTACATGCAGGACGAGGTGCTCTTTCCGGCGTACGGAATCGATCCCTCGGCCTTCTGGAAGAAATGTCAGGCCCTTGTGCGGCAGGATGGCTGGGAATCTGAACTGGCCTATCTGAAGACACTGCTGGATTCGCTTCAGATGGATCCACCGACCAATGCGGAACTGGAAAAGCTGGGAGCCAATCTGGGATTCTACAAGGGTCTGCCGGAAATGTTCGGGGAACTCGAAGAAGTGCTTTCCCCGGCCCACCGCAGCATCGGCATCCAGTTGGAACATTACATCGTGAGCAGCGGCATGAAGGCCCTCATCGATGGTTCACGTCTCCGGCCGCACGTCAAAGCCGTCTTCGGATGCGAATTCGCCACCGACAGCGAAGGCCGCATCACCTTCCCGAAGCGGGTGATTTCCCACACGCAGAAGACGCAGTACCTTTTCCGCATCAACAAGGGCCTCCTCGACCTGAGCCAGGATGTCAATGACCACATGCCCGCGGACCTCAGGCCGGTGCCGTTCTCCAACATGATCTACCTTGGCGACGGGCCGACCGATGTGCCCTGCTTCACGATCATGAAGCAGTACGGCGGGGGAGCCATTGCGGTCTACAATACGGAAGACAAAAGCCGCAACAGTTTCCGGAAATGCTATCAGCTGGCCGCACATGCCAACCGGGTGAAGCACATTGCTCCGAGCGACTTCCGCGCGGGCAGTCACCTCCGCCTCATCCTCGAAGAAATGATTTCGGAGACAGCCGACCGCATCCTCCGGAGCCGCCGGGACGAAATTGAAGAAGGACGCATTTCCGCGCCCGGTCATACCTGATTCTTCCCTCCCCTCCCCTTCCCGCATGAATGCCGACGAATTCCTCACCATCGCCGGAGACTTTCAGCTGGGATCGCTCGATACCGAATCGCCTCATCCGCTGACCAGTCAGCTGGCCCAGCTGGCGCACGAAGACCTCGCGGAAGGCATCCGGGTGCTGCGCGAGGTCGACCTGCTGGCGCTGAGGAAATTCACGGAAGCGGCGCGGCAGCTGCCGGAGATTGCGGAAGCCATTGCCGACTGTCTCGGGCGCGGCCACCGGGTTTTCCTGTGCGGCTGCGGGGCCACCGGTCGGCTGTCGCTTTCCCTCGAATTATTCTGCCGCGAAGGTCTGCTGCCGAAGGAACTGGCGGATCGCGTGCTCGCCTTCATGGCGGGGGGAGATCTCGCGTTGATCCGGGCGGTGGAGAAATTCGAGGACCATCCGGAATACGGGGCGCGGCAGCTCGACGACCTTGGGTTCCGCGATGGCGACCTGCTGCTGGCCTCGACCGAAGGAGGGGAAACTCCGTGGGTGATTGGGGCCACCGAGCGCGCGGCCGAGGTCTCGTCGCAGGCTCCGTTCTTTCTGTACTGCAATCCTGACGACGTCCTTGCGGCTTCGGCAGAACGATCGCGCCGCGTCCTTGCCAATCCGGCCATCCGCAAAGTGAACCTCGCGGTCGGTCCAATGGCGCTGAGCGGCAGCACGCGCATGCAGGCCACCACCGTGCTCACCGCAGCCCTCGCCTTTGCATTCGCAGGCCGACTCGACCCTGCGTCAGCCGCAGCCCTGCCCGGACGATTCCGGGCGCTCGTGGAATCCAGCGACTGGTCATTCCTCGCTGCCTTCACCGAACGCGAAGCCGCGCTCTGCACCCTGGGAGAATACACGCTCTACGAACCCGGTCCGTTCGGCATCACGGTACTCACCGACACCACGGAACGCAGCCCGACCTTCAGCCTGAATCCATTTGAGAATCAGAACGACCCGAAAGCGCGGGCATCATGGTGCCATCTTTTCATGCCCTCGGCTCAGGATGCGCCCTCGGCATGGCTGAAACTGCTGCATCGCAGGCCCCGCGCGGTCGACTGGCCGGAGGTGGCCGCCACCACCGGACTGAAGGTCATTCATGGTTATGATTTTTCCGCCCGGCTGCCGGAGCTGCGCCGCCGCCGCACGCGCGGGGCACTGCATCATGTCTTCCGCATCGAAGGCGGCCCCGGGCGCATCATGCTGCACTACGGTCCACTGCACCATACTCTCCGCTGGCAGGCCGCGGACGGTCCGCTTGGCATGGTGGAAGCCCACCTGCTGCTGAAACTGATGCTCAATGCGCACAGCACTCTCCTCATGGGTCGGCTGGGACGCTACGAAGACAATGTCATGACCTGGGTGCGGCCCGCGAACAACAAACTGATCGACCGCGCCATCCGCTACGTGCGGCTGCTGGCAGCACGCCGAGGACTCCAGCCCAGCTACGAGGAAGCCTGCCGCGCCCTCTTCCGGGTCATGGTTGATCTCAAGCCGGATCAATCAGTCGTGCTCCGAACCCTCGAAGCGCTCGCCAACCCGCCCTGACAGGCTGCGGGCACTTCTGCTTGCCATCGGCCCATGGTCTTGCCAGCATGTTCATCATGAGCATCCAGCGCACCGCCGCGGCCCTTGGGATCGATCCCGCCATTCTGAACTGCTACGGATCCGACAAAGCCAAGGTCCCCCTTTCCGCCCTCGCTTCGCCTCCGCGGCATGGCCGTCTCATTCTGGTGTCGGCGATCACACCCACACCGGCCGGGGAAGGCAAAACGACTATTTCCATCGGCCTTGCCCAGGGACTGCGGAAAACCGGACGCTCTGTCGCGCTGGCTCTGCGGCAGCCGAGCATGGGTCCGGTGTTTGGACGGAAAGGCGGAGCCACCGGGGGCGGACGATGCACGGTCGAGCCCGCCCAGTCGATCAATCTCCATTTCACCGGCGACTTCCATGCGATCACGTCGGCCCACAATCTACTCTCGGCGGCGGCTGACAATGCCATGCAGCATGGCAATCTTCCGCTCACCCCGGACCGTCTGCTCTGGAAGCGCGTGCTCGACATGAACGACCGCTCGCTGCGCCGCATCACGACCGACCGCGGAGGACCTGCGGAACGCAGCACCGGTTTCGATATTACAGCGGCCTCGGAAATCATGGCGGCCCTCTGCCTTTCGGAGTCTCGCGATGATCTCCGTGCCATGATCGACCGCATTGTGCTTGGTTTCACGGAGGACGGCGAGGCAGTCACAGCGAAGTCGCTGCGGGTCACCGGGGCAGCGCTCGCTCTGCTGCGCGATGCCCTCGAACCGAACCTCGTGCAGAGCATCGAAGGCGTGCCCGCGTTCCTTCATGGCGGGCCATTTGCAAACATTGCACACGGGTGCAATTCCGTGCTCGCCACCCGCATGGCACTGGCGCATGCCGACTACGCCGTCACCGAAGCAGGATTCGCCTTCGATCTCGGTGGCGAGAAATTCTTCCATATCAAATGCCGCAAGGCCGGGCTCGATCCCGCTGCCGTGGTCATTGTGGCCACCGTGCGCGCGCTCAAGATGCATGGGGGCACGACCCTTGATGCGCTCACACAACCGGACGTCACGGCCGTCGGGCGCGGACTCGATAATCTTGCCGCCCACCTCGACAGCGCCGCCCAGTTCGGCAAACCAGTCGTCGTTGCCATCAACCGCTTCCATACGGATCACGACGATGAACTCGAAGCGGTGCGTTCATGGTGCGCCGCCCGCGGCATTCCGGTGGCGGTGGCCAATGCCTTTGCAGCGGGAGGCGACGGCTGCACAGAACTGGCCGACCTCGTGGCCGCGGCAGCCGCTAAGGAAACACCTCCGCACCAGCCACTCTACCAGACCGGCGACAGCATCCGCCACGCTGTGAACACCATCGCGAAGCGCATCTACGGAGCAGACGGCGTCACCTTCTCCGAAACCGCCGAAGCCCGCCTCGATCAGTTCAGCCGGAGCGGCTACGGTCACCTTCCCGTCTGCATGGCGAAGACGCAGAATTCGCTTTCCGATGACCCACAGCGGCTCGGACGCCCCACGGGTTTCACCATCAATGTGCGCGATTTCGAACTCGCAGCCGGACCTGGCTTCCTCGTGGCCCTCACCGGAACGCTCATGCGCATGCCTGCTCTCCCGAAGGTACCCGCGGCCGAACGCATCGACGTCACTCCCGACGGCTCCATCACGGGCATCTGAACATCCAGTACCTCCCCGGATCTCATGCTTCTCCGCCGCACCATGCTTGCCGCGCTGCTTGCCTCCTTCGGCATGCTGCGGGCTGCGGAACTGACGGATTTCACCGCCGATGGTCCCGCTCCTGTGCTGTGGACAGCAGAGGGAAAGGGAAACCGCAAAGTGACCCTGCACGTGTTTCTGCCGAAGGATCACAAGGCCTCGGATCAGCGCGCCGTGACTCTCTGGATTCATGGCGGGGGATGGAAATCCGGAACGCCCGACCTCATGTTTCCGCATTGCCGCTACTTTGCCTCGCGCGGAGCCATCGCCATCAGCGTAGCCTACCGCCTTGCTCCCGACGGCGGACCAGTGACGGTGCACGACAGCCTCGATGATTGCCGGACCGCCATCCGCCACCTGCGCAGTCATGCGCGGGAACTCGGCATTGATCCCTCGAAGATTGCGGTTCTCGGCGATTCCTCGGGTGGTCATCTGGCGGCGGCCCTTGGCACGCTGCCGTCCGGCGACGCCGCTGGTCCGTCTTCGGTGCCCGATGCCATGGTGCTCTGCAATGCCGCCCTCGATCTGACCGCGATTTCATGGCTCAAGGATCTGCCAGGGACTCCAGCCGGGGCAGCCGGCACCGCCGCAGCACGGCTGCAGGCCCTTTCCCCGCTCCGGGCCGTCGGGAAGTCGACACCGCCCACGCTCCTCCTGCACGGCACCGCAGACAAAACCGTTCCCCACGCTCAATCGGCTTCCTTTCAGAAATCCATGCTGGCAGCGGGCCGCCCGTGCCAACTGGTCTCGCTCGAGGGCACCGGGCATGCCTTCCTGCTGCCGGGCTATGGCAAGCCTGCGGAAATCGTCCGCGCTCTCGTGGAGACCGACCGCTTCCTGACGAAATCCGGCTATCTGGCCGGTGCACCGACGCTGCGGGAGGCGGGCCCGTGAATCTTTGTCTTACTGATCCTCTGACCACTCCCACCATGTGCCATGAACCTCCGGAATTCTTCGCTGCTTGTTTCCGTGATGCTGTTCAATTCCTGCGGGAATCCCGAGGCACCTCTGCAGGGAGCGGGGCCCCCGCGTGAGGCGGCACCTCAGCGCTGGGAACGGGCTGGGAATGCATCGGAACCGGTGGCGGCCACCGGATTCAGCGCCGTCGTGGCCCTGAATGGCGCGGACGGCTCGCGTCCCTTTGGAGACGTCCTCGCATCGGGCGGAAACCTCTACGGGGCGGGATCCGAGATGGGGGAACACGGCGGAGGATCACTCTTCCGGGTCACGCCCGGTGGGTCGCTCACCGTGCTCCATCAATTCCGGCAAGCCGACGGCACCGGGCCCTTCGGAAGGCTCTGCGACGGAGGCGACCGCATCCATGGCATCACTACGGGCGGAGGAATGCATGGCAATGGAACGCTCTATGCCATTGGGCACGATGGATCCGGCTTCAGGGTGCTCCACCATTTCAAAAACGGCGATCCCGCGGGAGGTTCGCCCAAGAACGGCCCTATCCTCGTCAGCCGTCAACTCATCGGCACCGCGTTTCATGGCGGGGTCCGCAATGGCTTCGCCGGCTGCGTCTACTGTCACGATCTCGATTCCGGAAAAACGGAAATGCTGGCGGAACTCGGGGGCGAAGCCGGATTCCACCCGAGCGGCAGCCTGCTCTTTCACGATGGCTGGGTCTACGGGATGACTTCGGATTACGAACGCAAGGAACCCGACGCGCACGGAGCCATTTTCCGGCTCCGGCCTGATGGCTCGGAGTTCAAGGTGCTCCATCGCTTTGCAGCCGGCGACGGGCATCCCTACGATTGCCTTGCGGCGTCGCCTGATGGCTGGCTCTACGGGACAACGCACGGGACGTTCAGCAATCCGGAGGAACATGGATCCGTCTTCCGCATTCAGCCGGACGGCAGCCGCTTCGAAACCGTCATCAGCTTCAGCGGCTGCGGTCAGCGCGGGGGATCCAAGCCAAATGGCAGTGTGGTGTTCTCATCCGACGGCCGTTTTCTGTACGGATCCACCCACGGAAACAATCAGCGCGGCGGCAACCGCCCGGGCACCCTGTACGCCATCGATCTGAAATCGAAGACCATGCAGGTTCTTCATGTGTTCGATGGCGGCACCAATGGAGCGACCCCCATGCGCACTCCGGTCCTTGTCGGTTCGCGGCTCTTCGGGCTGGCCGCGCACGCCGGGAAGCCCGGCGAAAACTATCCGGACGGGCATGGCCTGCTGTACGGCTTTGCAATTCCCGAGGCGGCTTCGTTGAGCGGCGGACTTCCCCTCGATGCATCCTTCAGCGGGCACTGAGATCCGGATCGGCGGTGGCCGTGCTCCGCGCCAAAGCAAACGGGGCTGCCATCGGTGAAGACGGCAGCCCCGCGGTATTTTCTGCTGCGGAGGAATCCTCCGGAGGGACGCTTAGTTCCGGAAGGCCTTGTCGTCCTTGTTCCCGCCGCTCAGCAGGTAGGCGATGAGGTCGAGGACCTCATTTTCGTTGAGCGAATTGAGAAGAGCGGGTGGCATGGCGCTCACGGGGAATTTGCTGCGTGCCTTGATGTCGGCTGCGGGAATTTCCGTGAGGGAATCCGGTGCGAGTGGATTCTCGGCGACCTTGACCTTGCCATCGGCGTCCTGGAGCACGCGGCCGACCACGGACGATCCATCCTTTTTCTCGATGAGGGTGGATTCGTACTGATCCGAGATGACCTTGCTTGGTTCCATGATGTTCTCGAGGAGGTCGCGCATGGTGTAGCGGTTGCCGGCCCCGGTGACATCGGGTCCGATGCCGCCGCGGCCTTCGGTGCCGAACTGATGGCAGTTGGCGCAGAGGACAGCCTTGAACATTTTCGCGCCGTTCTCGTAGCTGCGGCCCTTGAGGCCATTGGCGGTGAGGGCCATGACTTCGTCGATGGTCCACGCGCGTCCCGGCCCCTGCGGGCGGGGCAGATCGGCGGGAACGGCATTGAGTTCCTCCGAGAGGCCTTCGAGTTCCGCCTTCATTTCGGCGGGCACGTTGGCGAGCGCGTCCTTGCGGATCATTTCGATGAAGCCGCGCAGGCTGTTGCCGCCCTGGAATTTGCGGGCTCCATTGAACCAGCGGAAGTACTGGCGGCGCAGTTCCGGCGTCCAGCCTTCCTTCGCGATGCGCAGTGCATAGGCGTAGGCGATCTGCTGGCGGTTCGGACGCGAAGCCATCGCGTCGCGCACGCCCTTGGCATAGCCATCGTTGCGGGCAATGAGCTGTTCCTCGGCAATCTGGTTGGCATCATCGCGGGCGGTCGTCAGCAACTGGATGGCGCGGGACACTACGCCCGGGCTGCCCACGGCGCAGAGCAGGTCGCACAATTCCTTATTGAGGGCGTCGCTGGCTGCCGGGAACTGAGGTTCGAAACGCTCACGGATCGCCGCGCGGGCCGCCTCGTCAGGCATGCCGCCCCGCACCAGACAAACCGCGTACGTCCGGATGAGGTCGAGCTTCGCCGGTTCGGAGAGCGCTGCAGAGTCGATCCGTCCGAGGGCCGCGAGAATGGCCGCCTGGTGTTCCTTCGCAGCCGCACGGCTGAGCGCGAGCAGGGCCTGAGTGGCCGCCGCAGGATTCTTCTCATCGAGCGCCCGCTGAGCCCATGTGGCCGCTGGCTGGAATTCCACCGCCGTGCGTGCGGCAAAGCGGATCCAGCGGTCGGCATGGCCTAGCTGCGCCCATGCCTTGTCGAGCGCGGCCGCCGACGGTCCTGCCAACTGCAGGGATTCCAGTTCCCGGCGCAGTTTCATTTCCGGAGTCAGTTCCGGAGCGGGGGCGGGAGCTGTGGATTCGCTGCCCGTATAAGTTACGCGGTAGAGGCCCGACTGCGTGCCGCGGCCACCCACGAGGAAGTACATGGCACCGTCCTTCGGATGGATGACAAGGTCGGTGAGAGGCAGTGGTTTGCCCGAAACGAATTCCTCCTTCACGCCCTTCCACGAGGCTCCGTCGGGAGTCAGGTGAATCGCGTACATGGTACCGAAGGTCCAGTCGGCCGCATAGATCGCATGCTGATACTTGGCGGGGAACTTGGCACCAAGTCCCGCTTCCACGCCCGTGGGGCTGCCAGGACCGATGTCCGTGACCGGAGGCAAACTGTCCGGATAATACACCGGCCACTTGCCGGAGCCGGAACGCCAGCCGAATTCACTGCCTGGCATGGCCTGGCAGATGCGCGTCGGACGGTACCATGGGGTGCCGACATCCCATTCCATGTCGGCGTCATAGGTGAAGAGGTCACCGGTCGCATTGAAGGCAACGTCGTACTGATTCCGGTAGCCCATGGAGATGAGTTCCCATTCCTTGCCATCGAAATCCGTGCGGCAGATCCAGCCACCGGGGGCGAGAATGCCCTGGGCATGGCCGTTGGCGTCCCACATGCGGGGCACCAGATGATCTTCCTGCCAGAGGCGCGGGACGCGGCTCTTTTCCGGATCCGGCGTCTTGGTGTGGTTTCCACCGATCACGTAGATCGATTTCCGGTCGGGTGCGGCAATGACCGCGTGCGGTCCGTGTTCGCCACCTCCTTCGATGGGGCGCAGGAGGGTTTCTTCGTCGTACTTGTCGTCGCCATCCGTATCACGGAGCCGGTACAATCCGGGGCCGGGGCCGTTGGTGACCACGTAGAGCGCACCGTTGATGTGAAGAAGGCCCTGCGCGTGACCCGCCTTGGTGCCGAGCGGTTCGACCTCCGGTTCCGCGCCATCCTTGAGCGTGACCCGGTAGAGACCGCCGCCCTGATCGCCCGTAATGAGCCGTCCCTTGTCATCGACGGTCATGCTGACCCACGATCCCTGATCCCCCTTGGGCACGCTGTAGATCAATTCCGCCTTGAAGCCAGGGAGTACCTTGACTTCCTCGGCGGGCAGAAGGCTGCCGCCCGATCCACCGCGGGCACCACCAGCGAAGACATCACCCCACGGGGCGTCACCGAGCTTGGCCACTTCCATGGCGGCCGCCCATGAGGCATCGGATGTTTCTGGCTTCTCCCAGCCACCGCCCGGGTCCTGCGCGGTCACTTTCCATGAGGCATCCGATTCCAGCAGGACCTGTTTGCCCCGCTCAACGCGGGCCACCAGTCCGGCTGCGGTGCTGTTGTCATTGCCGGCCTTGATGGCGATGACGTTGGCGCCGGGCTTGAGGAATTTCTCGGCATTCACCCGTTTGGGAGCCGACCATTCATTGCCGCGGCCTGCGAATTCTCCATTGATCCAGAGTTCCCATGTGTTGTCGGCAGAAACCGAGACACGTGCCCCCTTGAGCGGGCCATCGAGCTGGAATGTTTTGCGGACCCAGATTGACTGATTCGGCTCCACTTTCGGGGGAGCCCAGATCCAGAGCGGGCGGGCATCGGCGGATGCCACAAGAACCGAAAGCGGAAGCAGACGGAACAGCGGGGGAATGCAGTGTTTGTTCATCGGAATGTGCCGGAATAATGAAATCGCGGACGGATGGCAAGCAACGCCTCGCGCAGGCCCCAACTATCACCGCGCCCGCGCAGCCGCACCGACACGGAAAACAAAACCGCCCCCGGCAGCCACAGCCACCGGAGGCGGTTTCCTTGAAGATCCGATTCCGCAGCAAGGAAACTCAGGCAGCCTGCGCGGCGGCCACGACCTTCTGGGCGGCGTCCGTGAGGTCGGTCGCGGCGGTCAGTTTGAGCCCGCTGGCTCCGAGCAATTCGCGTCCCTGTTCCACATTGGTGCCTTCGAGCCGCACCACGAGGGGAACTTCCAGCTTCATTTCGCGGGCGGCATTGATGATGCCCTGGGCAATGACATCGCAGCGCATGATGCCGCCGAAAATGTTCACGAGGATCGCCTTCACCTTCGGGTCGGACAGCAGAATCCGGAAGGCCTGCTTGACCTGTTCCTCGTTGGCTCCACCGCCCACGTCGAGGAAGTTGGCGGGTTCTCCGCCGTGCAGCTTGATGATGTCCATGGTCGCCATCGCGAGACCCGCTCCATTGACCATGCAGGCAATGTCCCCATCGAGCCCGATGTAGTTCAGATTGAATGCGCTGGCGTCGACTTCGCGCGGATCTTCCTCCGTCGTGTCGCGCATGGCCGCCACTTCCTTCTGACGGTAGAGCGCATTGTCGTCGAAATTGAATTTGGCATCGAGCGCCAGAATCTGTCCGTCGGTCGTCTCCACCAGAGGATTGACCTCGACCATCGAACAATCGCATTCGATGAAGAGACGGTAGAGTGCCGTGAGGAGTTTTTCGAAGGCGCGCAGTTTGTCGCCGCCGAGGCCGATCTGACGGGCAATCTTGCGGGTCTGGAACGACTGCAGGCCGAGGGCCGGATGGACGTGTGTCCGGATGATGGCTTCGGGATGCGATTCCGCGACTTCCTCGATGTTCACGCCGCCTTCCGCGCTGGCCACGATGACCGGGCACTTTTCGGCTCGGTCGAGGAGGATGGCGAGGTAGTATTCCTTTTTGATGTCGACCGACTGCGCGATGAGCACCTTGCTGACCAGTTTGCCTTCGGGGCCGGTCTGATGGGTCACGAGGACCTGACCGAGCATCTGGGAAGCCAGTTCAGCAGCGCGTTCGGGAGTTTCCGCGAGGTGGACCCCGCCTTTGAAGCCATTCTGGAAGGTTCCCTTGCCGCGGCCGCCGGCATGGATCTGCGCTTTGACCACGAGGCCGCCCGTCAGTTTCTCGGCGGCTGCCTTCGCTTCCTCGGGTGTTGCTGCCATGATCCCTCCCGGAGTGGGGACACCGAATTTGACGAAAAGTTCCTTGGCCTGATACTCGTGGATGTTCATGGATGAATGGGAAGGGTTGAGCGGCGGACGCGCCGATGACCCTTAGAGAACGCTCCCCGGGCGTCAAGCGTTGCCATCCCCTGACGGAATGGGGAGCCGCAAATCCCGCGAATGTGGCCTTCCCGGCGGGCCAGCGCCCGGAGTATGGGAAGGCATGCCGCGTTTCCCCGTGTTCCTCGCCGCCCTGCTGCTCTGGCAATCCGCCATGGCCACCCCGCCCAACGTGGTCTTCATGCTGGCAGACGACCTCGGCTGGACGGACCTCGGCTGCCAGGGAAGCCGATTCTACGAAACGCCGCACATCGACCGCCTCGCCTCCGAGGGCCTGCGCCTGACGCAGTTCCATGCCTGCCAGAACTGCCAGCCAACCCGCGCCGCCCTGATGTCGGGTCAGTACAGCCCGCGCACGGGAGTTTACACGGTCGGCAGCATCGACCGCTTTCCATGGTGGCGGCGCAGCCTGCGGCCAGTGGACAATGTCACGGAACTTCCGCTCGACCGCACCACGGTGGCCGAGGCGCTCCAGAAGTCGGGCTATGCCACCGGCATGTTCGGCAAATGGCATCTTGGCGAATCCGGAGGGCATCATCCCGCCAAGCGCGGCTTCGACGAAGCCCTCGTGACCATGGGACGGCATTTCGGATTCCGCACGAATCCTCCATCGCAGGTTCCCGAAGGCCAGTACCTCGCGGATTTCCTGACGGACAAGGCCGTCGACTTCATCCACCGCCACCGGGAGAAGCCATTTTTCCTTTACCTGCCACACTTCGGTGTGCATTCGCCGCACGAGGCCAAACCGGAACTGATTGAGCATTTCCGCCGCAGGGTGGCGGCTGGCGGGCATCACGACCCCGTTTATGCGGCCATGATTGCCAGCATCGATGAAAGCGTGGGCCGCGTGGTCCAGACGCTCGCGGAGCTAGGCCTGACGGAACGTACGGTCGTCATTTTCTCGAGCGACAATGGCGGAGTCGGTGGCTACCGCCGCGAAGGCCTGCGCAAAGCCGGCGACATCACGGACAATGCCCCGCTCCGCAGTGGTAAGGGCAGTCTCTACGAAGGCGGTACCCGCGTGCCCTTCATCGTGCGCTGGCCGGGCACCATTCCCGCAGGAACCACCTCGGATGCCCCGGGCATCCATGTCGACCTCTTTCCTACCCTCCTTGAAATCGCGTCGGCCCAGCCACCCGGTCAGACCCTCGACGGGACAAGCCTTGTGCCTGTCTTCCGCAAGCCCGCTACCACGGACCGTCCGCCCATTTTCCAGCACTTTCCAGGGTACCTCGGAGCAGGCGAAAACTCGTGGCGCACCACCCCGGTAAGCACCGTCCAGCAGGGACCATGGAAGCTCCTTGAATTCCTCGAGGACCATCGCACCGAACTCTATCACCTCGGAAAAGACCCCGGCGAAACACGGAACCTCGCCGCAGACGAACCGGGCCGGACCACGGAACTCCGCACCGCCCTCCACGCATGGCGACAGCGCACCGGTGCCCGCATGCCCACAGCTCATGAAGCCGGCAGCCGTCCGCCCGGCTTCCGCCGCGCCGCCGGGGAATGATTCGCCCCGTCACAGCCAGCGCCGTCTCCGGAAATACCAGAGCAGGGCCAGCGTGATGAGCACGAATACGCCCCACACGAACGCATAGCCCCATTTCCAGCGGAATTCGGGCTGATTCTCGAAGTTCATCCCGTACACCCCCGCCACAAAGGTCAGCGGCAGAAAAACCGTGCTGATCGCCGTCAGCACCTTCATCACTTCATTCATGCGCTGCCCGAGCACAGCATGATGAAATTCCCGGATCGAAGTGACCGCCTCGCGCAGGTGATCCGCCGTTTCGATGGCGTGCCATGAATGGTCGTACAGATCGCGCAGAAACGGCGTAAGGCTGTCCGAGAGAAGATCGCTGTCGCTGTGCTGAAGGACCGTCGCCACTTCCCGCATGGGCCGCACGATCCGGTACAGGAAATTCGTGCGGGCACGCACTCCATGAATCTCGCCGAGGTCGATGTCGGCCCCCGGCAGCGTCAGTTCCTCGTCGAGTTCCGCCACTTCTTCCTCGATGGCATCGAGGGCCAGCAGATAATGATCGAGCAGCGCATCAAGGAGGGCCCAGAGCAGATAATCCGGTCCCTGATTCCGGATCCGTCCCTTGCCTTCCTTGAGCCTCGTGAGAACGGGCGCAAAGACCGGACTGGGAGCCTCATGGAAGGTGATGAGGACGCGCTCGGTCAGAATCGCCGAAAAGTGCTGCACATCGAAATCCTCATCGCACTCCTCCGGCGCAAGGGTCAGCTGCCGCGCCGTCACAAAGAGGTACGATCCGAAATCCTCCACTTTGGGAGGCTGATTCGTGTTCAGGATGTCGTCCTGCACAAGCGGGTGAATCCCGTACGCTTCGAGCAGGGCACCGATCTTGTCGACCTCATGGAGCCCGGTCACCATGATCCAGGTGGGACTGTCCCGTCCTTCGAAATCGACACATTGTCCGGCCGTGTCGGCCTGCAGTTCGCGGACTCCGGCGGGCGAATAATCCATGACCCGGAAGGTGACTTCGCTGACCCTCTGTTCGCCCACATGAATGCGCGCCCCCGGCGACATGGCCGGTGGCCGTGGATCGCGCCGCCGCAGCCGCTGGGATTTCGGAGGAAGTTCGAAAGAACCTTGTTCCATGGGAGAAAAAGCGTTTCAGAGGCTGTGCCGAGAACCGGATCCGCTGCAAGAGTGCAGAGCGTTCACGGCCGTGCGGCGGAGGCCGCCGCTTCCTCCGTTGGTGTCCGCCCGGTTTCCCGGGGCCGCAGGCGGTAGCGGTTCACAGCGGCGCACGATTCCCCGGGCCGCAGAGTGACGAGGGGTCCGAGCGTTTCCAGTTCCACATAATCCTGCGCCCCGGCATTCGTATAGAACTGCGTGCTCGTGCCCTTGTCCGGATACTCGGCACCCGGCTGCCGGGCAGAATCGATGACCAGTACCTCGCGCGCCCCCACCCAGATGAGACGGCTGCCGTCCATGCCGATCTTGGCGGACTCGGCCGGATGGCGCGTCCACGTGACCATGCCGTCCTTCTGTTCCACTCCCCGGGGATTTCCGGAAAGCACCACCCAGGCGCTCCCCAGCGAGGATTCCTGCGGAACCGGAGCCGCCATGAGCTGAGGATTGTGCAGCTGCGTAATGACCCATGGACTCACCGCCACTGGTTCACCCGACACCTTCTGATACTCGGTCCGCACCACCATTTCCGCCTGACCGGCGGTCAGCGAAATCTCCCTCCGACAACGCAACCCGGTCGCCTCATCGAGCGCCGACGACAGCACCATGGAATCCCCGGCAATGACTGCCGACATCGCGGATTGATCGAAGATGACCGGCGGAGGCCACGCCCGCGGCCAATGCTGTGGCCAGGCTTCCTGCGGAGCCGGCCACGTTTTGTCTCCCCCGAAATTCCGCCACTCGGCCGGATCTGGCGACACCGGCTGACCATGCAGCGCGGCCTCGTGCCAGAACGGTCCCCCGGTTTCCCCCACCCTGCGGAATTCCATGATTCTCCCGACCGACGGCACCACGATTGCCTCCACCAAACCATTGGAGACCCGCAGGGCATCTGACCAGCCACTCCATGGCACCGGATCAATGCTCGTCTTCGCCGCAGCGACAGGAACCACCGGACGCCCGCAGCTTCCGAGAATCCATGGCAGCAGCAGACACAGCAGACGCATCGGCTTCCATGGTACCAGTTCCCGCCAGTCCCCGGGAAGCACAAAACGTCAGGCCAGCGGCGAATAATCCGTCGGCACCATCATGACCGACTTCACGCCATCGGGCACCGTCAGACTGCCTCCCGCTGCCTTCTCGGAAGCCTCTCTCGCCGCCGTCCATTCCGGGTCAGCCCGGAAGGCCTTGAACGAAGCGGCTGCTGCATCTTCCGAATCATGAGCCAGCAGATAGGTGAGGGTCAATTCGGCGGCAGGTTGTCCGGCCTCGGGATTCCAGTAGATCACATTGGTCATGCCATGCTTCGCGAATAATCCGCAGGTATGACGCCGGAAGCGCTCGTTGAGATTCGCCAGCAGCTTCGGCGGCGTCGTGTACGTGCGCCATTCAAAAACCCGCGGAGGGTCGCGCCGCTCAAGCTTCAGTTCAGGAGAATAATCCGTCGGCTTGAGAAAAAGTGCATCGACCCTGGCGACGAGCGGTCCATCCTTTTCGGAGGCAGCCGCCGCAGCCCGCCAGTCGGGATCCGCCAGAAATGCCTTCCATGAAGCATCCCGTGCCTTGCGGTCAGGATACGACAGAAAATACACGAGCCGGCGATCGGCATTCTCCTTCGGCAGAAAGTACCCGCCATTGGTCATCCCATGCTTGCGGAACAAGCCGAGCGTATGATCCCGGAACCGCGCATTGAGGGCATCAAGCTTGCCTTCATGAGCATAGTAGATTCTCAGTTCATGACACGGCCCGCCCTCGGCTCCATGACTCATCATGGGCATGGCAAGAGAGGCGGCGGAGGTTCCCAGAAACTGTCGGCGGTTCATAAGGCAGGGCATGTTTGGAATTTCCCGATCATGACATGCCGCCACCGACGTTCCGTCACTTCTTCCCATACGGTTCTGCGGATCCCCGGCATCAGGAACCGGAGGCCGCCGCCGTCCTCAGCGCATCGACAACCCCGGCCATCGCAAGGGTATCAGTGCGGCAGTAATCGCGCAGGGCTACCCGCAGTTCCCGGCGTTCATCCGCGGACAGCGATCCGAATTCGGCCGCCGCAAAGGCCCGTGCCGCGGCAAGGCCATCCTGAATGAGCAGGCCCGCATGACTGCGCCCGGTGACAGCCGGAAACACTTGCTTGAGCGAAATCCCGCCATGCTGCCCCGCGCCATGCCACGCAAAGCTCCGGAAGGGATCCATGAGATCCACGAGCCGGTTCTCCCAGCAGGAAGAGTCTGCCGCCGCCTGCAGGCACCGGCGTTCCAGCGGCGCATGATAAGCGACAATCGATCCCTCCGCAGGCAGACATGCCCGCAGAGCCGCCGACAGCGCAGGCCGCGGGTCATCGGGTCCCTCCGCAAGGAATTCATGATGCTCCAGCGGCCCGCAGGGTTCCTGCTGAATGTGCAGCGAAAACTGCACGGGCACTTCCTCGAACGGCGATGTCCCATCGTACCATGGCACCGGCGACGACAGGGCCTCGACATCAAGAAAGGCCAGCGGCCAGCGCAGCTTGCCGAGAAACGCAGACAAGGCAGCTTCGTCGCGGTGAGGACGGCCGCCGCGCACGGCCTCGCGCTGAATCTTCTGCCTCCCGCTCAGCACCGCATCATCCGGAATGCCGGCCATGCGCAGCACTCCCGACGCCACCAGTTGCCACCGCAGACCAGCATGGTCGCCCGACAGATCTGTGACCGGATGCTCCGGCAGAAATGCCCAGCACTCATCCCGGTAGGCACAGCCAGGCCCATAAAGACACTGGGGCCCGATCGGTGTCCCCGGACAGCGTTCCGCCGCCGCCACCGCCGCCATTTCCCCGAGTTGCCCAGCCAACGCCGCCAGCTTCGCCCGCACGGCTTCGGTTATATCCCGTTCCCGCAGCAGTCCCGCAGGGTCGATTTCTCCCGCGCGGCGGTACTGACTGTTCACATGAATCACCGAACAACCAGTCACTGGAAGCCCCGCAGCCGCACACACGTGCCACTGAAAGGCAAGGTCCTCCAGATGCGCGTCGCGTACCGCAGCCCCGTTGCGGACCCTCGCAAGACGCCAGCCACCATCGCTTTCATCCGGAATCAGCAGATCAATCCGCGCAGTTCCGCCCCCACCACAGAAAACCGCGCCATGCAGCGGAATCCGCTGCGGCAGCAGTGCCGCCGTCAGTTCGACCGCTTCCCCCCGGTCCACCGCCGCAATCTCCCGCCCTTCAGCATGCAGCCGGCGCGCAAAGCCGCCAATCACCCTCGCCTCGTCTCCTCCCGCCATCCATTCCCGCCGCTTCACCCCATCCCCAGCCGCCTCCCGCCGCCGCTTCCAGAGCAACGCAGCACAACGAAGCCCCGCCCGGTAATCGCTCCCCGAAAGATTCCTGACAATCCCTGCTTCCATGGCCCGATTCCGTCCTTTCCAGCTCCCCGAAAACACAGCACCCGGGCCCTCCACAAAGAGAAACCCGGGTGCCGCTGAGAATAATTCCAGAACGATCCGAAGCTTACTCCGGATTGAGGATGTTCGGATTTTCGTCGGTTCCGAAGAACTGGGCGCTGAAGATGTTCACCGGCTGTCCATTGTTCAGCTCGGAAACAAACAGATTGCCACCCATGAGGTCGTGCGCCTGCGCAGATCCATTGACCCGCAGCACCACAGCCTTCTTGCCTTCAAAGACACCACCACGGTCATTCTTGTTGCGCGACCAGATACCAGGCGAACCATTGGCAAAGCCGTTCGCAATCAGCGGAAGGCGACCGTCGGACGTGTTGTCCAGTCCGCCCACGTAAGCGAAGGCGTTTTCACCCGGCTGCAGCGCCTGCACGTAGTCCGGAGCCTGGCCCTTGTCGTTGTCAGGACGCTTGTTCGGACGGGTATTGTGATAGGCATCGTTCGGGATGTAGAACTGCATTTCGTCAGCACCATAGCCGCCCATGAAGAGCTGGCGGAAGGCCTGATTGGCCGTGCTGCCCTGCGGGAACTGACCATTGTTGGTTCCTTCGAGCGCAAAGGCGTTGAGCCATGTGTTGATGGTCGTCAGCTGCTTGGCAGCCTGCTTGGCGCGGACGCCGGGCATGACAGCACCGAAGCCCGTGAAGGCCCCGGCGGCGAGCATGGCGATGATCGCAATCACCACCAGCAGTTCGATCAGGGTAAAGCCCCTGGTCATTGGTCGTTTTTTCATGGATGAGTTCGGGATGTGCGGTTTCTGCCGCGGATGGTTATGATGTTGTGACCTCCGGGATGACAGACAGCGGTGCTGCCGATGCCGCTTTTCCCGGAAGACGACCTCAGTTTAGGAAATGGGCCGGAATCCGGCAAGCATTTTCCTAGGGAAATCCCTGAGCACGCTCAGCGGCGCGGAAAAACCGCCGTGAAATAGAAAAGACACCGCTTCAGATTGGAAGGCGAGGCCGCCTCGTCAACCACCCGCCCGTCATAGACCAGCCGGGCCACATAGCCAAAGTACGTGCGCTTCCCGTACGCCTTCTGCTCGGCCTGACCAAAGGTCGGGCGCAGGTAGGTAAGCGCCAGCACTTCCTCGCGCGTCGCCTTCCAGTCGGGCAGGACGGACAACCATTCGTCCCGGGGTGGATTGGCCGCCGACAGATCGATTTCCTCGCCGTCGACGCGCTCGAAGAGATAGAGCTGCACTTCCACCTTCTCGCGTTCCACGAAAACGCCGGGAGCCGCCCGCACGGGTACATGGAGGAGAATCCGTTCTCCCGCGAGCCCGGCATCAAGGGCTGTCACTTCCGCCCGGATTTCGCCGAACTGCAGGGGACGGTTCTTTTCTTCTTCCAGGCGTTCCTCGAGCTTGTAGGAAAGAAACTGCGCGTACCGCCGGATCCCCGCGAGAAGGTTCTCGGCCAGACTCTCCCGGTATTCCGCAGTCGCCAGCCGCCCTCCTTCTTCCTTGTGGGAAAGATAACCCACCCGCACCACCGCAGCCGGAAGATTGATGTCCCGCAGCTCGGCAAAGCGCGTCCGCCGGATTCCCAGATCCGGAATCTTCAGGGTGCTGATCACGCTGCTCTGCAGCACGGCCGCAAGCGCCAGACTCTCCCGGTCATTGATGTTCCCCGCATGAAACCGCCGGTCCACCTTGTCATTGTCTTCCTCCGCCGTGGCCGGAGTCCCCGCAGGCGGCAGCGTGCCCGTCTCCATCCCGCGCACCCCCGCAGCCCCGCTGTTGCCCCGGATGCTCACAAAAACCGCTTCGCCTGCCACCCCCGCCGCCACCTTCTCCCGGTCGGCCAGACTCACCGTGCTGTCATCCTTCCTCGTCATGACCACCTTGAAACCCGCAGCCTCAAGCTTGCCTGCCAGCCGCTTGCCAATGTCGAGAGCCACATCCTTCTCCGCAAGACCAGCCACCCGGATACCCGACTCCAGTCCGCCAAACGCCGGATCAATGACCACCGTCTGCAGCTGCGCAGGATCCCGTCGCTCCCCGGGATGCAGAATCGCATCGATCACATTCCGGACATCGTACACCGATACCATCAATATCCCTTCCACCTCGACCACCGGGAAGGACAAATAGAACGCCCAGCCCATGATCCGCACGAGCTTCTCGCCCCGCGTGAACTCAATCCGCAGCTTCCCTGCCCCATCGGACAGAATCACCAGCTTCCCGCTCTCCTTCGGTTCCTTCAGCCCATAATACGCAGCCACCTGCTCCATGGGCACATACGCCCGGTTCCGGTAATACTCCGGCCGCCAGGCCACCCTCGGCTGACCACCCGCTCCAGCCGGCACCCCCGGCTTCGCCGCCTTCGCAGGCTTGCCCGCAGCCGGCTTCGGTGCCGCGCCGGTGGCCTTCCCCGCCTTCGGCTTGGCTGCCCCGGCGGCCTTCGCCTTCCCCGGCTTCTCAGCCCCGCCGACCCAGCCAGCCAGCAGCAAAGCCGCCAGCAGCACCATGGCAGGAAATCGGAGCACAGTCATCATCAGTCGGATATTCGCAGGGAACTCCCCCAGCAGAAATCACCTCTGCCCATTCCGAAAGCCGGAAATGCCCGGGCTCGCCACCCCGTAATCTTCCCGGGAACACGAAGAATGCCCACGCGGCAAAATCCACTTGCGGGCCACGCCGCGCTGTGTGAAGGACGTTGCCCTTCGCGCCGCAATCGTTCCGGCGCGGCCCCATTTTCATCCCACAGACAGGCTTATGGCTTTCGCAATCATCAAGACCGGCGGTAAACAATACCGCGTTTCCGCAGGCGATCAGATCGACGTCGAAAAACTCGACGCCCCCGTCGGCACCACCGTCAGCCTCGACGAAGTCCTCTTCTACGGAAACGACAGCGACATGCGCATCGGCGACCCGAACATCAACGGAGCGTCCGTCAAGGCCACCGTGGTCGATCAGTTCCGCGCGGATAAAGTCACCAACTTCAAATACAAGCGCCGCAAAGGCTACCACCGCACGAAGGGCCACCGCCGCGCCCTCACCCGCGTCCGCATCGAATCCATCTCGGCCTGATCCTCTGGTTCCCCAGGCCCTCCCTCCACCTCCAGACTCCTCACTGATATGGCTCACAAGAAAGGTCAAGGTTCCGTCAAGAACGGTCGCGACAGCCGCAGCAAGCGCCTCGGCGTCAAGAAATTCGGCGGTCAGCAAGTCATCGCCGGCAACATCATCATCCGCCAGCGCGGCACCAAATGGGTTCCCGGCAAAGGCGTCGGCCTCGGCAAGGACTACACCATCTTCGCTGTCACGGACGGAACCGTCCGCTTCGACCGCGAAGGCCGCCGCGTGAACGTCGACGAAGTCCTCTCGGCCTGATTCCCGCGCACAGCCCTCCGGCCCAGCTGGCATAATCTCAAAACAGGCGACCCGCCCTCACCCGGCCGGTCGCCTGTTTTCTTTTCCCCGCTCTGTCCGATCCCCGCCACCTGTTTCCCTGCTGGCCCAGACCGCGTCCCATGCTATAGGGAAACGGAAAGCTGCCGGAATTCCGTTCCCGATTCACCTCCATGCGCCCCTTCCTCATTTCTCTCTGCCTCGCCGCCGCGGCCACTCTGCCGTCCTGCCGCCATGCCGCCAGCCCGGATGAATCGGAAACGTCTCCGGTCGGTCCCACGGTCCTCAGCGAGAACGCCCTCCGCAGCGCCCTGACAGGACCGGTTTCGTTCGGGAATCACGTCAAACCAATCCTCGAAGCGAACTGCCTGCCGTGCCACGACGGCCGCGAAATGCCGGCCTTCCTCAACCTTTCATCACCGCAGACCGCCTTCGCCTCCGGTCCCTACGGCCCACGCATCGTCCCGGGCAAACCCGCCGAAAGCTTCCTCATCCGCAACCTCAGCGCCGTCCACGCACCCGTCAAAGCCATGCCCCCGGTCGGTAACCGTCTCACCACCGACGAACGCCGCATCCTCACGAAATGGATCGCCGAAGGTGCCCAGTGGCCCAGCGGCCCATCCGGTCAGCTGCGCAAACCAGCGGACTGAGAGCCGCGCGCCACGGCCCGCCGCAGTTCCCCGCGGAAATCCGGATGCGCAATCCCGATGAGGGCGTCGGCCCGCTGCCGCAGGCTCTTCCCATGCAGGTTCACCATGCCATGCTCGGTCACCACCCAGTGGACATGACCACGCGACGTCACCACCCCGGCCCCAAGCGTCAGCATGGGCACAATCCGCGACACGGTTCCGCCACGCGCAGTCGACGGCAGCGCCAGCACTGCCTTCCCTCCCCTCGATAACGCCGCCCCGCGCAGAAAATCCATCTGCCCGCCAATCCCGGAATAAATCCGCGGCCCAATCGAATCCGCACACACCTGACCACTCAGATCAATCTGCAGGGCACTGTTCACCGCGACCAATCGGTCGAGCTTCCGCAACAGATTCACATCGTTGGTCCGGTCGCAGGGATGAAATTCCACCAGCGGATTGTCATCGACATAATCAAACAACCGCCGCGTCCCACTCACGAAACTCGTGATGGTCCGCCCCGGATGAATGAACTTGTGCTGATTAGTCACCACTCCGCCCTCCAGAAGCGGCAGCAGGCCATCGGAAAACATTTCCGTGTGCACCCCCAGCCCCACCTTGTTCCCCAGCCGCGCCATCACCGCATTGGGAATCACCCCGATCCCCGCCTGAATCGTCGCCCCATCCTCCACGAGCGACGCCACCTGCTCGCCAATCGCAGCCGCCGCCGCCGTCTCGGGCTCGACCGGCGCTTCCTGCAGCGGGCGGTCGCTCCGGATGAATGCCGTGATCTTCTCCAGCGGCAGGGTCGTGGCCCCATGCGTCCGCGGCATCTGCCGATTGATCTCCGCAAGAATCACCCGCGCCGTGTCCACCGCCGCCCGCGCCGCATCCACCGAGGTCCCCAGCGAACACATGCCATGCCCATCCGGCGGCGATACCTGCACCAACGCCGCATCCAGCGGAATCTCGCCGCCCCGGAACAACCCGGGAATGTCAGACAGAAAGACAGGAATGAAATCAGCCCGACCCGCCGCAATGGCCTCACGCACATTCGCCCCCGCAAAGAAGGAAACCGACCGCACCCGGCCTTCCATGGCGGCCTCCACATGCGGTGCCGGTCCATTCGTGTGCAGATGATAGAGTTCCACTCCCTCCAGATCGGTCCGCTCACAGAGGGCCTCCAGCAGCGGCAGAGGCGTGGCCGCCGCGCCATGAAGAAAGACCTTCATCCCATTCCCAATCGCCCGCACCGCTTCCTCCGGGCTCACCGCCCGGTCTTCCCACGAACACCCATAGCCTGCCGAATCCTGCTTCATGGACCCACCAGAACCTCATCCCTTCCCACCCGTCAAAGCCTCATCTCCCGCCCGCCAGGTTCCGCGCAGGATATCGGAACCAATGCGTAGCCCCCTCCGCTTCGTCACCCGATCCTGCCGGCACAGGGGAATCCTCCCCTCGCAGAATACTCAGTAACCATCCCTCCCCATGATCCATAAAGTCTCCGGCGATATCCTCCTCACCAATGCCCAGGTCATCGCCCACGGCGTGGCCCCCAATGACGATTTCCATTCCGGACTCGCCCTCGCCCTCCGCGAACAATGGCCCGCCCTCTACAAGGACTTCCGCCACTTCTTCCATCAGCAGCACCCGGAAACCGGCAGCCTCTGGACGTGGGGCGGCACCGGCGGCCTCCGCATCGTCAACCTCTTCACCCAGGAACCCGCCAGCCAAGCCGGCGGCCACCCCGGCAAGGCCAGCACCGAAAACGTCAACCACGCCCTCCGCGCCCTCCACAAACTCGCAGAAAAGGAACAGTTCACCAGCATCGCCCTCCCCAGACTCGCCACCGGCGTCGGCGGACTCGACTGGACTGCCGTCGAACCCCTCATCGATCACCACCTCGGCTCCCTCAGCATCCCTGTCGTCGTCTACACCAACTACGTCGCCGGTCAGAAGGCCGACGAACCCATCACCGCTCACCGCGTCTGACTTTGTTCGTCATGAATCTGCCGGATCGGCCAACCGCATGGCCGCTCCCGCACAGATGATGCCCCCAGCCCGGCCGGCCCAGCCACAGGTCAGCCGGGCTGACTCTTTCAGGGCCGCAGAATCACCTTGATGAGATCTTCCCTGGCCGCATGCAGCCGGTGAAACCATTCCGCGCCTTCCTCAAGTGGCCGCACCGCACTGGTGAGCGGCTCGACCCGGATCCTCCCATCCGCAATCGCCGCAAGGGCCGCCGGATATTCCCCGGCACTCGCACACGACCCAAACAATGAAAGTTCCCTCGTCACCACGGCCTGCAGGGGAAACTCGATGCGCTGGGCGAGATTGCCCACCAACCCAACGGATCCTCCCTTCCGCACACAGTCGATGGCACTCTGCACGGTCGCCGCAATGCCCACGCATTCCATGACCACATCAACCCCTTCCCCTCCCGTCCGCTCCAGCATGGCCTCGCGCAATCCTCCCGCCTTCGCAGGAAATACTTCGTCAGCCCCCAGTTCCCGCGCCACCGCCAGCCGCTGCTCGCTCAGATCACTCGCATAAACCTTCGCACAGCCCGCCGCCTTCAAAGCCTGAATCGTCAGCAGCCCGATGATCCCTGCCCCCACCACCAGCCCGCTCTGACCCGGACCAGCCTGCGCCCGCCGCACCGCATGCAGCGCCACCGCCGCCGGTTCCACGAAAACCGCCTGCTCGAAACTCACTTTCTCAGGCAAACGGCAAACCACCCGCCCCGGCACACTCACATATTCCGCAAAGGCCCCGTGCTGCCGGTAATCCGCACAGGAAACCCCCAGAATCCGGCGGTTCCGGCACAGATTGACCTGACCATCCGCACAGTATTCGCAGGCCCCGCAGTACAGCGTGCTGTCAAAGGTCACCCGCTCGCCAGGCTCCCACGCCCCTGCCTTCGCTCCCGCCCGCACCACCACCCCGGCCGCCTCATGCCCCATGATCACCGGCGGAATCCGCCGCCCCGTGCTCCCATCCATCCCATGCACATCGCTTCCACAAATCCCGCAGGCCACCACCCGCACCAGCACTTCGTCCTCCGCCATCGGCGGTTCCGGTGCATCTCCGAATGTGAACTGACTGCTGCCAATAAGCGTAAGGGCCTTCATGCCGCCTACCTGTGGTCAGCCCCATCTGCCTGTCCAACGTGAATTCACCCCACCCCACAAGGCAGCTTGCACCAGCCTACCCCACAGGCTACCCCGTCCCCCCATCGCTCTTCTTCCCATGGACATCTTCGCAGAACTTCAGTGGCGCGGCCTCATCGACGACTACACCGGCCGCACCGAATCCGGCGACTCCTCCCGCGGTCTCCCCCAGCGCCTCGCCGACGGCCCCATCACCCTCTACTGCGGCTTCGATCCCACCGCCGATAGCCTCCACGCCGGCAGCCTCGTTCCCCTCATCGCCCTGCGCCGCTTCCAGCTCGCCGGTCACCACCCCATCGCCGTCGCCGGCGGAGCCACCGGCAGCATCGGCGACCCCAGCGGCAAATCCCAGGAACGCCAGCTCCTCTCCAAGGAACAGATCGCCGCCAATGTCGCCGCCATCCGACCCCAACTGGCCCGCTTCCTCGACTTCGACGCCCCAGCCAATCCCGCCAGACTCGTCGACAATGCCGACTGGCTCAGCCCCGTCAGCTTCCTCGACTTCCTCCGCGACGTCGGCAAGCACTTCACCGTCAATCAGATGGTCGCCAAGGAATCCGTCCGCGCCCGCATGGAGGACCGCGACGTCGGCATCAGCTACACGGAGTTCAGCTACATGCTCCTCCAGGCCTACGATTTCTACCACCTCGCCCGCGTCCACGGCTGCGAACTCCAGATCGGCGGCAGCGACCAATGGGGCAACATCACCGCGGGCATGGACCTCACCCGCAAGAAACTCGACCGCCGCGCATGGGGCCTCACCCTCCCGCTCATCACCAAAGCAGACGGCACCAAATTCGGAAAAACAGAAGGTGGCACCGTCTGGCTCGACCCGCGCCGCACCAGCCCCTACCGATTCTACCAGTTCTGGATCCAGACGGATGACCGCGATGTCGTCCGCTACCTCAAGTTCTTCACTTTCCTCAGCCGCCCGGAAATCGAAGCCCTCGAACAGGAACACTCCGCCAACCCGGGTGCCCGCGCCGCCCACCGCGCCCTCGCCCGCGAAGTCACTTCCCTCATCCACGGCGAATCGGCCTGCCTCGACGCCATCCGCGCCACCGAAATCCTCTTCGGCGCCCCCATCGACGGCATCACCGACGGCACCCTCGACGTCCTCTCCGCAGAAATTCCCAACGCCTCCACCAGCCCAGCTTCCCTCAGCGATGGCATCCCCCTCACCGATGCCCTCGTCTCCACAGGCCTCTGCCCCAGCAAAGGCCAGGCCCGCAAGGACATCGAAGCCGGCGGCATCTACCTCAATGGCTCCCGCTGCACGGAATCCTCACGATCCCTCACCACAGCCGACCTCCTCCACCAGCGCGCCGTCCTCCTCCGCAAGGGAAAACGCGCATGGGCCATCCTCTCGGTCTCCTGACCCGCACCGGCAGTACTCCCAGGCCCCTCCAGCAGCCGCTTCCCTCACCGAGGCAGCTGTTCCTTTCCATGGCGGACCAAAAAAGTCCTCGTTCACGGTTCGCAAATCCGCCGGACGGCGCGTATATTGCTCCAGCCATTTCAGCGTACCATCTGCCCACATGAAGCGATCCGTCCATCTGCTGTCCGCCCTCGCCGCCACCGCGCTGCCCGCCACAGCTGCCCTCCCCGAGCTCAATGGCATCGCCCCTCGCGGTGCCCAGCGCGGCACGGACATCGAAACCACCTTCTCCGGCAACCGCCTCGCCGACACCGAGGAAATCGTCTCATACAACCCCTCGCAGATCAGCGTCCTCGACTTCAAAATCGAAAACCCCACCACCCTCAAGGTCAAACTCCACATCGACCCAGCCTGCCCCCTCGGCGAACACGTCTTCCGCGTCCGCACCAAATCCGGCATCAGCTACGCCCGCAGCTTCTTCATCGGCCAATTCCCCACCATCGAGGAAAAGGAACCCAACACGCTCTTCGAGGAAGCCCAGACCATCACCACCAATGTCACCATTGCCGGCGTCGCCCGCAACGAAGACACCGATTACTACCGCATCGATGCCAAAAAGGGCGACCGCATCAGCGTCGAAGTCGAAGGCATCCGCCTCGGCACCGCCTTCTGGGACCCCTACGTCGCCATCCTCAACGACAAGAAATTCGAACTGGTCACCTGCGACGATTCCCCCCTCGCCATCCAGGACCCGCACGCCAGCATCATCGCCCCGGAAGACGGAACCTACTTCATCGAAGTGCGCGATTCCTCATACGCCGGCAATGATGCCGCTCAGTACCGCATGCACGTCGGTTCCTTCCCCAGACCCACCGTCGCCTACCCAGCCGGCGGCAAGGCAGGCTCGGAACTCTCCGTGACCTACCTCGGCGACCCCGCCGGCCCCCTCACGGAAACCATCAAGGTCCCCGATACCCCCGGCGAAAAACTCTCCCTCTTCGCAACCGCCGGCAACCTCTCGGCTCCCTCCTCCAACCCATTCCGCATCACCTCGCTCGATAACGTCCTCGAGGCCGAACCCAACAATTCCCTCGCGGAAGCAAAAGCCAGCACCACCCCGCCCGCCTTCCCCGTCGCCTGCAACGGCGTCATCGAAAAACCCGGCGACGAAGACTGGTTCAAATTCACCGCCACCAAGGACCAGCGCTTCGACCTCGTCGTCTACGCCCGCTCCATCCGCTCGCCCCTCGACCCCGTCCTCGAAATCTTCAACAAAGACGGAGCCGCCGTCACCGGCAACGATGACAATGGCCCCAACCCGGACTCGCGCATCGCCGGCTGGGTCGTCCCCGCCGACGGAGAATACTACCTCCGCGTGCGCGACCACCTCAGCCGCGGCGGCAGCGACTTCGTCTACCGCATCGAAGCCGCCCCACCGGAAACCGGCCTCCAGGCCTACATCTCCCGCTACGACCGCACCGACAGTCAGCAGTGGACCACTTTCGCCATCCCCAGAGGCAGCCGCCACGCCATCCAGGTCCACGCCGACCGCATCAATGTCGGCGGCGACATCGTCTGGGATTGCCCCAGCCTCCCCGCCGGCGTCACCCTCGAAGCCATCGGCATCCCCAACGGCCTCGCGGAACACATCATGATCCTCTCCGCCGCACCCGACGCGCCGCTCGCCGCCGCCCTTCTCGACATGCGGCCAAAACTGTCCGACCCCAAAGCGCCTCCCATCACGGGCCGCTGGCTCAATAACATCGAATTCGTTCAGGGCGAACCGAACAACACCCCCTACGTCGTCTCGGCCCAGCGCCGCTTCCCAGTCGCCGTCGTCGAGGAACTCCCCTTCACCATCGACCTCGTGCCCCCCACCGTGCCCATCGTCCAGAGCGGCACCATGAATCTCAAAGTGAAGGCCACCCGCAAGGATGGCTTCAAGGCCCCCATCACCGTCCGCATGCTCTGGAACCCTCCAGGCATCAGCGCCCCAGGCACCGTCGCCATCCCGGAAGGCCAGAACGAAATCGATTACCAGCTCACCTGCAGCGGCGACGCCGCCGCCAGTACATGGAAAATCGCCGTCCGCGCCGAAAGCGACGCCGGCACCGGCCCCATCTACACGTCTTCCTCCCTCACCCCCATCACCGTGGCCCCGCCCTTCCTCACCATGAAAATGGAAATGGCTTCCATCGAACAGGGGAAACAAGGCGAACTCTTCTGCAAACTCGAAGTCGCCAAACCATGGGAAGGAAAGGCCAAACTCACCGTCTTCGGCCTCCCCGCCAAAACCTCGACCACAGAACTGGAAATCTCCGCCACGGACAAGGAAATCCGCTTCCCCGTGACCACCGCCGCGGACAGCCCAGTCGGCAAACACCAGAACCTCTTCTGCCAGGCCATCATCACGGAAAACGGCGTCCCCATCCCCCACACCATCGGCCAGGGCGGCATCGTGCGCATCGATCCCCCACCTCCCGCTCCACCTCCCGCCGCCGTGGCCGCCGCTCCCGCCGCCGCCCCAGCCCCGGAGGCCGCCGCCCCCGCCGCGAAACCTCTCAGCAGACTCGAACAACTCCGCCAGCAGGCCGCCGCCAAGTAACTCCCCGATCCGTATCTTCCCTGCGCCATGAAACTCTCCCGAGCCATCCTCGCTCTCGCCATCCCGGCTTCCACGGCCCACGCCGCTGATGCCACCCCATCCCTCTTCACGGACAAAATCCAGCCGCTTTTCGCAGGGAAATGCGTTTCCTGCCACAACCCGGAAAAGACGAAGGGGAAACTCCAGATGCACACCGCCGCCGCCCTCGCAGCCGGCGGCGACAGCGGCCCCGCCATCGTCCCAGGCAAACCGGACGATTCCCTCCTCCTCCAGCGCATCTCCCTGCCCGCCGGACACGATGACATCATGCCCCCGGAAGGCGACCCCGTCACCCCGGAGGAAATCGCCGCCGTCCGTTCATGGATCACCGAAGGTGCCGCCTTCCCACCGGACCTCACCATCACCGCCGCCAGCGCGAAACCCGCCCGGCCACCGAAGGAATCCATCACCAAGGTCCGCTCCATGGCGGTCTACCCGGACAAGATCACTCTGGAAACGGCCCGCGATTTCCAGTCGTTCGTCGCCATCGCCACGTTCGACGACGACGTCACTCAGGACGTCACCCCAAAAGCAAAAATCGCACTCGCCGATCCCTCGCTGGCCCGCATGGACGGTGCCCGGCTCTTCCCCCTCAAGGACGGCAGCACTACCCTCACCGTCCAATGGCACGACCAGACCGTCACCGTGCCCGTCGAAGTGAAGGCCGCCACCACGGACCGGCCCGTCAGCTTCAATCTCGATGTCATGCCGGTCTTCATGCGCGATAACTGCAACACAGGATCGTGCCACGGTGCCGCCCGCGGCCAGGATGGCTTCCGGCTCTCCCTCTTCGGTTTCGATCCCAAAGGCGACCACTTCCGCCTCACCCAGGAACTGAGCGGACGCCGCATCAATCTCTCGGTCCCGGAAGAAAGCCTCCTCATCACCAAATCCATCAACAGCGTCCCCCACACCGGCGGCAAACGCATGGAAGCAGACAGCCCGAACTACCGGACGCTCGTCGAATGGATCACCAATGGCACCCCGTACGACGACGAGAAAACTCTCCCCACCGTCACCAGCGTCGACATCTTCCCGAAAACCGTCGTCCTCGAAGGCGAAGGCTCGCAGCTCCAGTTCACGGTCCGCGCCACCTACTCGGATGGCCACAACCGCGACATCACTCCCCTCGCCGTCTTCATTTCCAATAACGACCCCACCGCCAAGGTCAGCAAGGACGGCCTCGTGACCGCCGCCAAACGCGGCGAAGCCTTCGTGATGGCCCGCTACGATACCTTCACGGTCGGCAGCCAGGTCATCGTCATCCCAGACGCCCTCCAGTACGAGAAACCCAAGCTCGCGGAACACAATTACATCGACGCTCTCGTCCACGATAAACTCCACCGCCTGCGCATCCTCCCATCGGAAGTCTGCGACGACGCCACCTTCATCCGCCGCGTCTTCCTCGATGTCGTCGGTCTCCTCCCCACCGAGGAAGAAAGTGCGAAATTCTTCGCCGATGCCAGCCCGGACAAACGCACCAAACTCATCGACGACCTCCTCTCCCGCAAGGAATTCACCGAAATGTGGGTCATGAAATGGGCGGAACTCCTCCAGATCCGCACCAATCCCACCAACCAGGTCAGCTACAAAGCCACCCTCCTCTACTACAACTGGCTCAAGGAACGCATCTCCAGCAACGTCCCCTTCAACAAGATCGTCCAGGAACTCCTCGCCAGCAACGGCGGCACCTTCACCAACCCTGCCACCAATTACTTCCAGATCGAACGCGATACCCTCAAGGTCTCGGAAAATGTCGCCCAGGTCTTCATGGGCATGCGCCTCCAGTGCGCCCAATGCCATAACCACCCGTTCGACCGCTGGACCATGAACGATTACTACGGCTTCGCCTCGTTCTTCAGCCAGATCGGCCGCAAACAGGCAGAAGACCCACGCGAAACCGTCGTCTTCAATGCGGGCGGCGGCGAAGTGAACCACATCGTCACCAAGGCTCCCCAGAAACCCAAATTCCTCGGTGCCGAGGAACCAGACCTCACCGGCAAGGACCGCCGCGCCGCCCTCGTCGAATGGATGGCTTCCCCACGCAATCCCTACTTCGCCACCAACCTCTCCAACATCATCTGGGCACACTTCTTCGGCGTCGGCATCATCGACCCCGTCGACGATGTCCGTATCTCGAACCCCGCCAGCAATCCGGAATTGCTCGCCTCCCTCGGCAGCAAACTCACGGAATATAACTACGACTTCAAGAAGCTCGTCCGCGATATCTGCAGCAGCCGAACCTACCAGCTTACCAGCCGAGTCAACGACAGCAACGCCGACGACGAAAAGAACTTCAGCCACGCCCTCATCCGCCGCCAGCGCGCCGAAGTCATGCTCGATACCATCAGCCAGGTCACGGAAACCAAAAACAAATTCCAGGGCCTCCCCCTCGGCGCCCGCGCAGTCCAGATCGCCGATGGCAATGTCTCGACCTACTTCCTCCGCACGTTCGGACGCGCAGAACGCGCCACAGTCTGCTCCTGCGAAGTGAAGATGGACCCGAACCTCGGCCAGGCCCTCCACCTCCTCAACGGCGACGTCACCCAGAGCCGCATCGCCGAAGGCCAGACGGTCAAGAAACTCCTCACCGCCGGAAAGGCCCCGCTCGATGTCCTCGATGCCCTCTACCTCCGCAGCTTCGCCCGCAAACCCACCGCCGGTGAAATCAAACCTGTCAGCGATGCCCTCGCGGCCACCCCGGACGATGCCCAGGCCATCCTCGAAGATGTCTTCTGGGCCCTGCTGAATTCGAAGGAATACATGTTCAATCACTGATCATGCCGCGCGGCCCTTCCTCCTGCCCTCTCCCATGATCATCGGCATCACGGGAGCGACCGGATTCCTCGCCCGCCACGTGGCCGCGGCCGCCCGCTCGGGCGGACACGAACTCATCGGCTTTTCGCGCTCGCCCCGGCCACTCGCGCCGTTCCGCGAAATGCGACCGTGGCTTCCCGTGTCGGAGGTCAATCTCGCGGACATCGATGCCCTCATCCATCTCGCCGGAGAATCGCTCTTCGGCGTCTGGTCGAAAACCCGCAAGGACCGCATCCGCTCCACCCGGGTCAATGATACCTGCGCCCTCGCCGCCCGCTTCCGCGACGGACCGCACCGGCCCGCCGCCCTCATCGCCGCCAGCGGGGCCGCCTTCTACGGCGACCGGGGCGGCGAGGAACTCACGGAAGCTTCCCCACGCGGTCAGGGCTTCCTCGCGGATGTCTGCTACGGCTGGGAAGCCGCCACCGCCGAAGCCAGCCCTCCCGCCCGCACGGTCTCCCTCCGCACGGGCATGGTCCTCGGCCACGACGGCGGAGCCGCCCCCATCCTCGGACGGATCTTCCGCCTCGCCCTCGGGGGTCGACTCGGCTCGGGAAAACAATGGATGCCATGGATCCACGCCGCCGACATGGCCCGACTCTGCCTGTTCGCCGCAGAAAACCATGCCCTGATCGGCCCGGTCAACGCTGTCGCCCCAGGCGGCGTCACCAATGCCCAGTTCACAAAAACCATGGCCAGCACGCTGCACCGCCCCGCGTTCCTCCCAGTCCCCGCATGGGCCCTCCGACTCCTCCCCGGCGGCATGCACGAAATGTTCCTCCAGAGCCAGCACATCATCCCCGCCGCCGCCCTCAACGCAGGCTTCCGCTTCCTCCACCCGGACCTCCCCAGCGCCCTCAGCGACGTCTTCAGCCGCTGAATCAGCCAATACCGGCGGAAACTCGCCGGACCCTCAGGAGCCCTCAGCGGACCTCACGCGCCCGCAGCCGGAAAAACAGACGTTCTTCACTCGCCGGAACAGTCAGGGTCACGCGACGCCGTCCTTCCCCCAGCCCAGCCGTCATCACCTGCGCATAAGGATCAGCCTCCCAATCCCCCACAGCCCCGCGCGCCGCCAGCGCAAACCATCCATCCCCCGTCAGCTCCGCCGCCGCCTCGACCGATAGCTCCACCCCCGGCCGCGGCGGACTCGGCACCGCAAAGGAAACCGCCACCCCATCGCGCGTCCGCCGCACTTCCAGCGCCTGTCCATCAGATCGCCCCGCCTCGGTCCCCAGAGCGTACTCAACCAGATTCACCAACCCATCTCCATCCGGATCGTCCTGCGGCCCACCCACCGCCTGCCCCTGCGACCATTCCCCATAGCCAGGTCCGGGATTCTCCACCCGCACACGCACCCGGTACTGACCTCCCCCCGCCGTCGCCGCCGTCACCTTCACTTTCCACCAGCCCGTTTCCCCCAGCGCTTCCTCCACCTTCGCCTGACGCCCCGGCCCGACCACGCCCGCTGCACAGATCCCACCCTCCGGGGCACACAGCGCCACCACCGGCTCCAATTCCCCCATCCCAGCCTCCACCACCACTGCCACGGTCTGCCCCGCCTCCCCGAAGAATTCATACACATCTTCCTGATCTGACGGATCCACGGAACCCAGCGAGAGCGACTCCCTCACCACATCGCTCCCATCCGTGCCCGCCTCATGACACTCAATCACCAGTCCCTGACTGTGCGCCACCACACGCGCCGCCGACCAGCCAGACAAACGGAACTGACTGGCCGGATGCGGTGGATCGCTGAACCCATAAAAACTGGCACCGCCCGCCCCGCAGATCACCAGCGGCTTTCCCAGATAAATCAGCCGTTCATAGAAATGATCGTGCCCGCAGAAAATCGCATCAACCTGCGCCAGCTCCGGCCACGCCATCCACGAAGCCCCCGGACGCCACGCATTCGATGTCACCGGTGGATGATGAAACACCGCCAGCTTCCACCGCGCCCCCGATTGCTTCACCTGCTGCGCCAGCCATTCCCGCTGCTCCCGAACCAGCTGCGGATAACCCGGCACATCCGCATCAAGAATGAATAAATCCACCGGACCTCGCCGCACCGCATAGTAACTCACGAGCGCATCATGCCGAGCCCCACGGTCCACCGGAAGCCGCCCCACCCCTCCCGGATTCGAGGCAAAGTAATCCACATACCCATCAATCGGCCCACCCGTCCCACCGTCCGGCCACGAATCATGATTCCCCACCGACGGAAAAAACCGCTGCACCACCGACCGCTGCCGCGGAAACTTCCCATCAAGCCGCCTCTGAATGTACTCCCCATAGTAATCCCCCACATTCCATTCCCAATCACACTGCACCCCAGCCACCAGCGGATCCTCATCCACATTCGCATCCAGACTCCCATAATTGTTGTCCCCAGTCGTCACAAGAAACTCCGGCAGCCACCGCTTCACCATCCCCGCCACCAATCCCTCCCCCACACTCCGCGTCCCATAATCCCCAATCACCCCGAAACTCACTGTCGCACTCCCCCCAGGATACAAGGCCCCATACGCATCCCCTCCCGACCCCACCCGCTCCACCCCACCAGCCACATCATCCGGATCAGCCACCACCACCCCCACCAGCAGGGGCCAGCACAATATCAGCAGCAGGAACTCTCTCCTCATCCCATTCCTCATACAGACCACCACGCATGCCTGTCAATCCCCGCATCCAGCACCCCTCTTCACCCGTTCCCGCTCAGCTCACCAATCAAATCCAAGGGAAAGCGAGTAATTTCTGCCGCGCTGGAAGCTCGAGAAGACTTTCTGATCGCCGACGCCGTAGCGGCGTTCGAAATCGGCATCGAGGAGATTGGCGGCGCGGAAGGTCAGCTTGGCGGCCTTGCCGAGCTTTTTGGACATGGACCAGTCGAGCGTGGACACGGGCATCTGATAGATGTCCGGGTATTCCTCATTGATGCCGGCGAGAGCAAGCATCTGGCCGGTCACGTTGAGGAAGAGGCCGGTGTAGAGACCCCAGTCGCGGTGGTCGTAACCGATATTGAAATTGAGAATATAATCCGGTTGCCCCTGCAAGCGGCGGGAATCGTCTCCAAAGATGGCGCGGGCCCGCACGGCTCTTGAAAAGATCCGTGAATAATTGAAGCCGAGGGAAATGTCTTCGAGTGATTCCGTGAGGAAGCCGAGCGACCCCTGGAATTCGAGTTCCATGCCGTAGACCTGGGCTTCCTCGACATTCGAGAAGCGCCGCACCGCCCCGTTCTCCAGCTCAATGGCATTGTCGATCATCTTGGTGAAGAGCGAGGCCGCTGTCGACGTCCGGCCCTTCGCATACTCAATGCGCGCATCGAAATTGGAAATCGACGACATCTCGAGCCGGCGGTTTCCGATGAAGATGGCATTATCGAAAATATCGAGGAACGGAACGGGCGCGATTTCCTTGAAGGACGGTCGGGCCACGGTCCGCGACGCCGCAAGGCGCAGCCGCGTATCATCCGAGGTCTCCCATGTGAAGGCCGCCGCAGGCAGCACGTCAGTCTGCGTGATGCTGGAACGGGTCAGCCCAGCCACATAGGGATTCCGGCTGCCATCCGACAGAATGGCATTGTAGAGATTCTCGCCGCCAGTGATGCGGGAATATTCCTCAAGGTCTTCCTGCTGCACAAGATTGGTGCCCGGATTCGAGGATTCACCCACATTGCCATACAATTCAATGTCCGTGGCATCCGTTGTGAAATCGGTCGTTTCCACGCGGGCCCCCACCACAAACTGCAGCGGTCCCTGCTTCCAGTCGAGCATCCCGAAGGCCGATCCAATCCGCTGACTGCCATCGTAAAGTTCCGGAGCCAGCGATTCCCGGATCAGAATCAGTTCCCTGTTCAGCCGGGTGAAGTTATCACCAAAGCTGTCCGGATCGGGAGCGGTCGGCAGCACGGCGGTATCATAAATCCGTCCATTGAGGCGTTCGTCGTAAGTGAAGGTGTCCCCGCGGTACCGCCGGTCCGAATCATCAATCCCACCACCCACAGTCACCTTGAGATAATCTTGCGCGTCCTTGGCTCCGCTCAGGAACATGTCGAATTCCGTATTCACCGAGAGATTGTCATCGAACGTTTCCCCCCAGTACCTCCGCAAGGCAGGCAGACTCGGCGTCGGCTGAGTGAAATACTGCGGCGTAAATCCATCAAGCGCCCGCTGCAGGTCATACCGCGTCGTGAACACCCTCGTATCCGGCTGCAGCTGATACGACTTGTTCCACGAAAGCGAGGGCCGGAACGAAAGCGTCTGCCCGTCCCCAAACCAGAAATCACCGCCAATCTGCGCCGTCTGCAGCTGACGCTGCGAATACTGAATCGATTCCCGCACGGAGTAGTCCGGTGAATCCGGTTCCCCACGCGGTCGTCCATACTGGAAATTCGTCGAATCCTCCGCGAGCCGATTGAAGAAATAGGTCGCCGTAATCTCGCTGTGATCAGTCGGCTTCACCGACCCACCCACGAGGACACCCGCCCGGGTGGTCTCCAGTCCACGCCGCACCACGGTCGGAATGTACGGTTCCTGCTCGGTCCCATCCGGAAGGAATCCCACGCGGCCCTGCACTTCGTCAGGTACATATCCGTAACGCTTCTGGTAATCGAATCCAAGAAAGACGCCCGCATCGCGGCCCCAGAACGTGAACGGTGTGCCAATGCTGCCCTCCACTGTCATGTCCGGCTGCGGCTCCGCTATGATGCTGCCCAGTTCGGGACTCAGCGTCTTCATGGCATACGCCCCCAGCGCTTCTTTCCGAGGATTGTCCGATTCCCCAAAAAAGTACTGATCGTAATCAATCGTCTTGAGCAGATCCGGAAGGGCCCGCTCGTCCGCATTGCCAAACATATCCGTACCGCCACCACGGTAGGTCAGAAACTCAGGATTGCCCGTCGTCTGCGTGTTGTAGCCCAGACCAACCTTGAAGTTCGCAAACGGTTCCTCAGGCCGGTTCCGCGTCTTGATGACAATGTGCCCACCCGTCGCTTCCCCAGGCAGATTCGGCAGAAAGGTCTTCGATGTAATGATGTCCTGCACCACACTGGCAGGGAAAAGATCAAGCGGCACAGCGCGTCGGTCGGGATCGGAACTGGGTACCCGGTTCCCGTTCAGATAGACCGTATTGTAACGATCGTTGAGTCCCCGGATGACGACGAACTTGCCGTCCACCACGTTGACGCCCACCACCTTCGTGACCGCAGCAGCCACGTCGCGCGCTCCCGTATTCGAAAGGAAGTCCTTGCCCAGCACACTCGCAATCGCCGTGATGTCCGCCTGCAGCTGCAGCGCCGGCAGCACCGGAGCCGCCTCAGGTTCCTCCGCGAGAACCTCCACCACCGGAAGCTCCTCCACATCCTGAACCAGACTTACCCCCGCCTGCCGCACTTGCCCCGCCGAAACGACGAGGCGCCCGCTCCGGCCCCGGGCATAGCCATCCTTCACCACCACCAGCGTGTAAGCACCAGCCGGCAACGCCGGAATCACAAAGTTGCCATCGCGGTCGGTCTGCACCGCCACGTCCTGACCTTCCACTTCAACCGTCGCTCCTGGCAATGGATACCCGAAATCATCATCGGTCACCGTTCCCGTAATCCGGCCAGCCGCCGCTTCCTGCGCCCAGCCCGCGCCCGCGGAAACGATCAGCATCGCCGTCACCAGCATGACCCCGGACCTATTCCGGATCGTCGCCCAACCTCTCATCACAGCTCCGGAAATCATGATCACTTCATCAGTTCCCCCATGGTCTCGGGCGACATCGCCAGCTGTTCTTCCACATGGAAAAGTGCCACGGCAAACAATCCCATCGCCCGTCCCCGGGGATGCGGATAGGCCGCCCCATTCGTCACCGCTTCCTTCACCAGCCGCGCAGCCTCCGCACTCTCCCCATCACCCAGCGCCATGCGCGCACAGGCCAGCCAACACGAGGGCGCATACAGAAAGAAAACCGCCCGGGAGGATCGCTCGGCTTCCTCACGGATCGCCGGAATACGATCCCCCATCCCCATGAGCCGAGCCAGACGCCCCGCTTCAGCCAGCGATGGCGCTTTCCATTCGGCATCATCAGCATACTTCCGGCACGCGCCCACATACGCTTCCCATACCGACGTCACCACGGAACTCTCCACACCAAACCGATGCATCGTCTCAATGATCAACGGCATCGATTGCGGCGCAGATGGATGCCGGGCCTCCCGCACCACGTCGGCTGCCTTCCGTAAATGTTCCTGCGCCTGCGCAGTATGCCCAGCCGCGGCTTCCCGCTCCGCCAACCCACACAGCAAACGCACCTGCGGCCCAAAATGCTGATTGGCCGGCCTGCGCAGAAATACCTCAATCTGATCAGCCTCTGGCTTCTGCAGAAGATAGGCCGCTTCGTATCCCTGACGGTCCAGAGGATCACTGACGCGCCGGAACCAAGCCGCCGCCGCTTCCTCCTTCCGTTGCTCAAGGAACAATTCGGCCAGCAACGCACAGCTCCGCATCGTCTTCCATGTGTCACTCGCAGGCAGCGAACTCTCCGCAAGGAACGCCGCCTCGGCCGCCAGTGCCGCTTCTCCACGCTTCTGCCATGCCATCGCCAGTTCAGCCGCAAGCAGCGATTGATACGATGGCCCAAAGGTCTTCCAGCGCTGCTTCGCTTCCCCATGCGACCCGAGCCGGATGAGAGCCCCGCAAAGCCTCAACTGCGCCCGGAAATGCTCGTCTTCATCCGTGGTCAGTTTCGACAGCAGATGATCGGCGGCCTCCAGATTCCGGAAATTGTCGCTCCGCAGCCCGTTGCCGCCCTGATCGGAACCCTTGGCAATCGGAAGCGGCACCCCCGGCACCAGCTCTTCCACACCCCGGCACACACCACCAAAATCCATCAGTGCAGCAAGGAAAAGCAGCGGAAATCGGGGAGCCATCAGCATGCGGATCTGGGTGGAGAAAAAGCTGCCGCGATGATGCCGCGGCACGCCCCGGGAGACAGTGAATTGAGGTGACAATTTCGTTACCCGTGCCCGCAGAGCCTTCCGCATCATGCTCCCGCACCCACACGAAAAAAAAGGGACGGGCCCGTCGCCGGACCCGCCCCCGATTTCACTGAGTCAATTTCTCCCGCTCATTGCGGAATCACCCGGTAGTGCAGCACGCCATTGGCCACGGAAGCTGTGTCCTGCCAAGTGATCTGACCCGCTGCCGCATTCGTGTCGCCCGCCGCTCCGTCGCTGACCACACCCAGCGGCGTCCACACCCGCAGATCCGAAGAACGCTCGACCGCATAGACCACCGCATTGCCATCGACCGTAGCCGCCGCGAAGGAAACCGTCGCGTTGCCGCCACTGACTCCAAGGATCGGTTCGGGACGCGGAACGGTGACCGCATCAACGAGCCCGACACTGTCAATCCCCGTCCAGCCAATCAGCATGTTGCTGTCGGCCATGGCTCCCGCACGCCGCAGCGGCGTGAAGAATCCATCCGCAGGAGGTGCATCAGTCGCCGCCGTCCGCAGGGGAGTGGCCGCGGTCATCCGGGGGTCAAGTCCCGCCTGATCCCGGTGAAAGTCGGTTCCCTTCTTGCGGAGCGCCGAGGCATTCAACGCCACCGCAGCAAAGGTGTTGCCTCCAAGGCTCGCGGTAAGAGTGGCCCCGGTATTGAAGTAATAATTGGAAGCCGCCACCACAGCAGATGAACCAACCGTCGAGTCACCGCCAAGAATATTCGAGTTGATGTCTTCGAAGAGTCCGTTGCGCCATTCGCCACCCGTCGACCGGCGGGCAAGGATGGCCTGGTCACTGCTGCCAGCCGTCGGTGATGCACCAGCCCCGCGGTTTCCAATGGCCGTGACGTTGTAGATGAGCGGCAGCGTGTTCGGCGTCACTCCCTTGTTGTTGTCCTCGGATCCATCCCATTCAAAAAGACGGTCGGAGGCGTCAGCCACGAGTCGGCCCGTCACAGTTCCCGAAGGATGCTGAGCATTGGCCCCACCCGAGTTGTCGGAAATGGTGAACAGGTACTGCAGGCGGCCCTGATAGCCCTGGTCTCCATCGAAGCCATCATCTCCCTGGAAGGCCGTAAAGAGGTACCGACAGTTCACATAGCCACCAAACCACTCGAAACCGTCATCCTTGTTATTGAAGACGTCCTGCCACTCGACCACGGTGCCGCGACCGACCGCGCCTAGCGTAACACCGTTGACTTCGTTGTCCGTGCCGAGCTTGAAGCCACCATAACGGTGCGAGCAGAAGCGCATCACCCCACTGTTGTCATCAATGTTCGCTCCCGATCCACTGGCCGCGCCGACATTCACGCCGCCATAGACCGCCGTGCGGAACGATGTCGATGAACTCAATCCATTATTGAAGGCAGCCCCCAGCGTCACGGTGTCGAACGAGCCACCTTCGATCAGCGCAAACCCAACCCCGTTCCCGCCCTTCACATCGTTGGACGACGGAATCGAGGTGGCCCCGTTCGGTTCGATCGGCGCGTCGCCACTCTGCAGGCCCGTCACCGGATTATACTGCAGCAGCAGTGCATCGTTGTCACCATCGTAGCCAATCGGCGTGCGTCCCAGCACCACGAGCCCACCCCAGCGACCAGAGATCGCAAAGATGTTGTCCACAGCACCACCCACATTCGGGGAAGCAGCCGCCGTCTTGGTTTTCGGATACTTGAATCCATTGGCCGCATAACTCCATGCCTCACCACTCCCGACCGCAGCAAGCGACTGCGGAATCGTAGCCACACCGCCGGGAACATACGGATCATCAATCGCAGTGAAGATGATCGGTTCATCAGGAGTTCCGTTCGCCACGATCTTCGCTCCGCGGCAGATGAATAGGGAACCAGGCTGGTCACCGATGGCTCCACCTTCACAATAGGCATCCTCGATGCCACGCACAATCGTCCCAGGCTCAATCGTGAGAATCGCCGGCGGAAGCACGTAGACCACATCCCGCAGGATATAGACGTTGTCCTTCGTCCAGCGCGTGTCCTGTGTGATGTCATTCAACACTTCCACAAAGGCGGCCTGCGCACTGCCGGCCACCGCCGCAGCGGCCACCGCAGCAGCACGGATTCGATAGGATTTCTGTTTCATGAGTTCAAAGTCTGAAGTTTAGTTGGGTTTTCTCTCAGCGCCGGCGGCGCACCATCATGAGCAGCCCGCCAAAGACCGCCGCGAGACCAGTGGATGGCTCGGGAATCACCACGGCCAGACGGTGCGATGACGCTCCCGCCCCAAGATCGGGTCCCACCGCCAACTGGCCCACATGCACCGTCAGTCCCGGCACACCGACATCCGGCGAGTAGTTCACTTCAAATGGTGGCAGCCCCACCCCGGAATTCCACGTCACCGACGACGAGAAGATCGCCTGTTCCGTCGCACCCGTGTTCTGCACCCACAGAAACACCGGGCGCCCAGCAATCGAGGACGCATAGGATTGACCTTCGAAGGAAGCCGTATTGTCGATCGGACGCGAAATCTCGTAGAACCCATCAGTCGAAAGCGCATTGATCGCACCAGTGTAGGCATACACTTCCGTGAAGGCCGCCTCGAGAGCAGACAGATCAGCCGAATTGGCCGCGAAATCAAAGATCGCAGGGAAAACACCGAAGCGCAGCGATCCACTCGCAAGCGCGGCATTGTTGGTGGTCACCAGACCATTCCCGAAATTCGAGGAATTCAGAGTGACGACGGCGTGAGTTGAGCCAGCGGTGGCCAGCGCCAAGGCAAGAAGAAGAGTTTTTTTCATGGGTTGTTTCGGAGGATTGATGGATAGATCGATGTTTGCAGAAGGATCAGGAATCACTCGGTGAACGGTTCCTGGAGGGTGAAGCCAGCCGTGCCGGCCTGTTCCTTGAAGAGGATCGCCTTACCCGGTGTCAGAACGACACCGCTCTGGTCGGCTCCCGATGGGTTGTCGGTCCGGCGCCATCCCGTGCCGCCCAGACCTCCGTTCTTGAAGAAGTATCCAGTCAGGACTCCGCCATTCTCCAGATACACAATGTCAGCAGAGGCCGATCCCGTTCCGCCAGTCACAAAGTCCTTGAGATTGGATTTCCCCAGCGTGGTCGGCAGAGTGAAGGGATTCGAGAGAATGTTGAACCCGCTGACCACCGTCGGCTTCTGGCGCCCGCTCACGGTGTATCCCGTGATGTCGAGCGACACCGGATTCCCACCCGGCTTGCGGATCACATAGACTCCCGTCAGAGGATCAATCGGCGCATTCGGCTCGGATGCTCCCGAAGGATTCGCAGTCCGGCGCCAGCCCGTGCCACCCAGTCCACTCCCTTTGTAGAAGTACCCGGTGAGGACTCCGCCCGTCTGAATGTAGACTTCATCCGACGAGGCAGCTCCCGAACCACCCAGCAGACCCGCCGTATTCGTCGCCCCGAAAATCGTGGCAATCGTGTCGTCCGGCACAATCATGTACTGGTCGCCCGCGGCCGCCCCGGCAATCGCTGCCGCGGTCGTCACGGAATCCGCAGTCGCCGCACTGATGCGGACTCTCGCACCAAGGCCGGCTCCGCTCACAAGCTGAATCGAATGCGGAGCCGCCACGAGGCCGGGCAGCGCGGCGTCCGAAAGCGTCAGGGTCGCACCAGCCACCGCAGAGACGGTCCCGCTGCTGACCACGCGGTCAACCATGGGAAGTGCCACGAGGGAAATCTGATTGGCCGGAAGCGTCACCCGCAGCAGACCTGCGGACCTACTGACCGGAAGATTGCTGTTCGATTGCGCGGATACCCCGACCGGTATCATGAGGGCCGCGGCCACAATGAGAAGGTTTGCTTTAGCCATAAACTGAGGTTTCGGATTGCTGTTGGGTTTTCGTTTCCGGCATCTGCGAGCGATGTTTACCGGCGTCAGCAGTAGAGAACCCACGCTCGTTTCTGGAAAGCTCCCCATGGCAACGTTTTCGTTGCAGACCTTCCCTGCAGCGTCGGTCTCATTCACCCTGACAAGGCCCAACCGCCTCACTGGCCAGCAGCATCTTGCTCAATCTTCAGATATCGCTCGAAGGCTGTGGTGGCCTCGCCCTGACGTCCTGCCCGGCGCAGCAGTCTCGCATAACTGCGCCAGACCAAGGCACTCCGCGGATTCCTTTCGGCCGCCCGGCGCAGCATCTGCACGGCGTCGTCCCTGCGGCCCGCACGTTCGGCCAGTTCGGCCTGCAGCACGGCCGCTGCCCCATCCGCTGGATCAAGTTTGAGACATTCGCCGAGAGCGGCCGCAGCTTCCTCATCCCTTCCCTGACGGCTCAGGGCATACCCCAGCAGACGCAGGGCCCGCGGACTTCCGGACTGCAGCGCAACCGCCCTCCGGGCTGCATCTTCCGCCCGCTGCCATTCCCCTTCCCGGATGAATCCCTCGGCACTTCCCAGCCACGCCGACGCGTTCACCGGGTCCTGCCGGGCTGCTGCCTGATAGACTTCCGCAACCGCCCCAGTGCCGGATTTGCTGCCGCCCCGGCGCTCGGCTTCGGCCAGCTTCGTCCAGTAAACCGATATCTCCGGATCCAATGACGCCGCCCGCCGCTGGCATGCCACGGCGTCACGATGCACGCCAAGGGCCGACGCCGAAACACCCAGCAGACTCCACACGGCGGCACTGCGGGGGTAGCGCGACGTCAACCGCAGCAGCAACCGAGCCCCGGCGGTCACCTTCTTCTCGGCCAGCAGACGGAAGGCCTGCTGAAATTCCGGATCCTTAGCCGGATCCCCTCCATCCGGCACCGCATACCGACCCAGCGGCACACCTGAACGTCCCTCCAGCGCATCCGCATCGCTTCTCGTCACCACATGGGCATAGCCAACCCACTGGCGCAGCGCCAGCCGATGCGTGACTAATCCAGCCACCCGTCCGGCCGCATCCAGCACCGGGGAACCAACCGCCGCAGGCGCATCGGATCCAGTCAGTTCCAGACTTCCGCCTCCCGCCACCGTCGGATCCACGCGGCATTGCGCATCAGCAAGGGTCAGACCGCGCGCGGGATGCAGCGACATCACCCGGACGGCTGCCGCCGCAGGAATCGATCCCTTCGTCACCAGCACCACGGGCGCGCCCTCGATACCCACACGGACCACGAGCAAGCCTCGCTGCGCATCGCCATAAACCACCGAAGTCACGCGGAAGGCCCGGCCGTCACCGGTCATGCCGCTGACATATTCCGGCTTCCCGGCACCGCCCAACAATCCCAGTTCGGTCAGCACAAGCCCACCCTTCGCAATGAAAACCCCGCAGCGCGAAGCGAGTTCCCGGCCCTTCGCATCCCATGCCCGCAGCGAAACCACGGACGGTGCCAAGGCCACCGCCTGCCGCGCCAATGGCGATTCATCATCTTCCGGAACGTCAAAACCCGGCAGGGGTTCGTCAGGCACAAGGTCCCACAGCGACCCATCGGGCTCACCTTCGAGCAGCGCACCGTCGGGCTCAAGCATGCCCGGCCCCAGCTCTGCCGCCACCTTCGGCAATTCCACCGGCGGTGCTTCCTGGGCCCTCATCGGCCACCACGGAACCATCCCAGCAAGGAGCCCAACAGCCAGCACATGATGTCTTCTGATCACTCCTTCCATGTGTCCCGCCGCTCAGCTCAGCCGCAAGCTAAAGCACCCCGGCAGCGTGTGACGATTTTGTTTCTAAACACAACTACCGGATCCGCCATGCCAATTCTATGAACGGAGGATCCCGTTCAACTATCCGTCTATGTTTCTCCGAATCCTCTCTGTCACGACCGCTGCGCTCTGCGGATTATCCCTCGCCGGAGAAGCCAACCTCAAGGAGGCCATCGAAGCGAAAGCCAAAAAGAAGTACGGTCCCTACGTGGGCGTCTTCGGCGGCAGCTCGCAGGCCCAGAGCGTAAACCTCGCACTAACCTACCCGGACGGCCGCACTTTCAATTACCGTTCCGGCGATGACACCGGCAACGCCATCGCTGGCTTCGAAGTCGGCTACCAATGGAAACAGAAGCGCCTCCCCCTCGAACTCGGCCTCGAATTCGAGAGCTTCTTCATGAACAGCGAAATCAGAGGCTCCCTGCCCGGCGAACAACCCCTCGGCGTAGCCACGCTCCCGCCTCCCTTCCCCGGCGCTCCTCCCACCACCGTGGTCGAGCCATACTTTCCAGCAGCCGACCAGATCCCCGCCGACGGCCTCGTCAGCTTCCAGACGGATCTCAATGCCGTCCTCTTCATGCTGAATGGCAGCATCACACTCGACCTGAAACGCTACCGCGCCCGCCTCGGACCATACCTCAGCCGGGTCCGGCCATACCTCGGCTACGGAATCGGCGGAGCCCAACTCTGGTTCCGCGAAACCCAGACGGTCACCAAGGACCCCACAAAGTCCGCCAGCGTCAGTGTCTTCGAAATGGACGAATTCGTCTTCGCTCAGCAATTCTTCGCAGGCGTCGAATACAACATCAATGACCGCTTCTCGGTGTACGGCGAGTACCGCCGACTCGACCTCGCGGACTTCGGTCCCGCCAGCGACTACCGCCACGAATCGTGGATGGCCGGCCTGCGCCTCCGCTACTGATCCCACCCTTTCCATAACCCATCCATGACGCGCTTTCTCGCCTTCATTCTTCCGGCTGCCTTCGCGGTCTCCTGCACCACCGTGAGCAGCCGCCCAGTCTCCTTCCCAGATCACCCCGTCACTCTGCGGGTCTCCAACCGCATCATCGACGAAGACAATACGGAACACATCATCCGCTTCCGCAACGCTGGCACTCAGGTGCTCAGCTTCGACTACACCATCGCCGATCAACCTGGCGTGCCTCATGTCGATGCCGCCGGACCCAACAGTGGCTACGTGAAGAATCTCTACCCCGGCGAAGAACGCGAAGTCCCCAACCCATGGAAGAAAATGGGCGTCTTCGTCAGCCTCGGAACAGTGACATACGGTAAGCAATCGGAGGAATCTCTCCAGAAGACCTACCGCCCGGACCTCGCCACTCCCGCTGCCACTGGCGGCTCCTCCGGTTCGGCTGCCGACCTCTTCGGGACGCCGCCCCTGCCCGCTCCCGCCACTCCGCTTCCGTAATCCGTGAAGCTGGCCTCCTGCATCTGCGCTGCCTGCTTTCTTGCAGCCGATGCTGCCTCCGGCGCATGGCCTCCCCTCCTCAAGAAGAGCAAGGGCTCGCCGTGGTCCGGCAACACGGAGGTGGCCGAACGTCTCTACAAGGACGGCATGGCCCGCGCAGCCCGGGGCGATACGCAGGACGCCCTCGCGAAATTCGAAAAGGTCCGCTCGCTCTGCGCACGTACGCCCTTCGCCGGAGCCGCCAACTTTCAGACGGGTTCCCTCCTCGAACAAAGCGGAGAATTCTCATCCGCATGGCTCGCCTATCAGAAGGTCGTGGATGAATACCCGGACAGTGGCCACTTCAGCAACGCCGTCCGGGGGCAACTGAGCATCTGCAGCGAACTCATCCGCCGCATGGAACTGGTGGAACGCAGCAAACTGCCGCGCAAATCCCTCCAGCGTCTCACCCGCGATGAAATCCTCGGAATGACGCAGACGTCCCTAGCCAATGCCCGCACCGCCGAAGGATCCGCTGAAGCCAGCTACAACCTCGCCATCGCCCTCCAGCAGTACGGTCGCCTCGAGGAGGCCCGCTCCACCCTCCTCGACCTCGCTGCCCATCAGCCGGAACACCACCTCGCAGACGATTCCTCGTTCCAGGCAGCCATGATCACCGCCAATCACGCGGACCGCACGAACGCCACGGACGCGGACCGCGAAAGGGCCATCACGGCCTTCAGCGATTTCCTTGCCGTCCACCCAACCAGCGAAAAGGCCCCGGAAGCAGCGCACCGCCTCGCTTCCCTCCGCCGCCAGATGGTCCTCTCGCTCGCAGCCCAGGCTTCCCAATGGGAAAGACAGGGGAAAGCCGCCGCCGCCACGGTCTGCTACCGCGCCCTAGCCACTTCCTATAGCGACATCCTCCCCAATTTCCCGGAACTCCGCGAGAAGGCCAACGCAGCGGCCCCGGCAGCGTCGCCAGCGGCCACCCCACAGATCCAAGGGCCGCCCACCAGCCCGGCCAATCCACTCGATCCCGTGCAGCGGCGCTGACTGACAGGTTCTTTCCGGTCAATCCGAACCCATGTGACAAAATCGTGAGTGACAGGATCGTCACCACGAAGAACCCGCAGAGTAGAGGATCGCGTCTATACATGCATTGACTCTCCCTCCATGCGCCTGCCTTCCCTCCTTTCCCTGCTCCTCATCACCGGGAATCTCGCTGCCCAGAAGCCTGCTCCGGCTCCCAATCCCGCTCCGCCGGCTCCGTCCCCCGCCACGACCGCGACCCCTGCGGTAAGCTACGAAAGCACCCGCGAAACCCTCCAGAAATGGGCGGAAACGGAGAAGCGCGTCACGGACGAACGCCGCGAATGGGACGAAGGCAAAGCCCTGCTGCGCGGACAGATCGAGCTGGTCAACGGTCAGATCCGTGAACTCCAGGAAAAGATCGCCGACGCCAAAAAACGGAAGGAAGAGGCCCTCGCCAAGAAGGAGGAAATGCTCCTCGAAAAGACAAGGATCCGCGAAACCGCCACGGAGGTCAATGCCATGGCCGATGCCCTCGAGAAAGCCGTCCGCGAAGCCGTCGCTCTCGTCCCCGAATCCATCGCGAAGGAAAAGAAACTCGATATCCTCGTCGCCCAGCTCGATGCCTCGCAGAAGGCCCGCGAAGAAGCCCTGCGCGACTCCGCAGCCGGCAAGGAAAAGGTCATTCCCATCGCTTCCCGCTACCAGGCGATCGTCGGACTCATCGACCAGGTCAATCAGGCCTGCCCACTTCTCCACAAAGCGGTGGAAACCCGCAAGCTGCCGGACGGCCGCGAAACGAATGTCACGGTCGTCTACGTCGGCCTCGGTCAGGCCTACTTCGTGAACCTCGCCGGAGACTTCGCGGGCACCGGCACGCCCGGTCCCAGCGGCTGGCAATGGACCACCCGCAACGAGATCGCCCGCGACGTCACCCAGATCATCGACGTCCTCGACAAGTCCGGTTCGCCCAAAGTCTTCCCTCTGCCTGCCTCCGTAAAATGAAGCGCTCCCTCCGCCTCCTCATCCTGACCGCCGCGGTCGCCCATGCGCAGTCCCCCCAGCGCCCGGCCACCCCGCTTCCACCCAAGGTGCCCGCGGTCCTCGCCACAGCCTCGGAATCCGCCAAAGCGGACCTCGACCGCAGCATCGCCCGCCTCAGCTCCCTCCAATCGGAAATCCAGAAGGAAAAGGAACCACTGAACCGCGAACTCAAGGCCCGCGAGGAAGCCCTCCGCGACATGCAGGACGAATTCGATCCCCTCATGATCGAAGTCAATCAGCTGGAACTCGACATCACCAATCTGCGCTCCGCCAATAAACTCAGCGCCGACGAAAATCAGGTCGTTTCCAATATTCTCGACGAATACGCCCGCGGCTTCGAAGGCCGTCTGCACCCCGCCGAGGTCCAGCGCTACGCCACGGAACTCGACGCAGCCCGCAAGGCCCCGGAAGTCGCTGAAATGCCCCTCCGCGAGAAGTTCTCGCTCCAGATCAATCTCCTCCAGCGCTCGGCAGAACGTCTCCGCGAAATCATCGGCGGCACCCGCTTCGAAGGCCAGGCCGTCAACGCCGCCGGTGTCGTCCAGAAGGGCACCTTCGCCCTCGTCGGCCCAGTCGCCGTCTTCTCCACGCCGGACGGCAGCACCGCCGGATTCGCCATGGGCCAGACCGGCTCCACCAACCCAGTCATCCGCACCCTCGACCCCACCATGACTCCAGGCATCCAGCAACTCGCCACCACAGGCACGGGTATCCTCCCGCTCGATCCCTCGCTCGGCACGGCCATTCAGCAGTTCGTCAAAAAGCACAGCCTGGCCGATACCTTCATCGCCGGCGGCCCCATCATGTGGCCTCTGCTCTTCGTTTCCATTCTCGTGGCGTCCGTGGCCCTGCAGCGCTTCTGGTTCATTCTGCGCGAAAAGACGCGCCGACGCCCGAAGGATGTGGCCCGCGTCCTCGAAGCCTGCGAAAACAGCGATTTCGACACTGCCTCGAAAATCGGTAATGGCAGCGCCGACTATGTGGCCCGCGCACTCGGCTACGCCCTCGACCATGCCGACACTTCCATCAGCGATGCCCTCTCGCTCTCCGCTTCAAAGGAAATCAAACGCATGAAGTGGGGCTTCATGATCCTCGACACGGGGATCACGATCGCTCCGCTCCTCGGTCTGCTCGGTACGGTCACCGGGATGATGCACACCTTCTCCATGGTCACGGGCGACCTCTCGGCGGGCGGGGCCATCACCGGCGGTATCGCGGAAGCACTCATCGCCACAGCCTTCGGTCTCCTCATCGCCATGGCCGGCCTCATCCCCTTCAACTACCTCAATAAGATGGTCGAAGACGCGGAACACGAACTCGAAACGGCCGCCACCCGACTCGAACTCATCGTCCAGCGCAATGGTGACAAACTCCTCAAGGCCCGCGCCCGCAGCATCATCTCCGCGGAAACTCATGAACTCGCTTCCGGTCAGGAAGCAGCCGCCTGATTCACCCGATGAAATTCGCGAAGAAGGCCAAAAAGGTCGCCAAAATCGAGATCATTCCACTCATCGATATCGTCTTCTTTCTGCTCGCGACCATGACGCTCATGGCGCTCTCCATGTCGAAGAACGAGGGCATGAAGGTGAAGGTTCCCGCTGCCTCGGCAGCCGCTCCCGCTGAAAAGAAGAAGGCCACCGCCACGGTCACAGTAATGGCCAATGGCGAAATGTTCTTCAACAAGGAGAAGGTCGCAGCACCGCAGCTCAGCGTCAAACTCAATGCCCTCAAAGCGGAATCAAAGGACTGCCAGGTGATGGTCAATGGCGATGGCGACGCCAGCTGGACGCAGATGGTCAAGGCAGTCGATGAAATCAAGAAGCTCGGCATCAGCAATGTCGGTCTGTCCGTGGAACGCAAGTAACCTCAGCCTCATCATTCCCATGGCCTTCCTCATCCGCAGCAAACCCGCCGCAGATCTGCCGCCGGACGCGGATTACCGCACCCGCCGCGCCGCTGACCGTCCCGAGAAAAGCCCCCGGCTCTTCCTCGCTCTCATGATCGGCGTGGGAGCCCACCTAGTGATCTTCCTGTTCGGTGGCATGCTCATGCCGAAACACGCTGCCCCGGAAGGCCCCAAGAAGGTGGTCGTGGAGAATGTCCAGCTGGAGGAACCAAAACAGGAAAACAAACCGGAACCGCAGGCGGAGGACGAACCTCCCCCACCCAGCGAAACGGAGGAACAGGTCGCTTCCCTCAGCCAGGCAGCCTCAGCCCAGGACGCCGCCCCGGCCATGGCCAACCTCAGCCTTTCTGATCTCAGCTCGGCCCTCGGCGGCTCCGCAGGCGATGGCATGGGAGCCTCCGCCGCTGGCCTCGGTGGCGTCGGCTTCGCCGGTGGCACGGGCCTCCCCGGCGGTTCTCTCGCCTCGTCGGGATCCATGATCTCTTCCTCCGATCTCGACAACAAACCCACCGTGACCACGAGGGTCAATCCCAAGCCAGTCAAAGGCGTCGCCGGCAAGGTCAAGCTCCTCCTCATCGTCGGACCGGACGGTGCCGTCGCCGAAGTCCGCCCAGTCGAATCGGATCACCCGGAACTCCTCCGCAATTGCATGACTGCTGTCCGCCAGTGGCGCTTCAAGCCAGGCGTGCGCGATGGCAAACCGGTGGCCTTCAAAATGCAGCAACCCTTCTCGTTCCAGGGCTGACCGCATCCCTTTTCCCATGCGCTCTCTCCTCCTCGCCGCCACCCTCGCCGGCTCCGCGCTCGTCCCCGCCGCCCGCGCGCAGACCATCGCTCCCGCCTACCCTCTCGACGTCTGGAAGGACCGCGAATTCGTCTCCCGCTTCCTCGGCAATTATGGCCAGGTCAGCGAAGCAGAACCAAAAATCACCGACGAGGAACGAACCATCCTCACCCAGTTCCAGGAATTGATGGCCGCAGGCAAAAAGGATGAAGCCGCCATGGCCATCAAGAATGCCATCAAACCAGATGGCTCTGGATCGGGTATCCTCGACTTCACTTTCGCCCAGGTCGCCGTGGAACGGAACGCCCTCCCGGCCGCCGCAACCTACTACAAGTCGGCCATTCTCAAATACCGCGACTTCCGCCGCGCATGGCGCGCCCTCGGCTACGTGCTCCACCAGACGCAGGATTACCCGGGTGCCATCAAGGCGCTCTCCACTGCCATCCGACTCGGCGACACGGACCCAGTCAGCTACGGACTCTACGGCCACGCTCTACTCTCGGGCAAGAAACCCGTGGCCGCCGAACAGGCCTTCCGCATGGCCCTCATGTTCGAACCGGACAAGAATGACTGGCGCACGGGACTCATCGGTGCCCTCGTCGAACAATCGAAGTACACGGAAGTCGTCGCCCTCTACGACGAAATGATCCGCGACCAGCCGGACAATACGGACTTCGTCCAGCGTCAGGCCATGGTCCTCGTCACCATGGACCAAACCGCCCGGGCCACCGAAAACCTCGAAATCCTCGCCCGCGCCGGAAAACTCAAAGGCAAGGACCTCCGCCTTCTCGGCGATGTCTATATGCGCGGCCAGCAACCAGCCCTCGCCTTCCACGCATGGAAACGTGCCCTCGAAACCGAGGAAACCCGCGACATCGCCACCGCCCTCCGCGAAGCCGAACTCCTCTCGGCCGCCGACGCCCGCATCGAATCCCGCGACCTCATCAGCACCATCCGCTCGCTCGGCGGCACCAGCCTCGACGCCCCTCAAAAGGAACAACTCCTCAAACTCGAATCCCGCATGGCCCTCGCCGAAGGCCGCAACGACGAAGCCGCCCGCATCATGGAGCAAATCGTCGATGCCAACCCGCTCGACGGCCAAGCCCTCATGCTCCTCGGCGACCACTACCTCGCCTCCGGCGTCCGCGAAAAGGCCTCTTCCTTCTTCGAACGCGCCAGCAAACTCTCAGACAAGGACATGCAATCAAAGGCCCTCCAGCGCCTCGGCCGACTCCTCCTCGAAGAAGAGAAATTCCCAGAAGCCCTCCTCCGCTTCAAAGCCGCCAACTCCGCCAAACCCTCCGCCCAACTCCAGAAATACATCGTCGACCTCGAAAAACACCTCCAGCGGAAGGGGAAATAAGAGGTGCGCCGACAATTCTCATCAATCATCGCCAACCGCGTCAGGATGGTCGTGGAATGAGTACCGTTTGGACTCGAAAGTGGGTTTGCTGGCGCCGCGTAACCGGGAACTCGCCAAGATAGAATGACTGCGGGACGATGACGCAGTGGCGCGGGCTCTGCTCGTTCATTCCGTGCCGTGAACCCGTCATGAACGAGTTCCGGTGGGCGGTGGGGCGAGTGGTGGGGCTGGGCGGAGGCATTACCATTTGATGCGCAAGCCTGCGAGGAGGGCATTCTCTTCGAGGAAGGTCGGGAGGATGCGGCCGGCCTGGTAGGTGAGGACGAAGGCGACCTTGGCATTGTTGGATTCTGCGGGAGTGAATTCCAGCGAGGTGAGCCATTCCGGGAGGAAGCGACCTTCGTCGATGTCGTAGATTCCTGAGAATTCGGCGAGTCCATCGATCTGGAAGGTGCTGGAGACGATGGGCAGCCTGAGCTTTTCCACGAGGGGGACGCGGTAGCGGGCGCGGAACCTCATCCGTTGGTCCCCGAGCGCCACGAAGTCGGGATCGCGTTCCGACGCGGCCAGCCAATCGTATCCGGCATAGAGCGTGAGAACCGAGGCGGTGTCCTGCGATGGTGCGCCGAAGGAGATGAGCCGACGCAGTCCCCCGGCCGCCGCATCAAGGACTGGTATGCTCACGAATCCCCAGATCCCAAGGCCCACGGTCGCATTGTAGTTGTCGGTCTGCTGATCCGACTCGAAGCGGCTGTTGAGGTCGAGCAGGAGGCTGCCTTTGATGACCCGCTGGAATGGCAAGGCGACACCCTTGAGGAGACCGGCGCTGCCTGCATAACGACCGTAGAGAGTGGGCGCATCGTCCGGGTCAAACGTGAAGTTGCCTTCCAGTTCCGCATGAAGGCCCATGACTTCGTTGCGGTCATTGACCCGGAAGGGAGACACGAAGCCGAAGGACAGGCCGAAGAGCCCGCCATCCGAGCCACTTTCAGCCGAGAGCTTGGGCTCGACCGCCTGGAATGATTCGAGGAAACTCCGGTCCTCCTCCGGCAGGGGTGTGACGGGGAGGTCAATGGTCTTCAAAACCTGCTGCTTGCCGTCCTCGTCAAGGAAACCGAGAGCAGGGGCAGGATTGCGGCCTTTGCCCGTAATTCTGAGACGCCACGATCCCTTGCTGAGATCCGCATCTCCAAGGTCGGGGACAGGAGCAACCAACTGCGAGACCAGAGCGCCCGAGGATGGCCGAGTCCGGACGCCGTCAACCTTGCGCGCCACTGCCCCGGTCGGCTTTTCCTCCACCAGCGTCCAGACCGTGCCTTCCACTGGGGTGAAGATCCGCTTCACCACGGGCTTTCCTTGATCATCGATGATCTTCAGTTCGAGGGTCAGCGACGGATTCAGCGTGCCGTCATCCAAAGCAGCATCATCGACGGAAACGGACGCCACCGGACGATACTCCGCACGGAGATGGAGAACAGCAGCAAAGAAAAAGATGAATAGTCCTGGTTTCATGGAATTGGGATGGGTTCAGGTTCAGGCGAGATCCGCAATCACCTGCGGCGTCGGAAAGTGATCGCCGAGCATCTTGGACCGTGTCATCCCCACACCGAGCCGTTCGTTGATGGTGGCCGCAATGAGCCCAAGGCGGCCCGGAGCAGGCACAGCCGCAGCATCGTCTTCCCTCGCCACTCGCTTGAACCAATTCGTAAGCGGCGATTTCGGCTGAGGATTCGGATATCCATAATGAGCCAGCACGGCGAGCACGATCTCGATCGGTGACTGCGTCTTGACCGCAGCCTTCCGCGTCGCCTTCTTGACTGCTGGCTTGGCTGGCGCGACCGCCTTCCGCTCGCCGGGGGAAACCGTGAACGGTTGCTCGTTCTCGAACGCGACATTGGCTGCACCGATCCGGAAATAATTGGGAGTCTGCTGACGATCGTTGATTTCCTCGGAGATCCTGTGGTGGAAGTGCTTGTATCCCCCGGCAAAGGTCCCCTTGGCCCACACCTTGAGCAGCGATCCAGTGAAGAGGCCATTCTTGTCCCCATCCGACGCGAACTGCCGGTCCTGACAGGCCGAAATGAGCAGCACAGTCGCCTTGATGTTCAGTTGCTCTGTCCCGGGCACTCCCGCTTGAATCGCATCGTAGAGCCCGCGGTGCTTCTCGTACACGGCCGCCGCCCGTTCGCGCGGCATCATGCGGACACGGCGCGACGGACGTTCCCCTTTTCCACGCACGACGCTGCCGCTGTGGCAGCTGTCCGAAAGCACCAGAATCCTCACCCCAGGCCGGAACTTCGCATACAACGCCGCCAGTTCGTCATCGATCAGTTCACGGTCATACAGACACCATGTCTCATCCATGGAATCCGCCGTGTCGCCAAATTTACCTTCGTCCCCATTCCGGTCGGGTACCTGCCCGCCATGTCCCGAATACGTCAGCAGGAAAATGTCCCCCTTCTTGAGAGTCGCCGCCGCACCCGCAATCGCTTCCTTGACCGCCCGCGCCGTCACCTGCTTCCGCAGCAGCATGCGGGCCGCAAACCCGCGCGACTTGGCCAATGCCATCATGTCCCTCGCATCAGCCTCGCATCCCGCCAGCTCCCCATCCCAGCCATCGTAGTGGTCAGGGTCAATGAAATTCAGCCCAAGATGCAGGGAGATCCCCTTGTTCGTCAAAGTAGTTTTTTGATTTTGTTTCATGATGCTCTCTTATGATTAGGATTGAAAATCAGGCCCTGCCTCCCCCGGGCTCCCCCACCCCAAAGACATCCGCCATCCGCCGGACGGCGTCGTGCATTCCCAATCCGATTCCCTCTGCTCATTTCTATATCCCTGTAACAGAGGACCTTGCCCGCTCACAACAGTTTTCCCGATCACTACGGGAAGACGTAGGATTTGATCCCTTCAAACACCGGATCACGAATTTGTCTGAAAACTTGATTGCAATCTTCTTCGTTGCTTCTGTGGGGGTTACAATTCCTCACAGCACAGGCTCTCATCCCCGCCCCGATGATGCCATGTGGTTTTCCGGACGATCAATGGTGTCCTCGACAGCATTGCCAAAGCCATCAGAAGGCGCATGCTCCATCCACTGCGTTCCGTCTTTTCGTAGGGTAACATTCGCCGGAAAATTGCGCTTAGCCGACACCATTCATGCAGCCACGGGAATCCGGTGCTGACACTCGCCGCCACACCTTTGCCGAATCAGCAGCCGACGTGAATCCGCTGCCGAGAAGAGGGAATCCCAGCAAAGGCCGTACCTGTGAACTTGCGTCAGCCGCCGTCGGATGGCGCTGTGCCAAGGAAGCGATTGAGCGCGGCGGCAATCAGTTCCCTGCGCCGCACAAGGAAGGCTTTGTATTGTTCCCTGCTCAACAGAACGGGATCGGTCGGAATGCACTGGGAAACGAAGGCCTGGGCCCCGCACTTCTCCACAAGGGGCGGGAGATAGACCGCTGGTTCCTTGTCACTGATGGAACGATTGGTCTTCCCGCCAATGAATGCCAGGTTGGCAATGTCGTCTGCCTCTCTGGTGGTCACGGCTCCCTTGAGCACAGCCTTCGGAAAGACATGGTGGAACTGGAGGCGATGCTGGCTGCCGCTGTGGTCGAGTGAAATGACCAACTTTGACCGCCAGTCGGTGGCCCCGGACGCCCGGAACGCAAGGAACATGGTCTTGAAGAGGGCACTCCGCTGATTGCGTCCTTCCAGTTCCGCCGGAGCAATGTCCAGCCGCCCAACCTGCTGACGCAGTTTCTCCAGCAGTTCGGCGGCCCCACCTTCACGGATGCTCGCAAGGTCCTGATCAAGGATGGTCTCACTCGACCCCCGCGAATACCTTCCTTTGGCATTCGCCAGCAGAATCCATTGACGCAGTTGCCGCCCTTCCTCGGGTCCCAGATGGTACTGCCGGCGATGACCGTAAATCGCCACGGTGATCAGCATGAAGGGAGACGAAAGCAGCGCCGGACTGTCGATCCCGGCATTGCTCTTCATGAAATTGATGGCGAACTCCATGCCCTCAAGACATTCCTGCCACGCCGGCTTGAGTTTCTCCACTTCAAGGTTCGCCACTCTGAGAAAACGGGACTGCCCCGTCGCAAAGGCAACCAGATTCCGCAGATGCAGTCCCAGATCGAGATCAAACCCGCCCGCGGCACACTGCCGCTGAAACGACTCGAACACGGAAAGCGAGTTCTTCCACCGCGCGGTAATCTGGGCGAGGGCCAGATCGGAACTCCGCAGCTTCGCCCCGAGCGAATTCACCCTGACAAAGATCTCGGTAACCTCATTGTAGTCGAGCGACCGCTCGAGCACATCGAGCCGGTAGGTATACTTACGGATGGCACGCAGACGCGCCAGCCGCTGCGAATAACGTTCATAACGAGGGTCATCGAATCCTGTGATGCCGGCTGCCTTCAGGAACGAAGTATCGCCGTCGCTCTGAAAAACATCGGAAACCTTCACCCAGTGCGGTAACTGCTGCAGCTTTTTTGTCGCCACCACAAACGCCATCCGATTGAAACGCTGCATCATTTCATCATCCGATGAATCACCCTCTGCTTCTTCGGCATCGTCGTCATCGCCGGCGTCTTCATCGGAATCATCATGCACTTCCGTAATGTGCGTCAGTGCCTCGGGATGCTCGAGATTGAATAGCAATTCGACGGGACGTGTGCGCCCCCTCACACTCACCGGCACGCCACGGATCACGGCCGACAGCGAGGTCAGACGCTGCTGACCATCCAGCAACAGCCACGACCCTCCCGTCGCCGACCGTTCCTGCGAAACACTCATTTCTTGAAGCGGAACGTCTTCATCCGATTCCCAGACAAGGATCGCCCCGGAAGGATAGCCCCGGTACAGCGAATCCATGAGGTCCCTCACGCGTGTGGAACGCCACACGTAGCGCCTCTGCATCTCCGGGAGCCGGAGCTTGCCCCGCTGAATCATGTCGACCAGTTCCTGTACTGTCGCTTCGGTTTTCGCCATAGTCTCATATGCCCATTGCCGGGCAGCGTCCCATCCTGCGCCCACCACCGCTTCGCAATCAGGCATTTCCTCGCCACCATCCTCCACACCCGCAGAACACAGCAATGCTAAGAGCCTGTTGAAAAACCCGGACTGGTAGCGCGGCGAGGCATTCTTCCACAAGGCGAGGCGCAACAAAGGAGAAGGTCGAGACCTTCGACTGCGGCGCAACGAAGCCTTGTGGAATAGGGCCCGCCGCCCGCAGGGGATCCCTCCCCCAAACCCACGGCGCAGCCGCTCACGCAGCCGCTCATCCAACCACCATGGACTCCGGCTCCGCTGCCGGGCCCGGTTTTTCAACAGGCTCCTAAAACCCGACGCACCCGGCCCTGCCGGCAGACCGCGCCAACGCACAGACCGACCGGAATCCATGGACTCAAACATAGAGCCATCATCAGCGGGAAATCCGCCAACGCACCCTCGGGAATGCCCGAATCCAGCCGCCGGATGGCTCGCGCAAGCGCCCCACGAGCCGCCTGTCGCGCAGGGCGCTGAGAGATGGAGAAGAGTGAAGGGTGAAAAGTGAAACAGGAAGTGAACTCCATGATTTCACCCTTCCGATTTCCCTTTTCACTCTTTTCCTCCCTACCCCCCCCGGTACCATAGCAGTGCGGGGTCTTCGGCGATGGATTCGTTGAGGCTCATTTCTTCGGTGGCTTGGGTTTCTTCGGCTTCGGCAACTTCTTCAGCTCCGCCGCCGCCTTCTCAAAATCCAAATCCACCGCGCGCGGCTGCGAATCGAGAAATGCCCGGTAGCGCTCGTATTCCAGCTCGGCCTTCATCTTCGCCTGCTCGGCGGAAATCTTCCCCGCGTGATCCAGCAGCTCGTGCTCGGAGAGTTTCAGGAACTCATCCAGCTTTGCGATCCAGTCACGCATGGTCATCACCTTTCGCTGCAACGCCCGCAATTCGGCAAATTCGATGTAGGCCGTCACGATCCGGTTCAGCGTGTCGAGTTCCTGACCATCGAGGTAGTTCTTGGCGATGGACACGTCCTCCTTGCGGATAATGCCGCCGGGGCGCGTGGTTTGCAGACCCATAAAGGGCTTTCCGGCATCCACCCGCGCATGGATGACCTCCGCCGCCGTCTGCCCGTGCGCCGCCCAATGCATCTTGTTCTGCACCGAGGCGAAGAACTGCTGGGAAATCTCCGTGTTTGGCGTGTAGTCAACACTCGTCGCGTAAATATCCAGCACCTTCTGGTAAAAACGCCGCTCGGATGACCGGATGTCGCGGATCCGCTCCAGTTGCTCGTCGAAGTAATCCTTCTGACCCTTGCCCGGCGGGTTCTTGAGCCGCTCGTCGTCCATGGTGAAACCCTTCACCAGATACTCGTTCAAGCGCCCGATCGCCCACTGGCGGAACTGCGTGCCCCGATGGCTGCGCACGCGGAAACCAACCGCAAGAATGGCTTCCAGATTGTAGTGCTCGATCTCCCGCGCCACCTCCCGTTTGCCCTCGGTTCGAACTATCCGGAATTTCCGGATAGTTGCCTCCCGGCGTAGTTCTCCCTCGTCGAAGATGTTCACCAGATGCTCGTTGATCGTCCGAACGTCTTTCTCGAAAAGCTCTGCGATGAGCGCCTGCGTCAACCACAGCGTCTCGTTCTCAAACCGGCACTGAATGCGGGTGCGGCCATCCTCCGTCTGGTAGAGGATGATTTCGGAATTGGGCAAAAGTTCGTCGCTCATGGGTTCAGCCTCCTTTCGATGGGTTTTGAACTGACAAGGAATCCTTGGCAGTTGCCCGCGCCTCCTCGGGAATGGCTAGGTTCAGCCGCCGGATGGCCTCGCGCAAGCGCCCCACGAGCCGCCTGTCGCAGAGGGCGCTGAGAGATGGAGAAGAGTGAAGGGTGAAAAGTGAAACAGGAAGTGAACTCCATGATTTCACCCTTCCGATTTCCCTTTTCACTCTTTTCCTCCCCAGTTCCCCGAACCATTCCGGTACGACTCCTTCGGCGATGGATTCGGTCGGGCTCACGTTTCCGGGAAAGTCAGTCGGTGCATCTTTCCGATTCTGTTTCGCCATTCATCCGGGACCTGCGCTGCGGCCGCAAACTCCGGCCAGCGTTTTACCGCGTCTTGCACCTCCTCAATGATCCTTCCGGCCCGGCCCCGCTTCATCAATGCCGCCTTTGCGCACGCTTCGAAATCCGCGAGCGTGAAACCGTCCCGTTTCCCATTCAGCGGCATCAGGTGTGCCGCGGTCCATGATCCGGATGGATTGTAGCTGTAAGTCACGTCGAACGCCGGCGCGAGCGACCACTCGCCCTGCTGATTCATCAGGAAGGCGATGTTCTTCACATGGTCATCCTGATTCCGCGCCACGACGTTGAACACCATCCTGCGGAACTGCTCCTCCACCGCCGCCATCGGCAGCTTGAGCTGGCGTATTGTCAGCAGCGCCTGTTCGTAGCTGTAGGCTCCGGCCTGGTTGAAATCGAAATGCGCCAGCGCACAGAGCGACTGCATGTGCAGCTTCGCCCCGCCCGCAAGGCGATCGAAGCGGCGCGTCATGAAGTGCCGTCGCCCGTTTTCTTCCAGCAAACGGCAATCGCTCATCGTGATGCCCGCCTCCTTCGCCATCAGGTGATACGCAAACTCGATGGCCCCGTAACCTTTCGGATCCTCCAGTTCCTTGTCCTTGTTGCCCTCCACGCCATCGAATTTCAGCAGCCAGTAGTCGAAACCCTCGCCCGCCTCGATCTGCCCTGAGCGCACCTCGTCCGTTGCGCGATTCCACGCGATCACCGCCTTGGCCCGCGCACCGCCGGCGGAAGTACCCACGCTCAAAATATCCCGCAGCGCCTGCTCCTTCCCCGCTTCGTGAAAATGTCCCTGCAAATCGCCCCGATGCGTCAGCACCTCACCAGCCAGGCGCACCAGCGCGTCCACTTCCAGCTTCGACGCCTTGCGCGGCTTCGGTCCCAGCGCCGGCGCAAATTCCAGCGCACCCATGCCGCGCGTGCCGGTGTAGCAAAGCCGCTCCACCGCGCTGAAACTCTCCGGCGCGCGGCCCTGCGTCGCCAGCCACGCGTCGATCAGCGCGTTGCCAAACTTGTCCGGCAGCGCATCCGCCAGCAGGCCCGGCAGACCCTGGAACGTCTTCCGCGGAAGCGCGGGAAATTCATACACCCGCTCGCTCAACGGCATCACGAGCGGCGACAGTTCGATGCCGCTGCGAGCGAAATCCGCGTCGTACTGAAACGCCGCCACCTCGCGCCCTTCATCGAGCGACACCGCGCCGATCGTCCGGCCCCAAAGCCGCACCTCCGCGATCATCCCGGTTCACCCCACGTCCATTTCTTCGGCTGGCGCGCCGCCGCCTTCTTGCCCGTCGCCCGCTGGCGCCTGCGGCCAGCTTGTTTGAGCTGCGCCATCGGCCCAGCCACCGGCTCGGGCAGCAGCAACTCAAACCGCTCCAGCAAACCCAGTGCCCGGCAGACCCGCAGAAACCCCGAGAGCTGCGTCGCCACCTCCCCCGATTCCAGACGCTCCACCGTCCGCTTGGAAACCCCCGCTTGCTCCGCCAACGCCGCCTGCGTCACATTGTGATCAATGCGCGCCCGCGCCAGACGCCCGCCCAATTCCGCAAGAACGGCCTCGTCCGTCAGTTGCAGCGTAATCTTCATGATTCGTCACACTTGGCGAATTATGGAGCCAAGTCAACTCGATTCGCCATCACTGGCGATTTACTACGATTCGCCACTTGTGACGACAAGCAGGCTCGCAAACGCATATTTCGCCAAATGGGGCGAATTCCCGCTCAACCCCCGGCTCAGCATCCTCGGCAGTCGCACGACTGCGGCACCACTCCGAATGGCGAGCGTGCGGAAACCAATCCCCGGGTTCGGCCGCAGGCCCCCCCTCCCCGCACAAGCACCCCACCAGCACCTCCTCTCCGTAGGCATGCCCCTCTCCCCGCAGGAACCACAGAACAGCGGAAGCGGGCAGGAATCGCCACTCAGCCCTCAGGTGGAATGCGTTACACGGCACTGAGTTGATCATCCGCAGCAGCCGCACACCTCTTTTTGAACCATAACTGTGCGGCGTGGACAACTATCCTGACACAGGGGGCATGCGTTCCGCTTTGAGCGGAATGCAGCTCCGCTGCCAGTTCCCACCCTGAAAGCGCCCGGAAAACCCGGCATCCCCGCTTGCCCTGCAGCACCCGGATCAGTAGAAAACACCAGCTCCAAAGTGGTGCACTCTGAAGTGACCGCAGGTGGTGCACTTTGAAGTGACTGGTGACAGACCGCGGTCCTCTACACGGTAATTGAGTAAGCCCGTCGCCGCGGAATTGATCCGCAGAAATGGCTGAGCAGAATTCTCGACGAGCTGCCGCGAATGAAGATCCTGGACGTCCCGCGGTTGCTGGCACCCGACTCCACTTCAGGCACCCGGCGCGCCGCCTGAAAAAGCTGCGGGAACAGCATCAGAACGTGACACGTCAGGAGGCGCTCGCCGTGACGCTTACGCCTCTTCGGCAGTCCGCAGCTTTCTGATGATCTTTTCCGGGGTATGTCGATTTCCTTTCATGGGAGTCGGTGGCGCTCACGCGCCGGGACTCTCATAACTCATGGATCAGTTTTTGGGGAGCATTCCAGCCCGCACCGGCAATCGCGGTCGGCATCAACGAAAACGCAAGGAAAGCGTAAGGTCACCTGAATGACTTCATTGTCAGTTTCTTTGCTTTCATCTGATATTTTGTCCCGGGCTAATTCTTGCGATAAAGAAAAGCGTCGGAGGTGAGGAGGGACGTGAGGAGGGCTTTCATGCTGCCGTTGTTGTCGCGGTAGGCGCGGTGGGCGGCCTGCAAGACGGGGGCGTCGTTGAGGGTTTCGTTGCGACCCATCCAAAAGCGGAAGGCGTGGCGGACGAAGACTTGCTGGACGCGTTCGCTGCTGGCGAGTTTTTGGATCATTTCCAGCGGGTCTTTTACCGGGCCGTCGAGGGTGGGGTCGCCACTGAGGATGATTTCGCCGGTGGTGTCCACGGGGTGGCCCCAGTTGTTGGAGGGGTTGGTGTCGAGGAGCATTCCGAGGTGATTATATTTCTCGAAAGGCAGGCCGAGAGGGTCCATCTTTTGGTGGCAGCGCCAACAATCTTTTTCGCGGGTGACGCGCATCCGGTGGCGAATGGTCGAATCGGGTTCATCGGGCAATTTTGCATCCACGGTGATGGGGATATCCGGCACGGCGTCGCCGAGCAGGCGCTCGCGAATCCAGCGACCGCGTGAGATGGCGTGGTTGTCCATCGCATCGGAGTGGGCGACGAGCCAGATGGGGTGCGTGAGGATGCCGAGGCGCTCTTTGGTGTCCACGGTGGTGATGGCTTTGAGGGCGTCTTTGGCAGGCGGGAAAATGCCGTTGTCGAATTGCGACTGACGCACGTAGACCGGCTCGGCGGGGTTGGGCAAAATGTGGTTTAGCTGGTTCCGATTGCGAACTTCGTGCTCCATCCGTTCTTCATCGCCTTTAGCGACAAGGTTTTTGTCGTAAACTCTGATGGGGACGAACGGTTTCCCCCTGTTGATGAAGTAAGCGATATCGGTGGTCATGCCGCGATGCAGCCGCACGGAGGTGTAGGGCTGGTAGATGACGCGGTCGGTGGTGAGCAGTTCCTTCAAGACGTTTTTGTCTTCCCGCAGTATGATTTCGATGAGGCCGTCGGTATTGGCGATCATGCTGTTGATGACTGCGGGGTGCGATTCATAATGCGCGCCCTGTCCCTCGATGGACTGCCTCGTCTTGCAAATCGTGGCGGCGCGGTCGTACTCGAAGTATTCGCGGAAGAATTGGAGGATGCGTGGTTTGCGGATGGTCTCGTCGTTGAGGATGCGGGTGACTTCGCGCTGGACGTCTTCGCTAGTTTTGAGGTGTCCCTCGGCGAGGGCGGTGCGGAGGTGATCGTTCTCGGGGCGGATGTAGGAAAAGGCGGCGTTGACGGCGAGGGCGAGTTCGTCGCCATGCAACATCACGCGACCGTGTGCGTCGGGTTTCCCGTTTTCACAAAGCTCGGGACGGAAGAGGGCATCGCGGTCGAGAAAGATGGGAACGAGGCCGAGGAAGACGCCCTCTTCTTTGCCGAGTGCGGTGATGGATTTGTTCGCGATTCCCAAGTAGAGCGCGGTCTCGTTTTCACTCGGCGGGCGGAGGGTGAGGGATTCAAAGAGGAAGCGGATGACTTCGCGCAGACGCTCGTCGCTGACGCCGGGGGTGTTCATCAGCTCATACACCGGAGTCAGCGGACGGAAGATTCCGTTTTTGTAGAAGATGATATTGAGGCCTCGGTATTGGTCGGGGACTTTTTCGATTTCATCGGCGAACTGATAAGGCTCGGCTGCGGGACCGTTGGCCATGAAACGCAGAACCTTTTCCGCGATGCTGGCAAGCTGGAGCGCCTCGGCGCTATTGACGGAGTAAAGGAAGGGGTAATTGCGCAAGCCGTGGTCCCTGACCATGGACAGAGGCGACTGAAAACCGCTGACGCCAAAGTTGTAGGCATCACTGAAACTCCCCAGATAGCCATCCAAACCGAAATAGACTTTGGTCTCCCCTTCCAGGTTCGACGGGATGTGGTCGCCGTGAGTCCACAAGCCGGGACGCTCGGGATTGTATTTGCGTTTGAGGCAGATGAGGTCGTTGAGACGGACGAGTTGTTCCTGAGGGTGGATGCGCCAGATCCGCGCGGGAGTTGAAGCGGGTTCGAGGTTCTCCAGCTTGGTGTTGAAAAGGAGGTCGTGATCGAGATGGTTGCCCTTGCTGGGGCGCATGTGATCGGTGAACCCGCCCCTGTCCTTCATGGCGTTGCTCAGCCCGGCGGTGATCCATGTCGAGAGTTCCAGGCGCTCGGTGAGTTTGGGCTGATTGGAATTCTTCCTCGGAGGCATTTCCTTGAGGGCGACCTGTTCCCAAATGCGTTTCCACATACTGGCATTGTCAGCGGAAACATCGGTGAGATTTTCCAAGGAAACATTTCCCTTTTTGGTCTCCTCGTCGTGGCAGTTCAGGCAGTAGTCATCGAGGAAAGGCTGCACCTTCTGCCGAAAGGCATCCGATGCTCCGCCGGGAGTTTCCGCCGAGCTGCTGTGAGCAACGGAAAAGAGCGCGCTCGCGACAACAACCACGCGCCATATCAAACCAGAGATGATCATTTATGCCAGTAGTTCTTCGATGGGGCCGACCTTGCTGCGGTGGAGATTCGCCATGTTTTTATCCATGTTGAAGCGGTCCACCGGCGCGCCTACTCCGTGAAGGAAAGTGGCGTAGAGATCATTAATCGGGCGCTCTTTGATGTTGGTATATTGGCCGGTCTTAAAGCGTCCGCCCGCGTTGCCGAGAAGCACAAAAGGCCAGGTCGCGCCCTCGGAATGCTGCTTCTCGGCGTTATTGCTGGAATAGACGATCAGGGTGTTATCCATCATCGAGCCCGAGCCTTCAGGCGTGGCCTCCAGCGCTTTCATGAGCTTGACCAGCATCTCGCAGTTATACTGGCGGATCTTTGTCCAGATTGGGTTGCCGGGTTGATCGACATGCCCCAGCCCGTGGCCGGTTTCATTGATGCCCAGTCCTTTCCACGAGCCGAAATACTCACCGCAACCGGAGGCGATGGTCAGGACATTGGTCAGGTTCGCTTGCAGCGCTGCGATGCCGATTTCCAATAGAGCGTCATGCCAGTCGGTTTCAAATTTCGGATTGGTGTAACGTTCATCGAGTTTCGGGGCGAACTTTTCGAGCCGATCCGAAATCCCGGATAGTTTTTCGGTCAATCCGTTCAGTTCCCGAAATCCGCTGACATACCTTCCATAGCGCTCGCCGTCGCTCATCGGTAACCCTTTGTTTTTGAGCTGAGCCGCGCGCTCCACTTCCAGCATCACATTGGCACGAGCTTCGTAGTGCTGCTTAATGGCACCCTCAGCGATGCTGCCGAAGAGCATCTGGTAGAGCATGGAGGGATCGCAATGCATGAAGATGGGCTGATTCGGCCCCGACGCGGAAAGCGTGGCGAGAGTCGGGCGTGCTCTCATGCTGTCCAGCGATTCCATGCCGATGCACAGCGGCGGCATGATGGTCTGCGGCAACGCCCGGCTCAGCACATAATCAATGGTCGCGGCGGAAGGAGGCACGCCCGTGCCACCACGATAAGCGCCCAGCGCCCCGAAATACGCGCTGTGCCCCGGGTTCGTATGGCGGCCATGCAAACCGGTGATGATATGCATCCTGTTTTTGTAAGGCTCCAAAGCCTGCATGGGCGTTTCGAGCGTCAAGCCGTCGAGCGCGCAGCTTTCCTTGTTGAGGTCCTTGGGGATGCAGGTCAACGGGTCAAAGCCGTGATTCTGTAAAAAGAAAATTACCCGCTTCGGACTGCCGGGCGCCTGAATGATCGCTCTTTCCGAAGCGCGGGCAGTGTCTGGAAACAAGCTGGTGCCGAGCAAAGCACCGGCCCCCGTCGCCACTTTCTGGAGCATTTTTCTGCGAGTATTCATGTTTGGACGCTAGATGTTACGTTGTTGCGCATCTTGTCGGCAGCACCCCGAAGCTGTGCTTCCAGTGTCTTGCCCTGAGATTGGGTGACGAATTTCTTTCTGGCTGGCATAAGTCCGATAGACGTCGTAGGCGTACGACTCACGACGTAGCAAGAACGATCCCCTGAGGCTAGAGGGAATTCAGGGATTTGCGGGAACGAAGCGGCACCCCGGAGTCGTGGATGCCGTTCATGCTGAGCATGTGTGGTGAAATCCCGTGCATGCGTCCACCCCACTGGATACCAGCCCCTCACGACGCCCTGTGCCGTTCGAGAGCAGCGAGCACTTCCGACGCTCTGAACCTGCCAGCCCTGCCCAGCAATCATCACGTAGACCGCGCCGGAGTCCTCCGTCGGCGGGCCCGCTGAGGCGATGACCACAGGGAGCCATGGCGGGACTGCCGCCGGCACGGAGTGAGTGCTGCCGGAGTAGCGCCACCACTGAGCGAGGCTCACGCTGCTCATGCCCCGGCGACGGCAGAACTCGGCGGCACGGATGCCACCGCACTCGAAATCCATCACCGCCTGGCGACGTTCAGCATCGGTATATCGTCTCATGCCGCCACCGTCCACCCATGGCGAAAGAAACACCAGACGCGGTTACTGATGGGCTTACGACTCAATCATTCAGCCATCACCAGCGGGAAACCCGCGAACGAACGCCCGGTCCGATGTGGAGTAGCCGGCAACCTTTCGTCTGATCACCTGATTTGTGCCGCAAGTGCTTCAGCCTGCTGCACGACTGTCCGGATCGCTGCATCCTGAAGGTCGGGCGGGTAGCCGTATTTTCTCAGGATGCGCCTCACTGCGACCCGGATCTTCTTCCGTCGGGCATCGAATTTCCACCAGTCGAACCCGACATTATCACGCACGGTGTTGACCAGTTCTGATGCGATGACACGCAACTCCTCGTTGCCCATCAGTTCCACCGCGCTCCCGTTGTCTGCGAGCGCGTCGTAGAAAGCCACCTCTTCCCTGGTAAGCCCGTCCTCGGGCTCGTCGCGCAGATCCCGGGCGACCTTGATCAGTTCCTCGATCACCTGGAGGGCGTCGATGACCCGGTTGTGATACTTCACCATCGCCTCCTCGATCCTCTCCGAAAAGCGGCGGCCCTTCACCACATTGGTCCTGGTGCGGCTCTTCACTTCGCCTTCGAGGAGCTTCCGCAGCGCCTCCACCGCGAGGTTCTTGTGCTCAAGCCCGGCCATCTCGCGCAGGAACTCTTCACTGAGCACCGAAATGTCCGGGCTCTTCACGCCCGCCACACTGAGCAGGTCGATGATCTCGGTGGACGACACCGATTGGTTGACCAGTCGCTCGATGGCCGCGTCCAGATCACGGGCCCGGAAGCTGCCACCTGACTCGCTTTCCAGCTTCCGAATGGCGATCTTCACCGCCGAGAAGAAGGCGACCTCCAGCGTCACCACGGCAGCCTCGTCGCGGCCTGATGACAGCTTGAAGGCCTTTTCCATTGCTGCCACGGCATCGTGAAATCGCTTCCGGGCCTTTTTGACCGCATCCTCACCTTCGCCCTCAAGACCGAAGACATGATCAACGGCCGCCGCGAGTGTGCGCAGCCTTGCGGCAGGATCTCCGCCGAGAGCGGCACTGTAGTCGAAGCCGTGAAACATCGACCGCAGCACATCCAGACTCTGTTCCAGCGCCTTGACCGCCTCGTCGGTGTCGATCCCCGTGTTCCCGCGGTCGCGGTCCGAGTAGAAGCTCAGCGCCTCCTTCAGGTCCGTCGCGATCCCGATTGTATCGACCACCAGTCCCGCCGGCTTGTCGCTGAAGATGCGGTTCACGCGGGCAATGGCCTGCATCAGGTTGTGACCGTGCATCGGCTTGTCGATGTAGAGAGTGTGCATCGACGGGCAATCAAACCCCGTGAGCCACATGTCCCGCACGATCACGAGCTGGAATTCGTCCCTCGCGTCGCGGAACCGGCGCGCCACCAGATCCATGGCCGCCTTGCTGCGGACATGAGGCTGGAATTCCTCTGGATCCGCTGCCGATCCTGTCATCACCACCTTCATCCGGCCTTTGTCGTCCGAAGCATCGTGCCAGTCGGGACGCAGCTTCGCGATGCGGTTGTAGATCTCCACGCAGATCCTCCGGCTCATGCAGACGATCATGCCTTTGCCACTGATCGCCTGCTGTCGATCCGTGAAATGCTCCACGATGAGGCCGGCCAGTTCATCGAGACGGTCGGAAGCCCCAGCGAGGGCCTCCAGGGTGGACCACTTTCCTCCCACACGGGCCTTCTCGCCTTCCTCCATGCCCTCCGTCACCTCATCGAAGGTGGCGTCCATTGCCTCCTTGGTCGCATCGTCGAGGTTGAGGCGGACGATCTTTCCCTCGTAGTAGATCGGCACCGTGGCACCGTCCTCCACCGCCTGGGTGATGTCGTACACATCGATGTAGTCGCCGAAGACCTGCTTGGTGTTCTTGTCCACCATCTCCACCGGGGTGCCGGTGAATCCTACGAAGGTGGCGTTGGGCAGCCCCTTGCGGACGTAGTGGGCGAACCCGTAGCTCACGTCTCCCGACTCCAGGTCGATCTTCGCGTTGAACCCGTACTGGCTGCGGTGGGCCTCATCGACGAAGACCACGACATTCTTCCGGTCCGTGATCGGCGGGAAATCGCCGTTCTCGGGGCGGAATTTCTGGATGGTCGCGAAAATGAGGCCACCAGCCTGCCGGTCGAGAAGCTGGCGCAGTTCCGCCACCTCCGACACCCGCTGCGGCACTTGGCCGAAAAGGTCGGCGCAGCGTGAAAAGGTCGCGAAGAGCTGGCCGTCGAGGTCGTTGCGATCGGTCAGCACGACCAGAGTCGGGTTCCTGAGTTCGTCGTGATGGATCAGCATTCCGCCGAAAAACGCCATGAGGAGGCTCTTCCCCGAGCCCTGGGTGTGCCAGACCACGCCGGCCTTGCCATCGCTGCTCAGAGCCCGGAGCACCTTGGCCAGTCCCTTGCGTCCCGCATGGAACTGATGGTAGCCCGCCGTCTTCTTGATGACCGAGCGCCCGTCGTTTTCGAACACGGTGAAGTAGCGCAGCAGATCAAGAAGCACATCGCGCCGCAGCAGTCCCTGAACCAGCGTCTCCCACGCCAGGGCGCTCTTCGGATCGACCAGAGTCTCGCCGTCCACCGTGCGCCACGCCATGAAGCGATCGAAGTCCGCCGAGATCGTTCCATAGCGGGCGGCGAACCCATCGCTGACCACTGCAATGAGATTGCTGCGGAACACCGCCGGGATGTCCGCCTTGTAGGTCTGGATCTGGTTGTAGGCGGACTGGATGTCGGCGCTCGCGGATTCCGGCCCTTTCAGCTCGATCACCACGATGGGAAGACCGTTGAGGAAAATCAAGACGTCCGGTCGGCGCTTGTTCGCACCGACCACCGTGAACTGATTCACCGCCAGCCATTCGTTGCGGACATCCTTCCAGTCGACCAGCTTCGCCCTGTCGTGAATCGTTTCACCACCCCTCATGTATTCCACCGGGACACCATCGACGAGGAGGCGGTGTAGACGCTGGTTTTCCTGCACCAGCTCGGTCAGCTGGAGATCAAGGACGGCATTCGCGGCTGCGTTCACCGCGTCCGGTGGCAGGGTTGGATTGATCCGTGCCACCGCCTCGCGCAGCCGCCCGCCCAGCATCGCGATGTGGTAGCTCTCGCGCTCGCCAGAAACGTCCGGATCCAGCGTTTCCCCCGTTCTGACATTGAACCCCAGCGTCCCCAATTCGGAGAGGACCACATTTTCAAAGTCGGATTCGCGAAGGCCGGGCATGGCAGTTCTGTAGGCAAAAAACTAGGATGAGGCTACCATTTCCTCGACTGCGGGGACGGTTCTGTCGCCGCTCAGGCGATCGGGAGACCGCCTGTCACACACGATGCCGACGGATGAAGAAGAGTGAATGGCGAAAAGTGAAATAGGAAATGAACCCCATGATTTCACCCTTCCGATTTCACTCTTCACTCTTTTACCGCCCTTCTCCCCGAACCATTCGAGGGTGGCGGCGATGGATTTGGTGAGGCTCATGGCTTCCTACTTCTTCTTGGGATTGGGAACGTTCCAAATCTCTCGGGCCATACTTCCCAGTTTGGTCTGGCGAGCGGTCACAGAGGCTTCATTCCACTCCGCAAAGGGTTCGAGGCCGCGAACTGCACGGTCGATGCTCGTGTTCGCACCAATCTTCGGGCGCTCAGAAATGGCGTGAACCAGCAGCAACTTCGACTGTGGATAGACCAATCGTTTCTTTGAAAACGGTTTATTGCCGAGCGATGCGTTGATTGGCTTCTCGACCAAAACGAGATTCCCCAACCGGTTGATGATGGCCGGCGCGCTTACAGGGCCGAACTCGTCAATGGCTTCCTGGCACGGATTCGTCGGCTGGATGTGCTCAATCTGAAACTCGTTGGCCACGTAGTTCTTCAACCATCGGGTGCCTTCGGTTTCGCCGTAGGCACACAGTTCCACGTGTTGGTTCAGTTTCGCGAGGACGTAGCGCAGACGATAAACCTGAAGTTCGTCGGAAGTCATCCGCTTGAAAGAATCATCAAACCTGCCGGACAGCGCGGCTTTCGACGGCTCAATGCGCTCCTGCAAAAACTGCTGTAGCGCCTCCGCTGTTTTCGCCTTCCTTAACTCCGGTGCCCAACGGGCGAAGTTTCGCTCGAAGTCACGCGTGTTCTCCCGACTCGCCACATAGACGAAGAACAGATTTTCGACTTCGCGGACCAGCTGGCTGAACAAAACATCCGGCAGGTGACGGCCCGCCAGCAGAAGAATGAGATGCTGCCTCGCCGCGCTGCCGCCGAGGAACTGAAGGCTCTGCAATTCGGGGCGCTGCTTACCGGAAGGGTCGCAGCCTTTGAGGAACAGGCCATAAGCCTTGGCGGCATCCAGCAGTTCCTTGGCAAACGTCAGCGAATCCTCCGCATAGCCGCACAGCTTTTGGTTCTTGGAGAACCACCCGTAAATCTCGTCCTCTCGCAACACCTCTACGCTGTAGCGGCTGAAGATGAAGTAGCGGAGGAACCGAAGCGGCTTCTCGCCCGCCTCAAAGATGGTGTCCTGAAGTTCCTTCCAAACTTTCTTGAGTGCTTCGAACTCGTCCTGATCCGACTTCATGAACAGCAGGTTCTTCAGCAGGTCCATGCTATCAAGGCCCACGCCACGGTCGTTGATGGTCTCAAAGATTTTGAGCGCCTTGGCGACATCCTCCGTCTGGATTCGGATGAGTTTCACCTTGTTAATGAAGTAGCCGTAGAACACCCGAAGAGCATCCGTGTTCTCCCCAAACTGCTGTGTCAGGAAGGCCGTGACTGAGCCGTAGGCATTCAGAATGTTTCCGATGGACCGCGTCCGACCGATCGACTCCAAGTCTTTGTCCTTGTTGGCAATTCTGAGAAGCACGTTGCCGCTGTCCTCATACTGCAAATCGAGACGATAACGGAAGACATCGCGCCCATGTGCGTCAGTTGAGGTAGTCGAGATCTGGGGCGGGAGCGCACCGGGAGCCTTGTCGCCAAGAGCTTCAAACCGATCGCGTATCGCACACAGAGTTAGAAAGAGCGTGGTCATGCGCTGCTGCCCATCTATGAGGTCGAAAACGCCGTCCTTTCCCGGACAAACCACAATGCTGCCGATGAAGTATTCCGGTGCCCTCTCAGGGTCGGAGCCATTCAACTCGCCCAAGATATCGGTCAGCAACTGCTCAACCTGCTCGGACTGCCAAACATATTCCCGCTGGTAGTCAGGCACCGAATAAAACCCCTGAAATACCTCGGCGATTCTGATGTCCTGACTTTGGATGCTCTGTGTACTCATAGGTTTGGATCAGCCACGTCGAAATCTCCGCTCCGCAGCGTCGGCAGCAGCACGTCAATCAGGGCGACGACGGATGAAGTAGAGTGAAGGGTGAAAAGTGAAATCGGAAATGCACCCCATGATTTCACTCTTCCGATTTCACTCTTCACCCTTTTACCCCTCTGCACCCCGAACCCGGGCAGAGCGGCGTCTTCGACGATGGATTTGGTGAGGGACATGTGTGATTAATCAACTGAGCGGTAGGCTTGTTTCGCGTGAGTTGGAGCTGTCGGAAAGGCCAGTCGCAGTTTTCCATCTTTCGCCAGCGGCTTGAGATATTGCTGCCGGAAGGCATCGGAGTCCCGGTTCACGAGTTCGGCAAGGCAACTCAGCGTCATGTAATGGCCTGAGCAGACGGCCAGCACGACCGCCTTCATGGTTTCCACGGGCAGTTTTCCTTTGGCTCTTGGCTCGGCAGCCAGCTCTTCGAGTTTTTCCCGAAAGGCCGGAACGAGCTTTTTGAGGGAGTCGATCACGGGTGCGTCGAGTTGCTCGGTCAGCAGGCGCCCGTTGGCATCGCGATGGTCATCGCTGGCCGCATCCCCCGTCAAATGTGCGGAGCTGCCCGTCAAATGTGCGGAGGCAGGAACGGATTGTGCGGAGCCGTCTCCGAACACTTCTTCCGGTTTCGGCAGCGCTGCTCCGGGCAGGCAATAGACCGCCCCGCGCCCGGGGTTGTGGGCCTCGAGGAAACCGTCCCGCACCAAGTTTTGCAGCATCCGCGTCAGGTCGAAAGGATGCAACCCCGTCATTTCCCTCACCCGGGCATGAGTCACCACCCGCTCCGAAGCCGCCGCAGCGAGGGTCAGCCGCTCATTCTGGCCGAGAGCATCGAATTTGACCCCGAACGCCTTTCGGAGAGCAGTCACGACCATCCCCGGCAACAAATCCACCATCCGCAACTCCAAAAGCGTCTGGTTGTAGGGCTCAATCCGTTCGTAGAGGGCGGGTGCACGCCAGTGCTGGCTCGCCCAGCCTCGATAGATTTTGGGAATTCCGGAGCCCGCCTGCTCACCCACACCGACAAGCCGGAACATCTTGTGCAGCGTCCGGTTCCGGCAATCCGGCTCCCCACCTTGAAGTGCCACATCCACCGGAATGCGCATCAAGCCCGGATTGCGGAAACCAAACATGTCCGGACTCTTCACAACGAGCACCGAGGCCCGGTCGGAGTAATCCGCGTGGACCAGCACATTCGCGAGCGCCTCGCGCAGCGCCTCATGCACGGGCGTCTCCTCTTTGCGCTCTCCCTTCTCCAACCGAAAGGGCACCTTCAAATCCGCCGTGAGCTTCACATACACCTTGCGGTAAAAATCGTAGAGATTGCCCGACCATTTCCCGTCCAGGGTGATACGGTCGATCCAGCGTACCTCCGTCCTCGCCTCCGGTCGCTCCTGATAATCGAGCATGTAGTTCGGCAGTTCCTCCTGGATTGTCACCATCTGGCCGAACATGAGCAAACCCGCCAGCGTCAGCCCGCTCTCGCCCGTCTCGCGATCCTTACGCCATCCGCCGATGTGTCGCAGAAACTCGCGGTCCTCGTAGCCATTCCAGACATGGCCCGGATCGCGGTTCGTAAAGACCTGCCGATACGATCGGAACGTCGCAGCATCCAAGTCGTCAAAATCATAGCCCCGGAGAATGCGATCATCCCGGCTGTCCTCCACCTGCTCCGCCAGCATGCGCTTCACCTCATCGTCAGGAAGCGGGCGATCACCGTCGTTCAGTCGGCGGTAGGTATGGCCGCCCAGCGGGTTCGTGGTCAGGAAAACGGGTCGCTGCTTTCGTGGAGCACGCGGAATCTCGATCAACAGAATCGTTTTCCCATCCAGAATCAGCTCCCGCACTGCAGCGTCTGTCAGCAGGTTCACACTCACCTTCTGGCGGTTGTTCAGAGAATCAAAAAGTTCCTTTCGCACCTTCAGCAGATTGGCGATTCCCTCGACGGAGAAATGCCCCTGCTTCTCCCGCATCCCCAACACAACCAGTCCGCCCTGCGTGTTGGCAAAGGCGCTGTAAGTCGGCCAGAAATCCTCCGGCACCGCACCCTGACCATCGCGGCCAGCGGCAAGCTTGCACTCTAGGTCCACGGACTCCCGGAGAAGTTCCAAGTCGGCGATGGTTTCAATCTCGATCATACCGAAGCCTCCATTCTGCCGCTGAACCCCACCACGCTCAACTCCGCACTCGGCCAAGAGTGAATGGCGAAAAGTGAAATAGGAAATGAACCCCATGATTTCACTCTTCCGATTTCACTCTTCACTCTTCCCCCGCCCAGTTCCCCGAACCATGCGAGGGCGGCGGCGATGGATTCATCGAGGGCCATACTTTTTCCTTTCGGTTCGGATGCGGTGCAGCCGCTCCGTGAATCCACCCTCCTCGGTGAATGCCGCCGCCTGAGCTTCGATCTGTCGGTCCAAGAGCGCGCAGGCCACACCAATGAGCACCAGCGCGGCATTTGCCGCGATCTCGGGGTAGGTGGACCGAATGGACGGCATGGACGGCATGGACGGCATGGACGGCATGGACGGCATGGACGGCATGGACGGGGCAGGACGCTTTGCCTGTCCATCCGGTCCATTCTGTCCATCGGGTCCATGCACCTCCCTCACCCAATCGGCCACGGCGTCAGCCGTGGTGCAGCGCCGGGCCACCAGCGCCTTCCGGCGCGGGTCGGCCTCGGGCCAGAGCGGCAGGCTGCGTTGTCGCAGAAAGTCCTCATAGTCCAGGCGCAGTTCTTCCAGACTGGCGCGCGCCACGTTTGTGAGTTTCAGTTCCATTTTCTTCGAGGTGCCGCTGGCCATGCTGCCCTCCGCAATATTCTGCACCCCGCTCCGCGCCGCCTGCACCATCTGGTCGTGGGTTCGGCTGCGTGGACTGATGTAGCGGTCACAAAACCGCACCGTCAAATCGTAGCAAAGCTGCGCGATCTGAAAGCTCTTCAGCTTCCGGTAGCCGCCGTGCTTCGGGATGAGCGGTTCGGGTTCCATCCGATTCAGTTTTCTCCGGGTGCGTCCATGTTGTCCATTCGGTCCATCCCGTCCATGGACATCCTAGACGATATGGACTGCCCCGAGAGCCAGGCCACTGCCGCCGGATGGGCCTTCCACTCGGCCATCAGCACATCGGCATAGCACAGCGCCTCTTCCTTGCTGCCGGGGCTGTAGCTTCCCGGCAGGTTCTTGGGCAATTTGCGGTGGCCTTTCAGATACGCCTCCATGTGCGGGTTCTGCTTCCGCGCCACGGCCAGCGCCTTCGTGGCGGCGGCATCATCCCCGGAGAGATGCCGCTCCAGCACCCGGCTCCAGGCAAACACCACGCTCCACTCGCCTTTGTCCCTAAATCGCTCCATCAGCGCGCGGGCGTCGTCGAGACGGCCCCGCGCCAGCAGCGTCGGCAGCAGTTCGTAGCGCACGCCCTGGTTGTCGCTCTCGTTCAAAGTCAGCATCTCCGCCCATTCCTGGGCCGCCTCGTCCAGCCGGCCTGCCTCGTGCAAGGCCGACGCCAGCGCCTGCCGCGCCCGCATGTAGGGGCGAGTCTCGATGAATCCCCAGAAATGCGGCACCAGTTCCTTGAACGCCTTTTTCCCCAGCCGCTTCGCACCGGCCGCCACAATGCCGCGCAATGCCTCGATGCGCTCCTCCCCTTTGAAATCCGACGCTCCCTCCAGCATCAGCAGTGCATCCACATTCTCAGGGTCAAGTTCCAACGCCTGCCGCACCAGCCGCAGCCTGCTCTCCCAGGTGGATGCCTCCATCGCGTCATAAACGAGTTCCTGTGCCCGCGCCTCGTCGCTGCGCTTGTTTGGCCCGAGACCGCCCAGCGTGCGCTCCATCATGGCGCGGAGCGCCGCGGGATTAAAGGGCGGCTCGGAGCCAGAGTTCTTTCGTGGTCTGGGCATTGCGTTATCTTGGGTTTGGTTTCTTCGGTGTGTCCATCGGGTCCATCTCGTCCATGGACTCCCGCAGCGCCGCCACGCTCAACTCCGCACTCGGACATGATTGAATGGCGAAAAGTGAAATAGGAAACGCACCCCATGATTTCACCCTTCCGATTTCACTCTTCACTCTTTCCCCTCCCTGCTCCCCGAACCCGGGCAGAGCGGCGTCTTCGACGGCGGATTCGTTGAGGCTCATCAGGACCGGCGGTTTGCGTCTAAATGACCAAACCGGGCATTTTCAAGGGATTGAGCGTGTGCGGGCATGGTTTGGCGGTTTGCGTCTAAATGAAAATCAGGCCCAGAAGGGCACATAGTTGCGGTAGCGCAGCGAGGTCTGCTCCGGGTCGGCCAGCTTGATCTTGTCGGCCTCCACAGCATCCCGAATGGCCCGGGATGCGGATTCGGTCTTCTTCTCCGAAAGCCGAAAGCGCTCCCGCAGGCTTTGGTTTGTCATCTTCTCATTCATCACATAGCGCAGACAGCAATGCTGGTAAGTAGCCCGGATGCGGTCATTCCGATCCATGTCCTCGAAATCCTTGTGCCCAAACAGCACCACCGAGGTGCGCTTCTCTCCCACGCGGAAGTCTGGCGCAGGCAGTTGGAATGCCTCCGCCGCTTGGATCACCTTGTCCACGCCGCTGCCCTTCTCTTCGCAGATGCCGAGTCGCCGCATCAGGTCCGCCAGTCGTTCGTTGCGCGACTGGTATTCGTCAATGAACCGGTCGGGCGAAATGAACGGCTTGCCCGGATTCGAGATCTCCATCCGGTCATCGTAGATTTCCACCATCACCGACGTGCCGGACTCGTTGAAATCCTGATGAATCAGCGCATTCGCCACCAGCTCGCGCACCGCGATTTCGGGGAACATCTTTACCTCCCGCCGCAGCGCTTGCTCGATCACTTCGTTGGACGGCACCAGCCCGTTGATGAACTCCACCAAACCCTGAAAGCCGACCGCGTAACCTTTGGTGCCCGGCTTATCGAGCTTCGTCTTCAGCTTGTTCGTGCCTTCATAGACGATCACCCTCGGCGCTTTGCGGGCCTGCCGGTCGAAGCTCTCCAGCTTCTTCGCGAAAAGGATCGCGCCCAGATTCGTGATGGTCCATGCGCCGCCAGCGCGCTCAATCAACCGCTCGCTGGCGAAGCGCTCCAGCACCGCCTCCCGCGTGGCCGGGTAAGGCAGATGCAGCAGGTCAAAGTAGCTCTGTGTATCGAGCACCTGCACCACCTTCTCCCCGTCGCATTCAGTCATCGCTGGTTTCAAAGCCCAGTCCGGCTCGCCCTCGGCCATGATCTTCTTCAGCTGGTCCGGCGTCATCGGCACCAGTTCCTCGCCCGCGCGCATCAGGTAACGCCCCTTGTAATGCACCGGCTGTCCCACTGGACGCGACGGCACATGAAACACCAGCACCCGGCCCGCCGGATGCGCCAGCTCGTCAAACGTCACCTTCAGGTGCAGCCGTTCGTAAATGCCCGCCACGGTGCGCTCCGGCACCTCGAAGGCCTTTGTCCCCACCACCCAGCGCGGCACCTTGTCCGTGATGCCCAGCAGCATCCGCCCGCCGCCTTCGTTCGCCAGCGCCACGCAGTAATCCACCAACTCCTCAAAGTGGAAGTTGTTCGTCGCTTCCTTGAACTCCAAGTGTTCGTCCTCAGAGCGGACATTCAGCAGGGCATCAATCTGTGGAATCGTCGTCGACATGGTCAGGTGATAATATCAGGTTGATACGAGAGAATGCCACCATGCAACGCCTCCTCCCGCGCCTCCTCGGGAATGGCCGGGTTCAGCCGCCGGATGGCGTCGCGCAAGCGACCAACCAGCACCACCTCGCCAAACGAATCCCGCTCCGCCGCCGGTTCACCGGGCGCGAGCTGCGGCCCGTGCCCGACCGCACAGCCCATCTCCTCGAACCATTCGAGGGCGGCGTCTTCGATGATGGATTCGTTGAGGCTCATGGCTTGGGCTTTTTCGGTTTCGGCAGCTTCTTTACCTCGGCATCAAGTAGTCCGAGCAAGTCCGCTTCGCCCTGTGCCTCCAGTGCTTCACGGCGGCGGGCGGCGAAGCGTTCATACTCCGCCTCCGCCAATTGGTGCGCCTCCTCGCGGCTCACCTTTCCGGCATCGGGTAGAATGGCACGTTCATTCAGATTCAGGAAATCATGGAGCCGCGTCACCCAGTTCTGGAGGAAGATCTGCTTCTTCCGCTTGGCCTGATCCTCCGCGAAATCCAGGAACATCACGACGATCCGGTTCAATTCCTCGATCTCATCCTCGCGCAGGTAGTTCTTGGCCACCGTCACATCCCCCTTACGCACGACGCCGGTGCGCCACGCTGTCAGCCCCATGTTCGGCTGGGAAGAATCCGCCCGTTCCGCGATCAACTCCGCCGCCGTCTTCCCCGTCGCGGCGAAATGCAGCTTGTTCTGGATGGTCTGGAAAAACACCTGCGTCTCCGGCTCGGTGGGCTCGTAGTCCGCCGCCAGCGCGAGAATCTCCCGCACCCGCAGATACACCCGCCGCTCGCTGGAGCGGATGTCCCGGATGCGCTCCAGCAATTCATCGAAGTAGTCAATGTGCCCCTTGCCCGGTGGATTCTTGAGCCGCTCATCGTCCATCGTGAAGCCCTTCACGATGTATTCCCGCAGCCGTTGCGTGGCCCAGATACGGAACTGCGTGCCCCGCCGCGATTTCACCCGGTAGCCCACCGAAATAATGACGTCCAGATTGTAGAACTCGACTTGGTAGGTCTTCCCGTCGGCGGCAGTTGTTGCAAATTCTGCAACAACTGAATCCCGGACCAGTTCCCCCTCCTCAAACACGTTTTTGATGTGCCGGGAAATGACCGACTTGTCCCGCTGGAACAACTCCACCATCTGATTGAGCGAAAGCCACACCGTCTCCCCCTCTAGCCGCACCTGCAGGCGCGTCCGCCCATCCTCGGTCAGATAGAGGATCAAGTCTGAATCAGGCTCCGGTTTGTTCTTCATGGCATCGTCTCCCTTCCGGTTGAAATTTGAACTCTTCGGTATTGCCGAACAGTTGCCCTGGCCCCCTCGGGAATGGCCGGGTTCAGCAGCCGGATGGCCTCGCGCAAGCGCCCCACCAGCACCACCTCGCCAAACGATTGCCTTCGGCTGTCTCCGCTTCGCTCCGGCTCCCACTCCGCCGCCGGTTTAACGGGCGCGAGAGGAGGCTTGGCCCGCCGTAGCCCGGCGAAGGCGGCCCCGTGCCCGACCGCATAGCCCAGCTCCCCGAACCATTCGAGAGCGGCGTCTTCGACGATGGATTCGTTGAGGCTCATGGGTTAGCTGATTTTGAGAGCGGCTTTCGCTTCGGAGACATAATCATCGGCAGCGTGATTCATGCTCGCCTCATATTCGCTTCGCAGTCGTTTGAAGATGAAGTCCAGCACCGGCGGTGCCTTTCGGCGGTTTTCTAAAATCTCGTCCTGGAGGTTTCGTGACATATCGGTGATGGCTGACTTCGACTTTCCTGATAGTGCTGCTTTCCAAATTGTGCCACAGTGGTCCTTTAGCTTATCGAGCCGGTCGGCTGCTTCCCTCTGCTCAGTAAATTGCCGCAGAGCAATCAAGAGTGCCGGAGCAAGCGGCAGAATTCCTTTCAGGAGGAGTGCCTCCAGCGACGCGCCACCGTTCAGCGCAAGGGCGCAGACGATGACAAAAATCAAAACAACAATTCCGACGAGCCATGCGGCATAGTGCCGACGCTGTGTGGAGTCCCACCAACAGTTGGCCCGCTGGCAGATAATTCGTCCGACGTGAAGCGGGAGTTCGTCTACCAGCGGCGAATACCAATCCTTGAGAGTTGGCATCTTGTCCCCCCATTTCTCGTATTTGGTTGACTGCGACTTCACTAACTCAGGATCCGGATGCTTGCCTGCCTTCAGGTCGTTCCATTTCAATTCCAGGACATCACAATCAAACGCCTCTTGAATCCGAGCCGCTTCTGCTCTCAGCGATTTTTGCCACCGCGTAAGCCAGAAGAGATCGCAGAGCGCTATTAGCAATCCCCAAGAAGCAACGTAAACCTTAAACTCTGGATGAAAGAGAACGAGGACTGCACCACCTATCGCAATCGGGCCGCCAAGAAACACCTGCCAACCGAAGATGCGCTTGGCGGTGGCATAAAGCTGCCGCTGCGCCGCAAGGCGGTGCAACTGCTTCGGAGCGTTTTGTGAGGCGCCAATCATTTTTGTCAGTAATAGTAAGTCGGGAATTCGTCGTTGTAGAGAAGACGCCACCAATCAAAAGCCTCTGAGATTTTTTCGCTCGTTGCCGCAGTCCGAGCCTTGTCAGCGCGCGCGAATGCCGTCCCGAGTTTTGAAAGGGCGTCCACACGGTCTGCATCGCTCTTACATGCCGGAATATATCCCGAAACGCCCATCGGATCCTGCATGGCTGCTAGTTGCCCATCCCACAGCATTTTCAGGACATTTCGAACATCAATGTCGTAAACAATCGCCTTCTCATCAGAAGCATATTTAGCGACGCGCAGTTCGAGATAAAACGAAGAAATCGGGACAGCGCGGAAGAACTTCCAAGCCTTCAAAAACCGGATCAGCGGTTTGACTTTGCCGCCGAGTTTGTCATCTACGGTCTTTACGTATGCGTTGTGAGCGTCGGGGCTTGCTTTCATCCAGCCGCCAGCACAATCCGCGATCTCGTAAACTTTGAATCCATTAGACTCTCCCACATGGTCGGCCGGAACGATCTCCGTAATTTCAGACTTTCTCGTTCCAAACGGAACAACGATAGCCGGACAGCTAACCGCTACTCCGGTGTTCGGAAACCGAATGTCTAGCGCATTGCGCACCTTTACCAATGTGGAGGTCGAGACCTGCGTGAGCTGATCCGTGGGCAAACATGCTAGGTAATCAACGTCACTGTGCCTTGAAACGCTTGTCCAGTTGCCGAAAGAACCAATGCGCACAAACCGCTTCAACCCAAAGTTGTTCTTGAGGCACGCTTCTATAGAGGCTCGGTGACTCTTCGCTGCCTCCGACTCTGCCCTCTGCGGCTTAAGCTTTGACAGGAAGTCTTCAAATCCTTGTTCGATGGTTCTCGGCATATAGCGATTCCTCTCGGATTGGGAGTTCCCCGCTCAGCAGCTTCGGCAGCAGCGTGTCGCGCAGGGTGGCGAGGGTGCGGGATTGTTCTGCCAGCTTGATCCGTTGCTCAAACCACGGCGCTACCTTGTCGGAGTAGGCTTTTGCCAAGGCCGGCGGCGGCGCGACCACAACGTGATTCTTCAGCACGCCTTGATTGATGTTCTGTTGGGCGGCTCCAACGGCAACGCGCTGAAGTTCCGCACGAGCTTCATACAAAAGGCCCATGAGAAAGGGCACTCCGTAAGCGGGCTTCGCAATCAGAGCCGCGGCCGCCTGATTTGCAGTGCCGGGTTTTGTGAGAACGCCAAATCGGCCCACTGTCGGAGAGGCGTAGAGCGCAAAGAGAATCGTCCCTGCTGGCCAGAGCTTGCACGAGGAGTTGGCTAGCCCCTCCTCGGATATCGATTCTTCTGCGTCGATGAGCGGACCGTCCAGCAATTCGCCGGTCTTGAACCACGGAACCGTAGCAGGTTCCCAGTAGGCTTTGTTCATTCGCGCCGGCGTTCCACCACTCGTGATGACATCGCACAGGCTTTCAATTGTTTTCACTTCCCACCCTTTCGGGATGTGGCCGAGCGGTGAGTCTTCCAAGTGCTCGGGGAAGAGGGCGGCGGTGGCGGGGTCGAGGGCGGCGGGGGGGCGGCCGTCGAGTTTGGCGCGGACGGGGTCGAAATCCACGAACCAGCTCTGGAACAGCGCCCGCGCCATCGCCTCCAGCGTCGCGTTCATCCGCCGGTTCAGTTCGATCTTGTCGTCCAGAGCCCCAAGCACCGCCGCGATGGCTTTTTGCTCGGCGAGGGGTGGGAGCATGAACGTGAAGTCTTTGATTTGCTTTCCGCTGATGTGAGGAACTGCGGTGCCCGTGGTGATGGCGTGGATATGCTGCGTGAACTCTCGGCTCCCGATTAGATAGCGAAGAAATCTAGTGTCTAACTTCGGGCCGCCTCGCAGTCTCGCGGTTCGCTGAACAAGCAGACATGGAAGGTCGTGTTTGGAAATCGCCGCATACTTCAGTCCGGCCTCAATCCAAGGACGGTCCATCGCCAGAACCACGTCGCCCTCGCGAAGCTCATACAATGCGTAATCGCCACGTTCGGCCAGAGGCCATCGTTTGACGCCATCCCACCGCATCGCGCCTTGAACAATGTTGTCGCCGCGAACCAGAGGGATGGTGTCAGGGGAATCGCTGTAGCGTTCGCTCTTAAACGGGAATCCCGTCAGCAAATCCGCTTCCGCACCAAGCGTGGTCTCCTTCCATCCCGAAGCGTTGCTCATCGCTCTTTCTCCTTTCCATGTGCGAGAACATATCGTGTTCCACTCCCGCTGCCTTTGCGGGCAAGGCGACCCTCGGCGATGGCGCGGTTGAAGAAGTGAATTGCTTGGTCGTAACCAATTGAAGCGACCGCTCGGATGTCCCGGTTCCGAATGAATGGATTCGATTCCAAATAGTGCAGGGAAATGCCCATGCACTCCTCGAACTGCGAATCCGAGAGCCTCGTTGGTGAGCCGTCGTCGGCACCAGCACTCATTTAAATCCCAGCCCCCTCAGGTTTGCGTTGATGGCCTGGTCCAGTTTGGCTGACTCTGCGAACTCGGCCTGCAGTTCGGCGATGAGGCGCGGCATTTTTTCCGTGTGGCCTTTCATCATGTTTCGTCCTCCAGTTGAATGTCCTGCTCCTGCTCTACGGCTTCCTGCAGGGCGGCCTCCAACTGGCCGCGCAGTTCCTCGCGGTCGGGGAGGTAGAGTTGGTATTTCTGGACGAAGAGCTGGCTGTCCATTTTGTAGGTGGCGTATTCGACAAGCAATTCGTCTTTGTGCCGAGTGAGGATGATGCCGATGGGAGGGTTGTCGCCCTCGCCATTCTCCTCGGCGGCGAAGTAGCCGAGGTAAAGGTTCATCTGGCCGATGTCGTGGTGCTCGACTTCGTGCATTTTGAGATCGATGAGGACGAAGCAGCGGAGGTGGCGGTGGTAGAAGACGAGATCGACGTGATAATGGGTGTTGTTCAGCGTGATGCGGTATTGCCGCCCGACGAAAGTGAAGCCTTTGCCCAGTTCCAAAAGGAAGGGCTGGAGGTGGTTGCAGAGGCGGGTTTCTAGGTCGGTTTCCGCCAAATGGTAGGGCTCGGGAACTTTGAGAAACTCGAATACGAAGGAATCCCGGAGGATATCGTCCGGCTGGCTGACGATGTTACCCTCGGCGGCCAGCTTGAGGACGTGCGGCTTCTCCCGGTTGGCGGCGAGGCGGAGGAAGAGGGAGGATTTGATCTGGCGTTGCAGTTCCCGGACCGCCCATTTTTCCCGCGCGCACTGCTGCTCGTAAAAGCCGCGCTCCAGCGGGTCGTCGAGCTTCAGCAGCTCGACGACGTGGGACCAGCTCAAAAGGTGCGACAGCGTCGCACCTTTTGGGTAGGCAAGGTAGAACTGGCGGGCGCGGATGACGTTGCTTCGGCTGAAGCCTTTGCCGTGGCGGAGGCGGAGGTCGCGGCTCAGGTTGGTGATCAGGGACTGGCCGTAGGCAGCACGGGTTTGGCCGCCCTGCTCGTATTCCACGATGTCATGCCCGATTTGCCAAAAAGTCCGGGTGAGGTGCTCATTCACCGTCCGATGCGCCTGCAACTGACCATGGGCGTAAACCGCCGAAATTCGGTCAACCAGGGCTTGATAGCTGGGATCCTTTGTCAGCTGGAAATCACTCATAGCCGAGTCCTTTTAAGTTGGCGCGGATGGCGGCTTCAAGTTTGGCGGATTCCGCAAACTGACCCTGCAGTTCGGCGACGAGGCGCGGCATCTGTTCCTCGAAGGGTTCGCCATCGTCCTCCGCATCCTCGGCTCCGACGTAGCGGCCCGGGGTGAGAACGTGGCTGTGGGCTCGGATCTCCTCCAGCCCAGCCGACTTGCAGAAGCCTGACACGTCCTCGTAGGCACGGCCCTCCCGCCATGCGTGGTATGTCTCGGCGAGGCGGCGGATGTCCTCGTCGGAGAGGTTCCGCTGAGTGCGGTTGATCATGTGGCCGAGCTTGCGGGCATCGAGGAAGAGCACCTCGCCGCGGCGGTCACGCAGTTTTCGCTGGCCGTGCTGGCCGCCGCTCTTGTCCCTGGCGAGGATCCAGATGCAGACCGGGATCTGGACGCCGAAAAACAATTGGCCCGGCATTGCCACCATGCAGTCCACCGCGTCCCCCTCGATCATGGCCTTGCGGATTTCGCCTTCGCCGCTGCTGTTCGAACTCATCGACCCGTTGGCAAGGATCACCGCCGCGTAGCCGTCCGGCGTGAGATGATGGTAGATATGCTGCAGCCACGCGTAGTTGGCGTTCCCCAGCGGCGGCACCCCGAAGCGCCAGCGGGCGTCCTCGCGGAGCAAATCTCCACCCCATTCCTTGATGTTGAAGGGTGGGTTGGCGAGAATCGAGGCAAAGCGGGAGTCAGGCAGGGCGTCCTTCAGCAGGGTGCCCTCATTGTTCCAGCGAATGTCGCTGGAGATCCCTCGGATGGCAAGATTCATCCGGGCGAGCCGGTAGGTCTCCGGGTTGCGCTCCTGCCCGTAGACCGCGATGTCATCAATCCGGCCCGAGTGGGCTTTCACGAATCGGTTCGACTGGACGTAGAATCCGCCCGTGCCGCAGCAAGGATCGTAAACGCCGCCTTTGAATGGCTCGATCATCTCCACCATCAGGGTGACGATGGAGCGCGGCGTGTATTGCTCCCCTCCCGCCTTGCCTTGCATGGCGGAAAACTCGCCGAGGAAGAACTCGTAGACCCGGCCGAGCAGGTCGAAGTCTTCCGGTGCGCCGGTGAGGTTGAGGTTGGTGAAGTGGTCGATCAGCCCGCCGAGCATCTGGGCGCTGAAGTCTGCCTTGCCGAAGATCTTCGGCAGCACGCCCTTGAGCGTGTCGTTGTCCCGCTCAATCGCCCGCATGGCGTCGTCGAGCCGCTTCCCGATGTCCGATGCGCGGGCATGGGACTGGAGGGTTGACCAGCGGGCTTCCTCCGGCACCCAGAAGACGTTGTCCGACTGATACTCCTCCGGATCCTCGGCGTCAGCGTGGGGAGTCTCCAGCAGTTCGGCGTGTTTCCGGGCAAAGGCGGCGGAGAGATAGCGCAGGAACACCAGACCAAGGCAGACGTGCTGGTAGTCAGTGGGCGGGACGGCTCCGCGCATCTTGTCGGCGGCATCCCAAAGCTGAGCTTCAAGAGTCTTGCCCTGAGCTTGGGTGACGGATTTCTTTTTGGCTGGCATAAGACGTCGTAGGCGTACCACTTACGACGTAGCAAGAACGATCGCCCGAGGCTAGAGGGAATTCAGGGATTTGCGGGAACGCAGCGGCACCCCGGAGTCGTGGATGCCGTTCATGCTGAGCGGGTGTGATGCATTGCCGTGCAGGCGTCCACCCCGCTGGATACGAGCCCCTCAAGACGCCCTGTGCCGTTCCAGAGCAGCGAGCACTTCCGATGCCCGGAACCGGACGGCCCGGCCATGCAATCATCACTTAGACCACGCTGACGTCCAAGTGGAATGGGCCTCATGGGCTCGACCTCGTCAGCAGCAGGAGCAGCACACGCCATCGAGAATCAGAACTGCTCAGCCTAGAGATCGGGGCAGACACAGGGGGAAGGCTCCACCCGGCAGATGCACCTTCAGAGCGCCGGGGGCCCCGCCATGACACCCGCTGCCTTCCGAATCGGTAACGGTCGGAACAGCCTCAACCCACTGAGGCGTCCTCGCATACTTCAGCGCATGCCGCCGGCCCCCGCGGCGACGCACATGAAGCCATCCGGCATAAGTCGGGTGCTTGATCCCCGCCATCTGGGCGAAGACCGCGGCACTGCCCCCGCTGCGATGGAACTCCACAAGCAGGAATTCGCGCCGCTCGCGGCTGAACCGTACCCGCCCTTTTTCATCCCGCCGCAGAAGCTGCGGTCGTTCACTGCGCGTAGCCAAAGTCAAAGATGCCATAGTCCGACACCTTTGCATCACGGTGGCTAGTGGTGCTCCGGGTGACGCTTACAGCGCATCCCACAAACACGGTGACAACCGTTTGCTAGCCATCGAAGATGACATCGGTGGCCTTCCGGGGTGAAGAAATACCAGGCGACTGTGCGTAGAACGATTAGAGATCCAGGGTCTCCGTTAAAGCACTGTTCCGTGTTCACCAAAAGCAATCAACCACTCAGCAAATTCAGCAGCGAAAAAATTTCTTTTATTCCCTAAATGCAGTCTCTTCAGTACCTGATGGTTTCTCGCGTTTGAATTCTAATGAGGCCACCATTCGCCTACCGGGGGTATTCGGAGGCTCCAAAAAGCAGCCCAGTATTCGCTGAGGAAATTGTAATGAACGGCTGCGCAATAAATAGTTAAAATCGATGACGCCACAGCAACACATCGAGTCATCGCAAGACGACGCAATCCTATTTTTTTTGGCCTCAAAAGAAAATAAGTCATCCAAGCGCACACTGCGTTGGCTACGGCGGCCCACTGCCACCAAGGGACGCTACTTGGCACGAGCACTCTGTCAACAAGCACCCTTGCTGCTCGCGGTAAATCTTGGTTTGTAATGTAACGTGACAGCGCAGAAAAAACTACTACTTTGGAGAGAAAACTTACTGCGATTACGATTGCGAATCCCCGTTGCAGAGAGGCAGATGTACTTGAAATCACATGACGCCGCATCACACGCACGTCACCGTGGAAATAGTTCATGGACGACAACAAAATCGGCCAATACACAACGAAACTGGCTTTCACTATGATTCGATACGTCATAGCAGGGGCGACAACAACAAGAGAAAATACAATTGCAGCCGGCCAGAATAGCGCTTTTCGATGAATCTTCCACGCTTTTGCAAGCGTTGCATATGGGACCAGCACATCCAATACCTCTTGCCTAACTTTCACGCTGGAATTCGGCGATAAAGCCACCGAGGATGCTCCGGGAATCGACTCTGGAGTCGTTAAGAAGTCCATGCATAGACAGTACCGATAGTAGTTACTTGGAACCGCGGCTAAGGATCCTACTGGATGACGGAAAAACGATACGAGACCAGCCGCAAGTTTGATGGCAGTAGCTGTGACCGTGACTACAGGAAATAAAATTGAGTAGAGTGCAAGACTTGCAATGAATGTGGTAATAGCATCTCGATCAGCGCGCGTCCCCTTGGTGCGATAGGAGGGCGAATTCTCGGATTCACACTGCTGCGACTCTCGATTGATCACGAATCCCGATGGACGCCTCCAGATATCGAAAATACTGTTCCCGACAGTTGCCAGAATTGACAGACCAAATCTCGTTGATTCCGGGGTGCGAAACATGAACATCGGTACCATCGGGATCGCGATCAGTATGTGCCAGAGACCGATTCTTGGCCATAGAAAAAGAAGAATCGCGACCGATAGTACAGTTTCAACCGTACCTAGGATACTAATAGGGCTCTCAGTCTCAGGCACTGCAAGCGCCGGCCGCCATCGCACCCATCGTCGCTTGTGAAATATAGTCATATCAATTTATTCTCCTTATATCTAGATAGGCAGGTCTGTCAGTGCTGGAGCCATAAAGAGAGATGATAAACTTTGGGCACTGCGGCATTTGCAGGGGGATTGACTCCGTTGGGTGAATGCGGCGAAGAGTTAACATACAGTCTCCGCATCTCGAACCGCTCTGCAAATAGACCCTCTGTAAGCTTCCCCTTCGACGGAACAGTTCCTAGGTAGAGTCCGGGTCGGGCATTGGTTCGGTTTTGGTGCTGGCGCAGCCAAAGGAAGCACTTCCAGAACCCCCAGCGGCCGTGCCTGCCGACAACCTCGTTGAGTCGCCCGATGACCTCGGCGTCCCGGTCGTCGGGGGGCAGGGACGGTCGATACCACGTGGTGCGGCCGACTTTCACCAGCCGGCACGCCCGCGACACGGGAAGGTTCTGTTCCCCGATGAGCCAACCGGCCGCCTCGTGGCGGTCGGCTGGCGTCAGAGCTTTTTTTCGAGGAGTTCCTTGAGCGCGTGGTTCTCCATCGCAAGATCGGCATACATCCGCTTGAGCTTGGCGTGTTCGGCTTCGAGTTCCCTGATGCGCTTGAGTTCGGAGACGCCCAGGCCCCCGTATCTGCTCTTCCAGTTGTAGTAGGTCGGCTGGCAACGGAGCGAAGCGACATGGCGGGACTCGCACCCTCCATGCCATCCCGCATATGCCGTGCTTGCGGCATACTTCGGCGACCTTCAGGCCTCCATCGGCTTCCTTGAGGATCGCCACGACCTAGCTCTCGGTGAGTCCGCTTTTCTTCATTGATTCGGTTCGGTGATTCCGACCCGGACACTCTCATTTCAAACTGTCTCATGAGAGGGGAAACTTACAGATGCTCCTAGTTAATCCACCGTCTCCTCGCTACCCTCATCCCTAGAGAGGGCGCCGACCTCCGCGCCCAACGGAAAATGAGGAAAGGCCACTTCTACGTCGAAATTCTCACAACGCTTCATGATTTCGACCAATCCATCAGATAACCAAATGAATGGAATTCTGGCAGCGAGAAGATAGGGAGCTACAGGAAATACATCCTCATTCAAATCAGGGAGCTTTAATTTCATGGTTATCGATTTGTTTTGTTTGATCTACATCAGTCGATGGTCGATTTAGCTTGGTGTAAAGATCTAAAATACCCATTACTATTCCGATAGCGTCGGCAACCGCGCATCCAGCCTCTCTGAGGGTGCAATTCTCGAAATTCCTCTCTATAAGTGAGTCGATATTTAAGACTCCAGCGTACCGACGCCCTACCTTAAATGGAATAGTCAAGCCGCTCCGGTAGTAATTTTCATAATTTTTTCTGATAGGTATAAACCTTAGGTCCCCTAGAGTCCACCGCGTGGCATCGCCCTCGGCGAAAGCACTCCCCACTATACCACGTGTCGTAGAAATTGGACTGCTTTGATTTCCACTTCTATCAGGCGGGGCATTAGAACTATAAAACCTAGTACTTAATTGATTTGTTTCATCGTAAACCATTAATGAAGCAATACAGTCATGTCCAGTAAGCTCCGAAAAAATAGTGGACGACACATTCAAAAGAGCCTCTATTTGCAGCTTGAGTTCTTGAGCAAGAGTATCAGTACTCGCCCCGCGTCCTAGTACAACGATCTGAGTTGTGAAATCACGAACACTATGACTTACTTTATGCCAATTGGAGAAGACTTTCTTCCTTCTGCCATCAGATTGTTTCTCCAACTGTTTGAGTATATCTGATAGCTCTTTCAGTTTCCTATTTTTACTTTCCACTTCACTTTTCAATTCACGCACACGCTTCTCCCTGTTCATAGACGTACCTATCATAACCAAAAGACCAAGGGCAATTCCCAAAACCGCTGCCCACAACTTATCATTTACAGCTGAATATATGGACACACCCAGACCTGCGTAGGTAGCGAGCGCTGGAGTGGAATACAAGTCACTTTTGTTCATAGTCAAGTCAGGGAATTTGGCTCATTGGGGATTTCATAGGTTTCGCATCAAGACATCTGGAACTGCGTCTGCCGAGATGAAACAGAACGCGGGTTCTCGGCAAAGCGGAATTCGGCAGCCCCCGTGCGCTGAGCCTGAGGCTCTGAATCATGGAATTGCCCCCTCCGTCGCGGCGTTGGTGATCGGATGCTTCACAAAGCTCAAGATGCCCCACAGATGGCGCTTCACATTTCCCTCCACCTTGATCAACGGACGGAGTCCTGCGAGTGCCGTGGTCTCTGCCCAGTCGTGTGAAAACTGCACCGCTTCCGCCACACTCCGGAAGTTCCAGATCCCCCGGAAGCTCTCTGTGAGGGCTCACGATCTGGCCGTCCACCATGCCTACCGCACAGTCTGCGGCGGGATCATTGGTGGAGCGTTTCGTGCAGGGCATGGTGTCTTGCTCAGGATTTAAGGCTCTTGTAGTTAAAGAATTCGCCTGATGACAACGGATTTCGTCTAACTACGGGAAAGCGTAAGCGGTTCGAGCGTGGTTGGTTGTTTCTGGATTTGTCCGAGAGTTGGTTGCGAATTCCGGGACCCGTTGGTGTTCTGCGTGTTGTGTAGCTTCTTTGCACCGTTCAGGACCCGGAAAGCCCGTCTGTCGCATGGCTCTTTCGTGGGAAACTGGTGTACTTTCCTGGGGATAGGTTTGGTGTTTTGCGGGTGGAAGGAAATTGCATTTTCCGTCTTTGCGTAGTGTAATATTTTCCGGGAAATTGCGAACGCGCGCGACGGGATGGGTATCGACTTCGGGTGCTGGAATTCGCGTTGTTTAGGCGGCGAAGGGCGGGACGCGGAGAGCTGGTGGTGCCCTCTGGTGGCGGAGTTCGGAGCTGCGTTATGTTGCAGCTGGGCAGCGGCGGTGGCTCCGGGCCATGTCTTGCTGGGCGTGCCTTGTGGGTGCGCCGTCCGCAGAGCGGGGGCTGGGCGGCCCGCGACATGGCTGCTTACCGCTGGCCGAGTCGATCGGCTGTGGGGCTGGTGGAGAGCCCGAGGAGGATGCGGCGGAGCGGGAATGCTCGCTGGGCCGCTGAGCCGGCGTTGTTTTCCCCGGCAGGCGGTCGGTTGGCAGGCCTGGTGCTTGCTGGGTCGCTATCCTGTTACAACTCCGGCGGGGTACGGAGGGCGTTGATGGCGGAGGTGCAGGATGGGAGGGTGATGGCGGAGGAGACGAAGGCGTGGCCTGGGGAGTTGAGGAGGATGAATTTGATGTGGCCTTGGTCGAATTTTTTGTCGCGGGCGAGTTTGGAGAGGATGGCGTCGGTGGGGATGGAGTTTGGGAGGGTGAGGGGGAGGTGGAAGCTGTGGAGGAGTTGGGTGATGCGGAGGGCGTCGTGAGGGGAGAGGGAGGCGAACTGTGTGGAGAGGGAGAGGGCGGCGCGGATGCCGAGGCTGATGGCTTCGCCGTGGAGGAATTGGCCGTAGCCGGCGCTGGCTTCGATGCCGTGGCCGATGGTGTGGCCGAAGTTGAGGAGGGCGCGGACGTCCTTGGTTTCGAATTCGTCTTCGCTGACGATGCTGGCTTTGATGGCGACGTTGCGGGCGATGAGGGCGTCGAGATGGAGTCGGGACGGGTTTTGGGCGAGGGAAGCGAGGTCGTCGAGCATGGGGGCGTCGCGGATGGCGGCGTGTTTGATGACTTCGGCGAAGCCCTCGTGGTATTCGCGGTCTGGGAGGGAGAGGAGGGTGGCGGGGTCGATGAGGACGAGTTTTGGTTGGTGGAATGAACCGATGAGGTTTTTGCCTTCCTGGGTATTGATGCCGGTTTTTCCGCCGACTGAGCTATCGACGACCGAGACGATGGTGGTGGGGATTTGGAGGAAGGGGATGCCGCGGAAGAAGATGGAAGCGGCGAAGCCGGCGAGGTCGCCGATGACGCCGCCGCCGAGGGCGATGGCGAACGATTTGCGGTCGAGGCCAGCGGAGACCATGGCGCGGCAGACCGATTCGAGGCAGGAGAACGACTTTGATGGTTCGCCAGCGGGGACCGTGATGGTGGTGGGTTCGAAGTCGGCGCTGCGGAGGGAATCGGCTACGGTATCTGCGTAGAGCGGGCCGACATTGGAATCCGTGATGATGGCGCAGCGGCGCGTGAGGGGGAAGAGGGATCGGGCCTGGGAACCGGTGGAGGCGAGGAGCCCGTGGCCTGTGAGGACATTATAGGAACGGTCGCCGAGGAGGACAGGGGTGGTCAGCATGATGGGGGATCATGTGACTGTCCGGGTGGGGGCGTGCAAGCGCGGGAGGGGAATCAGGGAGGTGGGAGCTGGAGCCAGTCCGTGGTGGGGCTGCCTTGTTTCTTGCGGATGATGATGGCTTCGCCTGGGGCGAGCGTGATGGCGGAGCCCTGGGGGGCGTTGTCGCCGACGCGGAGCCATCCCGCGTCCTTGCGGTAGTAGAGGACCGTATCGGCTGGCTGATTGAAGCCCGTGGTGACCGCGCGCCAGAGGAGGACCTCATCCGAGCGGAGGATGGGGCTGAGGGACGGGCGGACCGTGGATTCCGCGAGATTCGCTTCGTCCAGCGAGATCGGTTCCGGGAGGAGGAGCGAGACCACCTGGTCATTGCCGGCAGTGCCGCCGCCTTTGATGGTGAGAGCGCGGCGCTGGCGGTAGTAGACGCCGAAATTGATGAGTTCGAGGTCCGACGATCCGCGGCGGCGGACAATGAAGACCGAGCCTGGCGGGAGGATCGTGGCCGCGCTGGAATCCGACGGGGCGGCCACGCTGCGCCAGCCCTTATTCTTGAGGTAGTAGAGCGTCTGGGAAGGCGACTGATTGGTGCCGTTGGTGGCGGGGTCGTAGAGGAGGACCTCGTCTGTGGGGAAGAGGGGCGAGACGCGCGGAGCGATGAGGAGGCTTTCCTCGTCCGCTCCGAAGACATCCGCGATGGTCCAGTAGGGAATGATATCGAGTCGGTTGCCAAAGGCGATGGTACCGAGCGGGTGGGATCGGAGGTCATCGCTGCCCGTGTCGAGGACGACGGTATCCTCGTTATTGCTGATGATGGGGTAGAAGACACCTTCGAGAGGGCCGCTGCGGAAGAGAGCGTAGCAGGCGCGGCCCGAGCCATCGTCGCGTCGCGTGTATTCGCCTTGCGACCATGCCTTCCCCTGGAGCGTGAGCGAAGCCGCGCCGACCCCCGCGATTTCGCCTCCTTCGAGTCGAGGGTGCTGGTAGGGCAGTGAGAGTCGGGAATCCGACTGAGCGCGGATCGTGAGGGCGAGCGAGCCACCGGTTGATTGGGCCGAGGCAGGCAGGGATGGGAAGCAGGCAAAGAGCGCCGCGAAGCAGAGAGACAGTTTCATGGGATGGCTCGGGAAGGAGTTTGCGGGGCGGGTCAGGGAGCGGAGAAGCGGGCGCGGAGTTTGAGGAATCGGCGGGGGTGGGCACCGCCCAGCGGGATGGAATCCGTGCCCTTCCAGCGCTGCATGCCGTCCGGGACCCCCGATTGGTCTGGGTCGAGCGCCTGTGGCTGGACCGACCATTCCGCGTCCGCGCGGCTCGAGTCCGCGCCGATGACCTCCATGATGAGAGTGGGGTCGTCCGTGCGGCGGAGGTAGGTCAGGGTGGTGACGAGGTCATTGTCGGCGTTTGGTTCCACGCGGAGGATGATGCCGCTGTCGTCCGCGGCGGCCGGGTCGCGGTTCAGGCCGAATTCGAGGGCATTGTCGAGGTCATCGCCGTCGTCATCGGCGCGGAGGAATTCGTCCGTTGGGCGGGGATCCGGGCCGAAGCTGCGGTTTTTCCATGCGATGAGGGTAGCGTCCGTGGTGATGGTGATGACGATGGTGCGGCGGTCCGTGAGGAGGCCATCGCTGACGGTGAAGCTGACTGTGTAATCGCCCGCCTGGGCTGCGGTGGGCGACCAGCGGAGGGCGCTGACCCCTTCATTGATTTTGGTGAACGTGGCACCCTCCGGGAGAGAAGACGCTGTGATCGTGAGCGGGTCAGCGTCCGGGTCGTCGGCGAGCAGGAGCATTTCGAACGTGGCATTGGCGGGGAAGATGCGGTTGCCGGGATCGATCATGCGCGGCTTGCGGTTCGCGAGGGCCGCGGTCTCGAATTTGAGCGAGTAGCCGAGGCCGGCCTCGTTGCCCGTGTCGAATACATTGAGGAAGTAATTGTAGCGCTGCGAGCCAGGGAGGTAGGTTTTCGAGAGCCATGCATTGCCGGGCGGGAGGCTTTTGCCATCCGCGCGGATGGCCGAAGCGAGGCGGCGGCGGCCCGCGAATGGATCCGGAGTTTTCAGGTAGACTGGGCTCGTGCCGCCCGGGCAGGAAACCGTCACGTCATCGCCCGAGACCGATGTCGAGATCCCAGATGAGAAGAGCAGGACTTCCGATTCGATGCCGCTCGATTCCCAGACCTTGGCCGTTGTCTTTGATGAATCAGCGTAGGCGAGGAAATCGCGGGTGAGGTCGCGTCCCGGGAGGTCCACGAGGACGTCTGTGATCATGATGTGGGCGCTGACTTTTTCGATGAGCGACGTGAGGCGGCCGCCGAGGTCGTCCGCGTGGGAGAAGCTGGCATTGAATTCCGTGAAGCGGCCGTAGAGCGAACTCGTCATGAGCCAGCGGGCCGAGCGGGTCGTGCCGCCCGGGATCGTACCGAAATCGGCCAGCAGCGTGGGGAGGGCCGGTTTGTCATCGACCACGCAGCCATTGATGCGGAAGGCCACGAGGAGGCCCTGTTTGTTTTCCACGATCTTGGGCTGGCTGGAATCGATCTTGAGGTTTTTGGCTGGTCCGAAGCCCGTATTGCGGAGTCGGAGGCCGAGCGAGAACGGTTCAGGTTCCTCGATGTAGGCCGTGAAGGGGTCGTCGCCGATGACTTCCGAGGGAATGAAGTAATCGAGCGTGAGCCGGGGCATGGGTTTCACGTATATTGAGTCCGGGGCGACCGTGGCTTTTTCCTGGGCACCGGCGACCTTGTAGCTGACCTGAGCGCCGACGAGGTAGAGGGTGCCGTTCGGGTTGCTGCCGCCCGCTGTGATGCTTGGGATGATGAGCCAGCGGATGGAGCCGGATGAACCGGAAGCGATGGAGGAAGGAATCGAGCTACCCGTCTGGAGTCGGATAAAGAAGAGGGCGGCGGTATTATCCGGGTCGCTGGAGGCCACGACCGGTTTCCCTTCCGAGTCGGCGAACGTGACGGAGATCGAGAGATCCGTGAGAGCGGATTCCGGGAGACCGTTATTGATGGTCATGCGGGCCTCGAAGGCCTCGCGTTCGAAGGTCAGTTCCTGTTCGATCTGGATTTTGACCTTGGCGCAGATGTCCTGGGCGTGGGACGGGGGTGGTCCGAGAATGATCGCCATGAGGGCAGCGAGCAGGAAGCGGAAGCGGGGTTTCATGGGAAAGAGAGAGGGTAAAGGTGAGAAGATCAGAAGGCCCAGCCACCGCCGTCCGAGTCCCAGACCGGAGGAGCTTCGGCACCGATTTCGGCATCACCGGGAAGTTTCTTGTCGCAGCCGATGGTTGGGCCGGAGAGGCTGAACTTCCGTGAATTGAAGTCGTAGCAACCCTTGAAGACCTCCGCGCTGCAGGGACCCGCCTTGCAGCCGAGAGCGCCGCAGAGTTTGGGGGCGGGAGCGCCGCCCGGTCCGCCGCCATTGCGGCCATTGCAGAGATCGAGGTCCACGCTGGCCTCGCACTTGCCGAGTTTGCTGCCTTCCTTGCCGAGTGCGCCACCGCATTTGACTCCGCATTCGCAGAAGTCGAGAGACGTGTAGAGCTTGCAGCCGCTGGCACCGAGCGGAATGCTTACCTTGGCGCGGAGGCCATCTGGGTCGTATTTGGTGAATGGGTCATTGAGGGCGTAGCGGAAGTGGTTGTAATCGTCGCGGGCCGGGTCGCGGGAGAGGTAGGTGCCGGTGGTGGGGTCGTAGTAGCGATGCCAATTGTAGTGGAGGCCGGATTCGGCATCGAAGTACTGACCGGGGAGGCGGAGGTTGCTGGTGACGGTGCTGACGGCGACCGTGGCGCTGCCGAAGGCGTCGTAGGAAGCGCGCCAGACCACATTGCCGGCTGAGTCTGTGAGGACGAGAGGGGTACCGAGTTTATCGAAGCCGTACCAGAAGCGGTTCGCGCCTGATTTCATCCAGAGCGGGCGCTGTCCGAATTCCGAGGAGGGATCGTATCCATAGGAAACGAGGGCATTGCCGGCTGCGTCGAATTCCGCTTCGATGCCATTTTCGCTGTAGGCGTAGTAGGTGGTGGTGCCGCCGATGGTTTTCGAGAGGCGGCGGCCGAAGGGATCGTAGCGGTAGGTGGCGGTGCCGGCAGGGCCGGTGAGGGAAGTGAGGTGTCCGGCGGCGTCCCATGTATAGGAGAAGGCCGAGCCGGCTCCTGAGCGGCCCGTGCGGTTGCCGCGGGCGTCGTGGGAGAACGAGAATGGACCGGCCGACTGGATTTCGTCGTCCTGGTTGTAGGTCCAGAGGCCCGGGATGCCGGTGAGGGACGTGCGGTTGCCGCGGTCGTCGTAGGTGAACGTGGTCGATCCGGAAGTGACGAGGCGGGCCGAGGTATCGTAGGCAACCGCGGTGGTGGCACCAGCGATGGTGCGGCTGGTGGGGAGGTTGGCACCGTCGAATGATTCCGCCCAGCTGTAGATTTCCGAGCCATCGGGTCGGCGGAATGACATGCCTGTGGGGCGGAGGAGGTCGTCGTGTGAGAAATGCTGAGTGAGGCCGCCGGGGAACGTAACGAGGCCGATGCGGGTGGCGGTGCGGTCGCTGTAGGTGATTTCGCCAGTGCCCGGGAGGCTGATGCCGGCGAGGCGGCCAGCTTCATCGTAATTGTAGGTACGGGTCGAACCGGTGGCGTCTGTGTAGGTATGGATGCGGTCGTCCGGGTGGTACGTCCACGAACGGGTGCGGGAGAACGGACCGAAGTTGACGGTTTCCGAAGTTTTGCGGCCTTTCTCGTCGTATCCGAATGACGCGCTGGAATCCGCCATGGAGTAGCCGGTCATGCGGCCATTGGCGTCGTAGGAATAGGTGACGGCCTTCTGTGGTGTGGCGGGGTTGGCGGCGGCGAACCATGCGAAGTCCGTGGCGCGTCCGTCATTGTCGTAGGTGATGAGCTGGGCATCGCCGTTTGGTTCCGTGGTACGTTTGGGTTCGCCTGATTCCGTGTAGGTGAACGAGCGGACGCGGCCTTCCGGGGAAGTTTCCGAGCTGCGGAGGCCATCCGCGCGGTAGGCGGTGGACCAGAGCTTGCCGTCTGGGGTGGTGTAGGACGTGACCTTATTGAAGCGATTGTAGGTGAAGGTCTGGACGAGACCGCCGCCTGAGGTGGCGCGGGTGAGGCGGCCGAGGCCATCGTAGGCGAACTGTTCGCGGCGGCCTTCGCTGTCCGTGATGGCGACGACATTGCCGCGGGTATCGATTTCGTGGATGGTGGTGCGGAGGACGGTGTCGCCGTTGCGGTCCGTGGTGGTGACGCGGCGGTTGCGGAAGTCGTAGGCGAGGACGCGGCGGAAGGTTGGGTAGATGATGTCCGTGGGGCGGGCACCTTCCGGGTCGCTGTCGCTGTAGAGGAATTCGGTGACATCGCCGGCTGGGTCAGTGACCTTCCAGATGCGGCCAAAGGAATCGTAGGTATTTCTGGTGACGCGTCCGGCGGCGTCGCGTTGTTCTGTGATGCGGCCATCCGGGTTGTACTGGCGGCGGGCCGTGACGGTGCCGAAGGCGTCGGTTTCGCGGGATGGGAGGTTATCGATGTTGTAGAAGGTTTCCGAGCGCTGGCTGGTGGCGTCGATGGTGGCGGTGAGGTTATTGAAGGCATCGTATTCGAACTGCCAGCGGTGGCCGAGGGCGGAGGTACGGCTGGTGAGGCGGCCGAAGCTGTCGTGAGTTTCCGAGCGGGTGCGGCCATCGGGGTCCGTGATGGTGGTGGGGATGCCATTGGCGTCGTGGTCCGCGAAGCTGGTGACCTTGCCCATTTCGTTGGTTTCCGAAGTTTTCCGGCCCTCGGTATTGTAGGCGTAGGAACGGACGGTGGCACCGAGGCCATCATTGGCGTGGGTGGTTTCGCTCGTGAGGAGACCGGCGTCATTGTAGACGAAGACCGTGCGGCGCTGTTCCGGGAGGGCGAGGGCTTCCGTGAGTTCCGTGAGCTGACCACTGCCATTGTACTGGTAGGCCGTGATGACGCCGGCTGGGTCGATGCGGCGGCGTGGTTTGCGGGTCGCGGGATCGTACTCGAATGATTCCACGGAACCATCCTGCATGGTCGTGGTGAGGAGGTTGCCATTTTCGTCGTATTCCTGGACGACTTCGGTGCCGTCGCCGTAGCGGAGGATTTCGCGTCGGTCTTCCGCGATGACTTCGCGGGCGAGCTGGCCATTGATGTGGGCGAGGCGGACATTGCCTGCGCTGTCGAACCAGCGTTCGCGGAGGGGTCCCGAGGTGAACTTTTCGGCGAAGTAGTATTCGCGGCGGAGGCGGTCGTAATCGAAGCGGAAGATGCGGCCATTGCCTTCCTCGTCGAGGAGGGAGAGGGCAGCGCCATTGGCATCGTAGGCGAGCAGGTGGGTGGTGCCGGTGGCGTCGATGTAGCGGTTCATGCGGCCCGCGGCGTCGTAGAAGTACTGAGTGATCTCGCCTTCCGAATCGGTTACCTTGCTGAGGAGGCTGCCATTGTATTCGTAGGTGACCGAGCGCCCATCGGTATCGGTGATGGAAGTGAGGCGGCCAGCGGACCAATGGAAAGTAGCGAAGACCGTTCCGGCGGGATTGGCGAGGTTCGCGAGGTTGCCATCTGCGTCGTACAGATAGGACATGAGGGTGGTATCGGCGCGGCCCGAGCGGATGAGGCGGCCGATTGGGTCGAAGTCGCGCCAGTTTCCATTGGTGACCGTGAGGCGCCATCCTTCCGAGGTCTGGCGGATGCGGTCGCGGCCGTTGGAGAATTCGAAGCGGGAGGAATCGACTGGGCGGAAGGTACTGTTGAGGTGGATCATTTCCGAGGGGCCCGAGCCATCGGTGAGGATGGTGAGGCTGGAATCCGAGTGTTCGAAGATCCAGCGGTTATCGCGGTAGAAGCGGCGGATGCGGTTCGTGACGTTGCCCGAGCCGGGGACTGGGGTTTCGAGGTCGACGGCTTCGTCTTCGAACTGGCGGGAGACATAATTGACCCAGCAGCCGATGGGGTTGCGGTTATTGCAGTCGAAGAAGTCGGGGAAGCAGCCATCCGAGGAAGAGGTGACCGTGCCTGACCAGCCGCCCCATGTTCCACCGCCGCTGCCGCCGATGCCGGGGCCACCGTAGCCCCAGTAGCCACCGCCGCCCGGGCCGCCGCCGGGGCCGCCGCAGGAACCATAGGCATAGGAACCGCAGACGGTGCCCGTGGACGTGACATCCTCGCCCCATGGGCAGCGGTGTTTGTATTCGTACGGCATGCAGGTCGAGTAGCGGAAGCAGTCCGAGCCAGTGCCCGAGCGTGGGGTGGAGCGGCGGTCGGGGGAACCGGCGCTGTCGCTGCCGCAGGCGATGCCTGGGAAGGCCTTACGGGACGTGACGCGGTAGGGGACGACGATGGTGGTGCGGGCATCGATGCTGGCGGGCACGGCATCGAGGAGTTCGAATTCGTTGTATTCGTCCGAAGGTGGGGCAGTGAACTTGAAGGAATCCGCGCGGATGAGGCCGTGGTTGGTGAAGGCGAATTCGCCGTAGAAGACATCGCCCGCGCACATGGCTGGGAGATTGAGAATGGGTGGATTGACCGTGACGACGGGGGCGGGCACATTCGTTTCGAAGACAGCCTCGAGGAGGATTTCGTAGCGGTCCTCGATGGTGATGGGGACGACTTCCCATTCGATGGAGACGAAGCGGTTCGGGATGAGGACGGTTTCGCGGAGGGTGACGCCTGGGCGGATCACGAGTCGGCCCGTACGGCTGTCGTGGCCGTCGGCGGTGACGCGGTACTTGTAGCGACCGGCTGGGAGGACGCGTTCGCCTTCCTCGCGGAAGTCCGCTTCGCCGTAGGCGTCCGTGGTGACCGTGCGGACGAAGCTGGTGACGTCCTCATTCTGGAGCTGGATGGTGGCATTGCGGACGCCCTGGTAGAGCGGGTCCGGGTGGTTGGGGCTGCCAGGCGGCGAGTAGCCCGGGTCCGGGGTGAGCGTGAGGAGGTCGACCACCTTGAAGAGGACATCGCCTGTGCCGGCTGGGGTGATGACGACGCGGACAGGGATGCGGATGTCCGGGTGGTTCGAGGCGCGGAAACGGATATCGAAGAAGTATTCGCCCTGCGCGAGGTCGGCGGGTGGCTGGACATTGAAAGCGACGGGCAATTCCTCGCCGACGGCGACTTCCGGGATGAGGCCGGGGACCGAGAGGGAGACCCATGGGGGCGGGGGCAATTCCGAGGCACCATCGATGCGGACGATGGCGAACTGCACATCCTTGAGGGGGACGAGGCCCGTGCTGCGGAGTCGGATGGTTTCCGATTCAGCGCCGCCCGGGTTGACGCCGGTGTCGAGGACATTCGGAGAAACGCTGGCGGCGGCGGTGGCGGCGGTGAGGGTGAAGCCGAGGTCGAGGGTGGCCCAGCCGCTGGGGTTTTCGTCGCTCACGAGGCGCAGCTGGAGATTGCCCGTCGAGGGAGCCGTGCTGTCTGCGGTGAAGCTGATGGGGAGGGTGGCGGATTCGCTGCCGGCGAGCGAGGCGCGGGCGTCGAGATTGAGAGTGATGCCTTGCGGGAGGAGGTCCGGGGCCACGAGACGCAGGTTCGTGGCGACCGTGCCGACGCCCGTGCGGATTTGCGGGGCGAAATCCTGGCGGTAGTTGCGTGGGACGCGGAGGCCGGCCGCCCCGGGGGTCATGGTGACTTGAGCGACCACGAAGCTCGCCTGGATGGTCTTCGTGCGGATTTCCGGGTGGGTGAGCCAGACATCGAACTGACCAGCTTCCGATGGGAGAGGTTGGAAGGAGAACGAGAAATTCCCCGAGCGATCCATGGTGATTTCCGAGACCCGTTCGAAGCCAGCGGAGGAAATTCCGAGTCGGAGCGGGACATCCGGGACTGGGGTGGTCTGGTCCGTGGCTGAGACCGCGCGGCCTGCGATGACGATTGGCCGACTGCCCAGCGAGACGGTTGGGGTGACTGAGGTGATGGCACCGAGGTAGGAAACTTCCCGGAGCGAGGCCGAGGCGCGGGCTGTGAAGCCCGGGGACGAGACCTGTTCCGGTCGGCCGTAACGGTAGAAGGCGCGGTCTGCTTCCAGTTGGAGCGTGAGGGCATTCGCTGAGGTTTCCGGGACGGGGAGGACGAGGGTATCCGAGAGGAAGGCCGAGCCTGGGGCGAGGCGGATGAGGCTGGTGCCATCCGAGACCGTGACGATGCTGCTGCCGACATTGATGCGGACAGGTGCGACCGAGAGGAAATTGCCTGCGGGGTCGATGAGGCGGACGCGGAGGTCAGTGGAATCTGCCGAGCCACTGTTGCGGGCCGAGATGATTTCGACCGTTTCCGATGACGTATTGCGGATGCGGAACTGGAACTGGCCCGAGCCGCCGCGGGTGAAGAGTCCCGGGAGGACATCGGCGGTGAGGCCGCCGTCGGCGACTGCGACTGATCCACTGGACAGGTAGCGGAGGAGGGCACCGTCTTCCGGTCGCGACTCCATGGTGATGGCGAGCGCCGTGGAACTTTCCGTGAGGCTCGCATAGCCACCCACGACGACCGGCACGTCCATGGATTCGCCCGGGGCGAGGCTGAAGAGTTCCGACTGATGGTTCTGGGAGGCGAGGTTGATGCGGACGATGGCGCGGCTGAGAGTGAGCGAAGCCGAGCGGTTCGTGACGCGGACGAGGATGCGCGAGACGAGGCCACGGCGGACCGTCTGATCCGGGAGGAGGGCGAGTTCCGTTTCCGGCATGGCGAGCGAGCGCGGTGGGCTTTCGGCATTGGCCGGGTCGACCGTGATGACCGTGTAGGTACGGTCGCCGGCAGCCGGGTTGTGGTCCGTGAACGAAGTGCCCGGGAGGAGGCCGGGGGCGAGCGGTGTGCCGTCCGTGGCTAGGCCCAGCAGGAGACGGTAGCCCTGGACATCCGGGGAAGCATTTGTCCATGAGATCAGGCGTGGTCCCGATTCCGGCCGTTCGATGGTGAGCGAATTGACCGCCCAGAGCGTGGCGTTGAGGTAGGCGCTGGTGGATGGCGGCGATTCATTGCCCGAGGCGTCCACCGCAGCGACCGCGTAGTAGCGCAGCGCAGGAGATGGATTGGGGTCAAGGTAGCGGGTCAGCGTGAGTGTATTGGTGAGGGGAGTGAGGCCTGCGGTCGAGGTGATCGGGTTGACCGCGCGGTAGACGCGGAAGCGCGTGCCGGCTTCGGCTGGGGTGCCTGCCTGCCATTGCGAGAGGATGCCATTGCTGGCGAGGACGAGCGAGAGGTCGAGCGGGCTGGGTGGGGCGATGCGGTCTGCGTTGGCCGAGGCTGGGGGTGACGACGCCATTCCAGCGGCGGTGATGCCATTGGCGGTGCGGAGGGTAGCGATGGCGTAATGGTATTCGCCGTCAGTTTCCGGGGTATCCGAGTAGGTCAGGACGGCGGGGTCGTTGATGACCGTGAGTGGCTGGAGCGAGGCTGGGCCGCCATTGGCTGTGGAGCGGTAGAGTTGGTAGCCCGAGGAACCCGGCATGAGATTCCATGCGAGGGCGATGCTGCCGGCTGGGCGGGACACTGCGAAGAATCCCTGGGGAGCGTCGAGCGTCGGGAGGTCGCCCTGATAGATTTCGAAGCGGGAGGTCACCGAGATTTCGCGGCCTTCGTTGCCGAGGTCGTCGGTGGCGACGAGCGAGAAGCGGAGTTCCTCCGGTTCCGGGGTTCCGGCGTTGGCAGGCAGCGTGAGGTTCCCCGTCCATGTGCGGGCATTGCCGTCCATGGTGAGCGTGACTGGGGTGGGTGTGAGGTGATCAGCGAGTCTGGTGAGCCGCCATGTGAGTTCCGGCGGGGCCGCGGCATCTTCATCGAGGTGGAGGACGACTGTGAGTTCCGCGGGATTGGCGGAGTCATTGCGGATGGGGGCGTCCAGACTGAGTTCGAGGCCATCGGCGGCGGGGCCGCGGGTATCGATGCGCAGGCTGGCGGCGGCCGAGGTTCCGGCACCGCGGTTATTGTTGAGGTCGCGCATGGAGAACGACGCCTGGTATTCAGCTGCGGCGGTGTCTCTGGTGATGGTGAAGCTGCCATCGAATTCCGTGGGCGAGGCCCCTGCGCGGAGCGTGATGGGGATGGGGAAGCCGCCCGTGGTGGGAGCGATGCTGAAGAAGGGGACACCGTCGAGAGCTTCCGAGACCCGCACGGCGACATCGACCGTGCCCGTGCCGAAGCGTCCGTCGATGAACCTTGCGGGATCGCGCGGGGTGAATTCGACCGAGACGAGAGTTGGGGCCGTGCGGTCGCTGGTGGCGCTGGCTTCTGGCGAAGCCGTGCTCGTATTGCCCGCGGCGCTTGTGGCGGTGACCCGGTAGAACCATGTGCCATCGGTGGCGGGAATGTCATCGAATTGCTGAGCCGTGATGAGATTGGCCGTCAGTTTCGTGACGCCCGCAGCGGTGAGATCCGTGAATGAAGCCGCGGCGCGGTAGACGTGGTATCCGGCGATGCCTGCGCCGGTGGCTGCCGTCCAGTTCAGACGGATGCGGCCGTCCTCGCGGGAGACCGCGGTGAGCGAGCTGGGCGGGGCTGGGACTGTGAGGTCGAGGGTAGCGGTGACGGTATTCGATGGAGTGCCGAATCCGGCGGCATTGCGGGCGCGGGCCACAATCTGATTGGCTCCGTTGACGAGAACGACCGCGACCTGCCATTGGCCGTCGTCGGCCACCGTGACTGGCGCGGCGGCGTCGGCTCCATTGATGCGGACGACGAGCTGTGTGGATGGGGTGGCGGTGCCGCGGATGCTGAGTGGGGCGAGGTTGGTGGCGAATCCGTTGGTTGGCTGGGTGATGACGGGGGCTGGGGGTGGAGCGAGGGCGAGGGTGACCGAGCGGCTCAGCGATCCTGCATTTCCGAAGGTATCGACGGCGCGGATGGTGAAGATGTAGGTGCCGTTCGCTGCGTTCTCCGCATTCCAGAAGGCCCCGAAGCCATCGCTGGCATTGGTGTCTGTGCCGATGAGCGAATCCGTGCCGCCATCCGGTCGGACCGAGAATTCCACGCGCGAAACACCCGATGGGTCCGTGACGGCGGCGGTGAGGCGGCCCGAGCCTGTGATGGTGCTGCCATCGGCGATGGGAGCGCCATTGAACTGCGTGTTCGAGATGGCCGGGGCGGTGAAGTCCGCGTTGGCGCTCGTGAGCGGGAGCGAAGCGGCATTGTTCGTTTCCGCGTCCCCGCCGGGATTGTATTCGAAGACAGAGTTGTAGGTATCGGCTGTGACCGTGAAGGTGAAGAGACCGAGTCCCTGCGTGCCATTGGGAATGGCGATCTGGGCCGAGCGGGCGCGGCCAGCCCCGGGAGCCAGCGGACCGTCCGCCGCCGGGGCCGCATTGTAGAAAACCACCTGATCCGCCACCGTCTGGCCCGTGGCATTGCTCGTGACCGTGATGCGGTCGTGCCAGTTCCCGGAAGTGGCGACCGTGCCTTCGTTGCGATTGATCCAGTTCACTGTGATGAGCGAGCCCGGCGACGCAGCCGAGGGCACGAGGGTGAGGCCGTTGATGCGGAGATCAGGGTAGGCCGAGACGGTGGCTGGGCGGCTGATGCGGCGGGCGTTATTCGTTTCGGCGTCCTCCGTGGGCAGGTATTCTGCGATTTGACCGTAGACGTCCGTGACGACTTCGCATTCGATGACCCCGGCACCGCGGAGACCGTCGGGGAGGCGCGTCGTGATCTGCCGGGCGCGGGAATCGCCCGGGGCGATCGGGCCATTGCCTGCGGTGGTCGGCTGGTAGGCGACATCCTGAGTGAGGAAGGATTCACCCGTGGTGAGATTGCGGAGCATGACCCGGTCGTGGAACGTGGAGCCGATGGCGAGATTGCCGCCGTTGCGGACTGTCCAGCGCAGGGTCAGTTCGCTTCCGGTGACGAGCGTGCCGGCCGGGAGGATTTCGAGAGAAGCGACCGTGAGGTCGCGGGTAGCATCGACGACCACGGAGGAAACATTGTTTGCTTCGGCGGCGCTGTGGCTGGTGCCATTGTGTTCGTAGATATCGTCTGCGGAATCCGTGGTCACCGTGAGGGTGAAGCGTCCGGCGGCATCGGGAACGAAAGTTCGGCTGTGCGGCAGGGTATTGCCCGGGAGGAGCGGGCCAGTGACCTCCGTTTCCTCGTCCACCGATGGGGTGGGCGATCCGGCGCGGCGGGCCGAGAAGCGTTGTTTCCATGCGGCGGCCAAACGATTGCCGAGGTTCGCCGACTGCCATGCGACGCTGAAGGCACCTGCGGCATCCGGGCCGGTGGCCGAGAGGGCTTCCGCGACGAGATCCGGGTAGGGAGCGAGGGCGACGCTGAACGTGCCGTCCGAGACCCTGACATTATCCGCTTCGAGGAGGAATTCGTTGACTGCATTCCCTGAGTCCGTCTCGACGATGACATAGTAATTGCCGGTCACGCCATCCGGCAGGGCGACCGAGCGTTCCACGCGGTAGGAAGCACCTGGGTCGAGCGCACCCGAGCGTGGCAGCAGGCCGCCGGGGATGTCATCGGCGTCGCCGAGCACATTGTTGCGGGAGAGGACGAGTCGGTCGACCCATGAGGCCGCCGCGGTGGCTACGGTGCCGCCGTTCGTCACGGTGAAGGCGACCGTGATATCCTGACCGCTCTGGATGCCCGTGCTGCTGGGCAATTCGATATTCGAGACGAGGAGATTGGGGAAGTCGAGGGCACCGGTGGGGAGGATCTGGACATCGAGGAGGTACTGGTCGAGCGGGCCGGTGACGACATTGGTGTTCCGGACAGCGACGTGATAGACGCCAGTGGTGGTGATGCGGACTTCTGCGACGCCATCGAATGGTTTACCGCCGCCGGCTTCCAGCATGTAGGAATTGGAAGCCGAATAGACACTGACCGAGGGATTGGCGGGGCTACCGGCTGGGCGGCGGGTGGTCACATAGATTGTCTGTCCTGCGGCGACCGTGCCGAGGCTGAAGTAATCGACATCTGCGGACGAGGGCAGCGCGCCTGCGATGGAGCCGAACTGGCTGGTACCGCTGGGACTGAGCACCAGAGGATCCGAGCTGGCAATGCCGCCATTGTCCTCGCTTTCCATCTGGAGGGGTGGGTTGGCCGTGACCACACTAAAGCGGTATTCGCCTTCATTGCCGTACCAGATCGAGACGCGGAGCGAGTAGAGGCCGGTGGTCGGCAGCGTGAGCGGAGCGATCTGGGCGAGGCCATTTTCCGTGGTGTAGAAGCCACTGAGGAGAGAACCATCCGGGCGGTAGAGATCGAAGCGGCGGCCCGAGCCACTAGGATTGCCGAGGTTGGCCGCCGTGATGGTGAGCAGTTGTCCCGCGGTGGCCTCAAAGGTCCAGAAATCGACATCCCATCCAATGTTCGGGAGATTCGGGAGGAAGCCGCGGCCGCCAGCCATGGAGAGGCCTGATGCCGCTTCTGTGAGGGTGATGCGCGTGCCGTTGGCGGCCGAATCATTGCTGCGGTTTTCGATGAGGAAGCCTGGAACGGCCGCGATGGTGAAGCGGCGCACGAAGGGAGCGCTCATGGGATTTCCGGCGCGGTCGCGCAGGGCGGGAGCCACCGTGAGGCGCGTGGGGCCGTGTTGCAGCGGGCCATTGGTGATGCGGAACGACGCGCTCAGGCCACCGCTGTAGGTATCCGGAGCGAGGGTGTAGGTGAGGTCGTCCGGGCTATCGAAGACGCCGTCGGGACCCGCCTGCCGGAGATCGTAATTGGCGGCCGTGTTGACCGGACCGGTTTCCAGTTCCTCCGAGAACGTGAGGGAGAATCGGTCGATGAGGGCTGGGGATTCCGCGGCCTCCGCAGGGAGAGAGGTGGCCGTGATGGCTGGTGGAATGGAATCGGTCGCTTCGCAGTTGAGGAGGTAGACCGAGCGCAGGCCGCGGCTGGCTGCCGTGGACGTGACGCGGGCGAAGTACTGACCGGCGGTGCCCGGTGTGATTTCGTGGGTCGCCGAGGTAGCACCGGAAGCGACTTCGGTGCCGGTGGCATTGAGGATGGCGACGGTGGCATCCAGCGGGCTGCTGTCGGGCTTGGTGAGGGCGAGAGTGATGACCGTGCCCTCGCCCTGGGTGCCGAGACGGAAGAAGTCGCCATTGCCATCGTAGCTGGCGGCGTAGCCCCCGACGGTGGCGACTTGGCGTCCCGGGCCGCCGCTGCGGATCGCAAGGGTGTTGGCGTTGCCGATGCTGTCATTGCCTTCCGTTTCCCATTGTCCCGGCGGGCTGAGCAGACTGACGCGGAAGCGGTATTCGCCTTCGTAATCGTAGTGCTGAATGACCTGCACGACGTAGCGTCCGCTGACCGGGAGGATGACAGGCGTCAATTCGCCGCGGCCGTTGCCGTCGCCGTAGAACCGGGCCACGAACGTCCCGTCCGGGCGGACGAGATCGTAGCGGAGCCCGCTTCCCGAGACATTACCGGGGGTTTCGGCTGCGATGCTGACGATGTCGCCGGCTTTGCCTGAGAAGCTCCAGAAATCGTGATCCCATCCGGTGGCTGGCAGATTCGAGAGTTGACCGCGGGCGAAGCCCTGGGAAAGGCCGCTGTCAGGTGGGCTGATGGCGAGCTGGTGCGGGGCGTTTCCGGTGAGGATGGTGACGGTGGAATTGTTGTAGTTGACCGTGGCGAGGTCGGTGCGGCCATCGAGATTGAAGTCGGTGGCGGCCACGGCGATGGGATTGCCATTGATGGAATAGGCGAGTGGTTCACGGAACGTACCGTCGCCACGGCCGGCCATGATGAGGAGGCGGGAACTGTTGTAGCTGGCGATGGCGAGGTCTGTGAGGGAATCGCCATCGCAGTCCGCCGCGATGACGTGGTAGTGACCCGAGTGGATGGTGCCGATGGCGACGGCAGGCGCGAAGTTGCCCGTGCCGCTGCCGGCGAAGTAGCGGACGTCTGCTGTATTGATGCTGGCGGTGACTGCGTCGAGGTCGCCATCGCGGTCGAAGTCGGCGAGGGCCACTTCATAGGGACCGCTGGAGCCACCGGTGGGGAAGCTGACATGGGCCGCGAATCCGCCCGTGCCATTTCCGGCGAGCAAGCCGAGCGAGTGGCTATTGCGGTTGGTGACGGCGAGGTCCGGGGTGCCATCGCCGTTGAGGTCGCCCACGGCGATGCCCGCGGGAGCGCTGCCGACTGGGAACGTCGTCTGAGTGGCGAAGGTGCCATCGCCATTACCGAGTAGGACACTGACATTGTTGCTGGATTCGTTGGTGACGGCGGCGTCGCGTTTGCCATCGCCATTGAGGTCGGCCAGCACGAGGCGCCGCGGGGCCGAGCCTGTGGCGTAGCTGACGGGTGCGGCGAAGGTACCGTCGCCATTTCCAAGGAGGATGCGCAGGGAATTCGATCCGCTGACCGTGACGGCGAGGTCGGCGAACGTATCCGCATTGAGGTCCGCGATGGCGACTGCGAAGGGATTGGGTCCGACTGCGATCAGTTGTGGCTCGCTGAACTGGCCCGAGCCATTTCCGAGGAAGACACTGACATTGCCGCCGTTCCAGTTGGCTGTGACGATGTCAGGGAAGGCGTCTGCATTGAGGAGGGCGGTGGCGAGATTGTAGGGATTCGCTCCTGCGGTGGGAGCCGTGGTGATGGCTGAGAAGCTACCGTCTGTTCCCGGACCGGAAGTCGATGCTGTCAGCGGGGTGGCGTCTGCCTGACTGCTGTTCGCGCGGCTTTCGAGGATGAAATCAGGATCGCCGGCGATGGTGAATTCGTGAACGAAAGGAGCCGCGAGCGCGTTACCGGCGCGGTCCTTGAGTCCGGTGCCGATGCGGAACTGGTGCGGGCCCGGCTGGAGTGGTCCATCAAGGATGCGGAAGCCCGTCGACAGGCCGGAGGAATAGCCGAGGTTGAAAAGCGTGTAGGCCTGATCGTCCGGGGAATCGAAGACACCGTCCGGGCCGGCTGAGCGCAGCGTGTAATTAGCGAGGTTGGTGACTCCGGTGGGCTGAAGGTCCTCGCTGAAGGAGACCGTGAAGCGATTGAAGAGGGCCGTGGATTCGCCCGTGGGCAGCGAGGTGGCCGTGATGGTGGGCGCGAGTGAGTCCGTGGCCTCGATGCTGAGTAGGTAGAGCGACTGCAAGCCGAGCGTCGCCGGGGTCGCGCGGATGCGGACGACATACTTTCCTGCGGCTCCATCCGGAATGGTGTGACTGAGCGAGGTGGTGCCCGTGGCGACGACTGCCGACGAGGCATTGAGCAATTCGAGCGTGGGAACGATCGGGCTGGCGGCTGGGCGGGTCAGGCTGACGGAAATGGCCGTGCCAACGCCCTGAGTGCCGAGCAGGAAGTGGTCGCCGCTGCCATCGTAGCCTGCGAGGTAGCCCCCGACCTGAGCGACCTGCCGACCGCCGCTGGCTTCGCTGAGGACGAGGGTATTGGCGGAGCCGGCGGAATCGTTGCCTTCTGTTTCCCATTGCCATGGCGGCTTGGCAGTGGAGACGCGGAAGCGGTATTCGCCTTCGTAGCCATAGTTCGGGAAGATACGCACACTGTAGGCACCGGTCTGGTTGAGGCGGATCGGATCGAGTTGTCCGCGGCCATTTCCGTCGCTGTAGAATCGTCCGATGAATTGTCCATCTGGGCGGTGAATGTCGTAGCGGAGGCCGCTGCCGCCCGCATTGTTGAGGGATTCCGATGCGACGCTGAGGAGGTCGCCTGCTTCCGCATGGAACGTCCAGAAGTCGGTTTCCCATGATCCGCGCAGGGTGAGATTACCGCGGGCTGAAGCGGAAGCGAGGCCTGATCCCGCGGGGTCCTGAGCGAGGAGGCGGCGGGGTCGGCCGCGGAAAACTGTTACCGTGCTGTTGCCATGGTTGGCCGTGGCGATGTCGTCGAGGCCGTCCTGATCGAAGTCCGCGGACACTGCCGCGATGGGGTTTCCATTGATCTGGTAGTCGAGTGGTGCGGAGAACGATCCGTCGCCGCGGCCATGGAGGATCAGCAGACGGGAATTTCCGTAGTTGGAAACCGCGAGGTCGCGCTGACCATCGGCGTTCCAGTCGCCGGAGATCACGTGGTAATTGTTCGGGTAGCCGGTGGGGATGACGGTGGCGGTGGCGAAGGTGCCGTCTGCCTTTCCGGCGAAGTAGCGGACATCGCCGAGGCGGATGGAAGAAGTGACGAGGTCGGCGAAGCCATCGCCATTGAAGTCGTCCGCGACGATGGCGTAGGGATCGCAGTTATCGCCGCAGGGGTAGGTCTGCTGAGGAGCGAACGTGCCGGGGCCGGTGGCGAGGAAAACGCTGATGGTATCAGCGTAATAGTTGGCGGCTGCGATGTCCGGTTGGCCATCGCGGTTGATGTCCGTGATGGCCACCGCGGCGGTACCGTCGCCGGCGGCAAGATTGACAGCGGGGGCGAACGATCCATTGCCGAGGCCGCGGAGGAAACTGACCGAATCACCATTGAAGTTCGCGACCACGGCATCCGGAATGGAGTCCCCATTGAGGTCGCCGGTGGTGAGTCTGTAGGGCGTGGTGCCCGTGGGGAAGTTCAGTGGGTCATCGAAGGTACCGTCGCCGCGGCCGAGCCGGACACCGAGGGTGGAGGCACCGCTGTTCGTGATGAGAACATCCGTGCGGCCGTCGCCATTGAGGTCGCGCAGAGCCACGCCGAAGGGATTGGGGCCGGTGGGGTAAGTGACGACCGGGAGGAATCCGCCCGCGCCATTGCCGAGGATCACACCGATGGTGGCATTGTTGTAGTTGGTGACGACCGCGTCGGGGAAAGCATCGTCATTGAGGAGACCAGCGGCAATTTCATAGGGGTTGGATCCTCCGCTCGGGACACTGATGGCAGGCACAGGGGAACCGTCCGGTCCGGTCGGTGGCTGCGTCGAAAGCTGCGTGGCCGTGGCCAAACTGTCATTGCCGCGTGATTCGAGGATGTAGCCGGCGATTCCTGTGATGGTGAAGGCACGGGAGAATGGGATGAGGCCATTGCCCGCGCGGTCGCGCAGGGCCGCAGTGACCGCGAAGGTGTAGCTGCCCGGCTGGAGGGGGCCGTCGAGAATGCGGAGGGTGGCTGTGAGGCCGCCGGCATAGCCCTCGCAGAGAACAATGTACGATTCGTCATCGGCGTTGCCAGGAATGCCATCGGTTCCCGCATTCGTCAGCGAGTATGGCGACGATCCATTGACGCTGGGTGGCTGGAGGTCTTCCGAGAACGTGACGGTGAAGCGGTCCCAGATGGCATCGCTGGTTGTGCCTGCGGCCGGCAGCGAACTGGCGGTGATTTCCGGTGGCACGAGGTCAGCGGCATTGACTTCCATGAGGTAGACCGACTGGAGGCCGATGCTTTCCGGCGACCCCCGGAGGCGGACATGGTAGAGACCGCCGCCACCGGCTCCGATGTTGTGAGTGAGGCTGGCCGTGCCGGTGGCGGCAACCGCTCCGGCGGGATTGATCAGTTCGAGGGTGGGAACGAGTGGGCTCGTGGCTGGCTGGACGAGATTGACCGAAATGGTCGTGCCTTCACCCTGCGTACCGAGCCGAAAGTGGTCGCCACTGGCATCGTAGCCTGCGAGGTAGCCGCCGACCTGAGCGGTCTGCCGACCGCCGGGAGCCTCGCGCAGGTTGAGGACGGTGGCATTGCCGGTGGCGTCGTTTGATTCCGTTTCCCACTGCCATGGAGTTGGCAGCATGCTCACGCGGAAGCGGTATTCGCCTTCATAGGAATAGTTCCGGATGACGACGACGGTGTAGCGTCCGCTTGAGGGAAGCGTGAGCGGGTCCGACTGACCTCGGCCGACCCCGTCGCTGTAGAATCGGGTGAAGAGGGACCAGTCGGGCGCGTAGACATCGTAGCGGAGGCCGCTATTGGAGGCATTGCCGGCGGATTCCGATGCGATGCTGAGGACATGGCCGGCCGCGCCGTCGAACGACCAGACGTCTTCGTCCCATGCGCCCGAGGGATCGAGGGTGAGGTTACCGCGGCCCGCGGCGCTGCGCAGACCCGATCCTGCTGGATTTTCCGCGAGGATTTCCTGACCGAGGCCCTTGAGGAAGGTGATGGTCGAGTTGCCGTGATTGGCCGTGACCACATCGGGACGGCCATCGCCCGTGAGGTCGGCGAGGGCGACGGCGATGGGGTTGCCGGAGACGCTGTAGACGGTGGGGCCATTGAACGTGCCGTCGCCTTTTCCGGTGAAGACGAGGACGCGGCTGTTGCCGTAGCAGGCGACCACGAGGTCGCGGAAGGTATCGCCATTGAGGTCGGCCGAGCGGACGTGGTAATTGCTGCTCATGCCTGCGGGGATGGCTGTGGCAGTTCCGAACGTGCCATCGCCGCCACCGCGCAGGAACATGAGGTCGTTCGAGCCGAGGGGCGAGGTTACGAGGTCGGGTTTGCCGTCGCCCGTGAAATCTTCGAGGACGATGGCGTAGGGATTGCGCTGCGATCCGAGGCTGAAGAACGTGGGAGCTGCCATGCTGCCGCCTCCCGTTCCCAGGAGGACGGCGACATTATTGCTGCCGTAATTGGCCGAAACGAGGTCCGTGATGCCATCGCCATTGAGGTCGCTGGCTTCGACGGCGAGCGGGCCGCCGGAAATCGCATGGGCGACCTGCGGGGCGAAGGTGCCATCGCCGAGGCCCCGGAGGACACCGATGGAATTGCTGCCGTAGTTGCCGACCACGAGATCGAGAACACCATCACCCGTGACTTCGCGGGCGACGATGCGATGCGGATTGCTGCCGACCGCGTAGGAGGCGGGATCGCCGAGCGTGCCGCTGGCCGAGCCAAGTCGGAGCTGCACAGAGCCGCTGCCGTAGGCGGTCAGAGCCACGTCCGTGAAGCCGTCTCCGTTGTAGTCGGCGAGCGCGATGCCGAATGGATTGGCGGCGGTGGGGTACGTCTGTGGATCTGCGAAAGTGCCGTCGCCGCGGCCCATGAGGACACTGAGCGTATTGTTATTGAATCCGGTGACGACTGCGTCATCGAAGGCATCGCCATCGATCCGGCCGAGGGCGATTTCGTAGGGATTGCTGTTTCCGCTGGAACGCGATGGGCCTGGGGCGAAGCCGCCCGTGCCGGGTCCGGTGGCGGCTCCAGCCAGCGAAGTGGCATCGGCGAGCGAGCCATTGCTGCGGTTTTCGAGGACGTAGCCCGCGATGCCATTGACTGTGAAATTCCGGACGAAACTGGCGGCCATGCTGTTGCCGGCGCGGTCGCGCAGTCCGGTGGTGACGGTGAGTCGGTAGGTGCCTTGCTGGAGTGGGCCGTTGCGGATGCGGACAGTGGCATCGAGCCCCGCGGCATAGGAATCCGGAGCGAGGAGGTAGCCGATGTCATCGGCGGTGCCAACCGTGCCATCGGGTCCGGCTTCGACGAGAGAATAATGGGCGGCATTCTGGACACTGGCGGGCTGCATATCCTCCGAGAAGGTCAGGCGGAAACGGTCGATGATGCTGCTGGTGCCTGAACCTTCGTCCGGGAGAGTGGTGGCCGTGATGCGGGGCGGCACGCCATCGACGACATTGACGGTGAGAACATACTGGGCGCGGAGGTCGCGGTTGGTGGCGCTCTGCACCCGCACGTGGACTGGCCCGTCGGCGGCCAGGGTGTGACTGAGGGTTCCGCCGGTGGCAGTGGCGACTGGCGTGGCACCGGCACCCGAGAAAACCGAAAGTGTGAGTCCCGCTGCGGTGAGCGTACTGCCCGTGGGGAGCGACGCATTGAGGTCAATGGCATTGCCCGCATTGAGGTTTCCGGCAAAGAAGAAATCGCCTTCCGAGTCTGCGCTGGTGAGGGAGCCGGCGATGCGGTGATTCAGGATGCCGCGGAGGACAGTGGCAGCCGGGCGGGAATCATTGCCTTCCACTTCGAGTTGGCAATTGCGGGCGAGGTCGACGCGGAGTCGGTAGCGGGCGGCAGCATTGTTGGAGAAGACGCGCAGCATGAGACTGCCGGGGGCGGTGACGGCATAGTCCTGGATCTGGACGAGACCGTAGTAGTCGCCACCCACGGTCAGGAGATTCTGTCCCGCTCCGTTCTGGAGGTAGATCTGGGGGTAGGTATTGATGGCATCGGCCTCGAGCCGGACCGTGAGGCGGTCGCCGGCTTCAGCTTCGATGCGCCAGTAATCGAAATCGCTGGTGCTGCTGAAGGTGCCGAGGCCGAGGCTGGTGAAGAAGCCTCCGCCCGGAGGAGATTCCGGCATGGGAAGTACCGTGGCTGTTTCCGGGGCATTGCTGCCGGGCACTTCGATTTTCCCGGCCACGGGGTCGGCGATGGTGAACTGTCGTTCGAAGGTGGCCACGGCCGCGCCATTGAGATCGAGCAGGCCGAGGGTGCGGAAGCGGTAGAGTCCAACTGGCAACGGTTCGTCCGGGAGAGTGAAGCGGACGGTTTTCCCGGACGTGTAGGAAGGAACGAGGGTGACGGCGGCATCGTTGGCATTTCCAAAGATGGCGTCCGATCCCGCCGACAGGAGTTCGTAGTTCGCTGGGTTGTTGGCGGAGGCAGCGGTCAGGGTGCGGCTTGCGACGATTTCGAATCGATTGAGGGCGATGCTGGCTGACGATCCCTGGGCCGGAAGATCAGTCTGGGCGATGCTGGTCTGCGCGAGGTCGGCCGTGGGGCGGACACTGACATTGTCGAGGCCCCATGATTCGTCGCTGATGTCCTGGAGGCTGCCGCCCTCGAAGCCGATCTGGGCGGTGGCGGCGGTGGCGGTGAAGCCGACTTCGATGCGGCGGTAGATGGCATCGACGAAGGATGGACTGAATCCGAGGTGGACGCGGCCGCTGTCGGGATTCTCCGGGTACGATTGCGTCTGACTGGGAGGGTCACCGTTGAAGTTGCTGAAGGTGGCCCGGAAGCGTTCGGCTCCGTCCACGGCGACGCGGAAAAAGTCGCCACCGCCATTGCCGTCCCATGAATCGATCACGTACAGGTCGAAGGTGACCGTGTAGGCCGTCCCTGGGGTAAGCCCGGTGAGGCTCAGTGTCTGGGTGGCATTGGTGAAGCGGCCACTGAAGCGGCTGAAGGAGGCGGGATGGGAATTGTCGGCGGTGGTGAGCGACCATTCGCTGCCGATGGTGCCTTCGAAGTCCTCGCTGTAGGGAACCGTGGCGGCCAGACTCGGTCCGGCGGCCAGCAGGGCGAGCCTGAGGAATTTCATGACGGAAACTTTCATGGGATGAGGAGGCGGATGAACCATCATTTCGGGCAGGAACCGCAGCCCGGAGCGGAGGGGAGATTGGTGCGCCGCAGGCCATCGCGGCGTGCGTAGCCATTGACCGAGGAGCGGCCCTCGCCGGGAACCGCCGCGGCGAGCGTGGCGAGCCGGGCAGCGGCTTCCTGGTAATCGGGGAAGCTGGTTCGCAGGTAGTGGACGCGACCCCGCCAGTTTGCGGGGGCCTGCTCATTGAAGAGCGCAAAACGGTCGCCGGCTCCGTCGACGATCACAATGGTGGCAGGCGCTGAGGCAAGGCGTGCCTCGATCCACTGGCGCACCGCAGTTGCATCGTCCGGAGGCGCGCCGGCCCCCGTGGGCAGCGGAATGCGTTCTCCATCCGGGAAGAGGTAGCGGAAGGCAAAGTCGTCGACCCGGATGCCGGCGTGAACGACCTGCTGACCGTGGAGGCGTTCCGCGATTTCCGGCAGGGCGACGCGTCCGATGGCCGGAGCGGGGTCGATGAGATGGAAGACATCGGCTCCAGCGAATTGCCATGCGGGCACGCCGCCGGGGACGACCGTGACGCGGGCTTTCGTCTGCGTACGGAGCCGCAGGCAGGCCTGCTGGAGCGGGCCTGTCACGAGCACAGGACCAGTCAGAATGAGGTCGCGTCCGCGGAAGGCTGGACTGGCTGTGAGCTGGGCCACGGGGATATTGAGGCTGCCATTGACGTGGGATTCGGCGAAATCCTCGGCTGAGCGGACGTCGATGACGATCGCCCGCCCGCTGCGCACGGATTCCATGGCATCGCTGGCCGTGGTGGCGATGCCCTGTTCGAGGGAACCGAAGTCAAAGCGCGGCAGGCGCACAAGTTCGCTGAGATTTGCGGCCATGGCGGGGTCGCCGGGGAGCACTTCGCCGGTCACGCGCACCGTGGCAGGCGGACCATTGCCTTCCGGGGCATTCACGGCGAGTTGGACATCGATGGGACCGGGACGGACAGCGAAGTAGCGGGCGCGGATCGCAGGAATGCCAGGTGACGATCCATCTTCCCAGCCCAGCGGCTGCAGGCAGCTGCAGGAACTTTCGACCGCGCCCGGACGCCCCGGCTTCATCTGTTCCACCGTGAAGGTGAGTTCCGTGATCGATCCGAGGGGCAGGCGGCCGAGGTCGAACCGGGTGCCGTCAGCCAGTGAGAAATCGATGCGGCCTGAGGAATCCGTCGTCACCGTGGATTCCGGGCGTATTTCCCGGCTATGCCACCAGAGCGATCCCCCGAGTCCACCGCTGAGGAGGACGAGTGCCGTCAATGATTCGCGCAGTCGGGGAGTCATGGTGTCGTTGGTTGCTGGAAATGGGTGACGGGCGGTTCCATTGATTTTGCGAGGATGGCATAGGCAGCCGCGGCGGCAGCAGTGAGAAGGGTGGCACGGGCGATTGCGAGGGGCAGCGTCAGCGGCGTGATCTCCCCTGCCCCGAAGCAGCCGCAGTCAGCGGTCAGACCCCGCAGCTGCGCCGAGAGAAGGACCCCGCAGAAGAGCAGGCCCATGGCCGCGCAGAGAAGCAGAGCGGCACGGCGCCATGGACCGATCCAGAGGAGGATGGCCAGCATGATCTCGAGAACCGGCAGCGTCACCGCCACCAGCGTGACCAACCATGGCCATGGAAGCAGTTGGAATCCCTCGATGCGGTCCGCGAATGCGCCAGGATGCACCAGTTTCGCGGAGCCCGACCACAGGAAGACAGCGGCAATGGCTGCCCGCACGATCATTTCGAAAAGTGGCAGGCCTCGTGACTTCATGATCCCCTTGCCTCCGGTTTTCCGTTCGCCTGCCATTCCCGCCAGCCGCCGGGAAACACCCGGACGCTGCGCAGTCCGGCCTGCTGGAGGGCCGTGGCGACCAGCGCGGCGTCATCGCAGGAAGCCGTCTGGCAATAGACGACCACTGGGCGCGAAGGCCCGCGCAGCTGGGATTCCATGACTCGGAAATCCGCCGCAAAGCGTTCGCGCGGGAGGTTGAGCGCTCCGGGAATGTGTCCGTTCCGGTAAAACGATGCCGGCCTCGCATCCACGAGCGTGACGGCCCCGCTGCGCCATGCCGATTCCAGTTCCGCGAGCGACATACCGCCGGGGGCAGCCATCGGCGATCCGCTGGCCGCGGGCACACCTGCCTCGGCGAGAAACCGGCTGGCGCGGTCGGGCCGGTTCCACGCAAGGGAACCGGCGCGCCATGCGTTGAGGGCAACTCCCGTTCCTACCGCTGCCACGAGCATGACGGCGGCCCGGCGGGCATCGCCCCGCAGAAAAGCATGGTGAGCAGAGGACATGGCAGCGCCCTCAGGATTCCGGAAGTGGACCGACGACGCGGTAGAAGGCGCGCGAGCCACTGACCGGTTCCGGGTCCTGCCAAGGGATGGGCGCATCGGATGCCGCCGTGATGGTTTCCCGGACCGTCCATGCGTTCAGATCCGTGGACCTCTGCATCGCATAGCGCCGGCCCTGAGATCCGCGGAATGAATACGTCCGGGCCGCCGCCGTGCCGGAAACCACAAACTCCCGCGGGAAAACACCCGTGGTAATCAGCCAGCGCGCCGTGCCTGCCGCAGCGGCGTCCACGCCTCCGAATTCCGCCGTCGCAAAGGGATCGAGCGACACATTGGCACCCGCCTGCAGCGGCAGGAGCCAACTCACCGTGCCCGCCTCGGGATACAATGGAACGGCGCGCCGGAATTCGCCAAAGGGCGTGCCCTCGGCAGGGATTGCGGTCGATACATTGACATCGGCGGCCCGGTAGCGGGGGAACCAGCGCAGCGTGAGCGGCACCGGTGCCGTGCGCCCGCCGAACTGGGCGAATTCAATCCGCAGGGAGCGCGAGAACAGGCCGGGCTCCGTAGATCCCGAGGCGAGGTCGAAGCCCAGCGTTCCTCCGGCGGCCTGCGGGTATTCTCCGTCGGAAACACGCACGAGTACATCGTCACCGCTCACCCAGCCCGACGACGGGGGATCGAAACCATCACCGTCAAGATCAGCGACCAGCACACAGAGCGTTCCCGGGTGGAGCCGATCCGAGGTTCCCGTCCCTCCCTCACCGTATAGATAGCCACAGGAAAGATTCACCACCATGCTCGACGCTGCCGCGGGCGATGCCGCCGACACCATCAGGAGAGTGACGAACTCCATTACCCATTGTTTCAGCCTCGACCGTTTTACTTTCATGATAGTTCAGGTCAGGATTTTGATAGGATTTCGACGAATCATCCGCCTCCGCGGCGGCTGACGAGGGAATCCTACGAAAACGTCGGCATTGCCGTCAAGCTTTCCTTTTCTGAGAAATCTCCTGCTTACAGGGATCCGAGGAAAACCACTAATTGATTCCGACTAGTGGCCGGGAGGGCCATCCAGCGGTCGCGGGAGGGTTGGGATTCTCCGCCGTGCCAGAGGATGGCTTCCTCGACGCCGCGGGCGCGTCCGTCGTGGAGCAGGAAGTCGTGCCCATTGACTGTGCGGAGGAGGCCGAGGCCCCACAATGGAGCGGTCCGCCATTCCCGTTCCAGGGCCTCGCCATCCGGCCGTCCATCGGCAAGGCCCTCGCCCATGTCATGCAGGAGAAGGTCGGTGTAGGGATGGAAGCGCTGACCGGCGATTTCCGGAAGGGTATCGGGGCGGAGTCCGACGGTGAGGGTCTGGCGATGGCAGGAGGCGCATCCGATCAAGTGAAAGAGTTTCTGACCTTCCCTGACATCGTGATCATAGGAATTGCGGCGGGCCGGGGGTGCGAGGGTGCGCACATAATGTGTTAGTTGCGAAAGCATGGATTCGCTGAGTTCCGGACGGCCGCCTGAGGGGAAGCGTGCCACGGACTGCTGCATGGCAGTATGATTCTCTTCCGGGACCACGGGGCTGGTGAGTCCCATGTCGTTGAGGAGGGCATCGGCGGTCTGGCTGCGGAGAGTGGGGGCATTGGCCTTCCAGCCGAATCTCCCGATGAGACGCTTCCCCGATTCCGGATCGAGGAGGTAGTTGGGGCGGCCCGAGATGCCATCGCCGTCGCGGTCATCGGGGTCGGCCATGGAGGCGATTGATTCCGCGGGCACGGCTTCGAGGAGGCCGAGGCCGAAGACCGGCGGGGCAACGCGCGCTCCGATCTGGACATCGGGACCGGGGTTGCCATAGTGCCATGCCTTGACCTGCCAGCGGGGTTTGCGCAGAGTTGTCTGCGTACCGTCCGGGAAGCTTATGGGAACATCTTCCCATGCCAGATCGACGCTGGCTTCCGGATCGAGGCCAGGCAGGGCACGGGGAGCGAGCTGCGATCCGTATACTGGATGCGGCTGCGGACCACCTGCGGTGGGCACGCTGATGCGGAGGAGAAGCGATGTCATGGTTTCGCCCGGCTCGGGTGGACGCCCGCGTCCATCGAGTTCGTGGCAGGCCGAGCAGGACCGGGCATGAAAGAGCGGGCCGAGACCGTCGCGGCCCTCTGCGGAGGCTGGAGCGGCGACCCAGTTCTCATTGAACAGGGAGTTCCCGACGGTGAACGCCGGGCGGTGTTCGTCGCGGAGGTTTGCCAGTGGCATGGCGTAGGCCCTCCGGCCGCGGCCGGACGAAGTCGTCTGGCCACCGCTCTCCGCACCGGTGAAGATGGCTTCGGGACGGCGCGCGGGCGGCGCAGCCGTCACTGTCTCCCCTGCCGCGAAGACTAGAATGAAGACAAACCCTTTCATCCTTCCAGTTCCGCGGCGGTGAAGGGGCGACCCATGCGCGCGGCGAATCCGCGGAGATCGACGGCGAGGGCGGCCAGCTTTGCCGCAAGGTCACGGAGAGCCATTTGGCCGGGTGCATCGGGTGCGCTGACGACCGCATTGTCGAAGCGGTCCGGAATTCGGGACGCGGCTTCTTCGACTTCGGCGATGCGGGCATCGAGTTCCCGGGCGAGGGCGGAGTCGCGTACGCGGGTGAGGTACTGCAGAGAGATTCCTGCAACCTTCTGACCGCTGACGGTCGCGTAGCTGCCCTTCCAGAGATTCACGAGGCCCGCGATGTTGCCGCGGATGTCATCGCTGGTGGTGTCGGAGAAGCACGATTGTTCTTCCTCCTGGAGACGGGTTTCGCAGGGGACGCCGATCCGCTCGCTGGCCAGTTCGAAGCCAGCCAGCATGATCATGCCTTTGACGACAGCGCGCAGTGATTCGTCGGCGGGTCTTGCCTCCGCGGTGCCGCGGTAATTGGTGGAATCGCCCGTGTGCCATGCCTCTGCTACTGTTGCGAGGTTGGTGACCACGCCTGCGGCCGCGGCCTCGAGGAAGCGGCAGCGCCGGGCAGCATGAGGAGCCGTTGTGAAATCGGTGCACGGGCGGTTCCCCGGACCATCCATACTGGTGTCCTGACCCCAGAGCAGGAATTCCACGGCATGCCACCCGCAGGTGATGTTCTTCTCGCCCTCCTTCATGTTGAGCCGGGCCAGCAGTTCCGCATCGATGACCGGATACTCGTCCGGGTTCTCGATGATGGAAACCACTGGGCTATCCGGAACACGGTCGATTATGGATTCGTCGAGGGGCCATGCGTTGAGCCATTCCTCCGGGCCGTCTTCATCATCGATCGGGCCGCCGCTGAAGCGGAAGGCTTCGGTGAGAGCGTAGACCTGCCGGGCCCGGCACCATGCGCGGCGGGCGGCGGCGAGCGACTCCTCCGACGGTGCCGCGGCGAAGGCACGGACAGCGGACTCCATGCGGCGGGCCGTGAGGAGGCTGTCATCGTAGGTGGCCGAGATCACCCGGAAACAGGTGGCTGCGGCAGCTTCTGCGAGCCTCGCATCTTCCACATCGGGGTCCGTGAACTGGCCAACGGCGATGAGCCGGAAGCCCGCCAGCAAAGCAAGCACGAGAGACTTCATGGCGATGACTCAGATGATGGCGGAGCGGCGGCGGCGGATGACTGGAATGAGACCAAGGAGCGCAAGGCCCGCGGCGGCGGGCTCAGGGACCACCCCGAACGAGTCCGTGGCGAACGGAACGTCGGGCGCGATGCCATTATTATGCTGATCCCCTGCCCCGTCTTCCGTGATCCATGTAGCCGTATCGGCCAGCAGGCCACGGTACGCTTCGAAGGACGTCTGGCCGGTGCGATCGCCCGCGTACGCCAGCACGTCGGCACCCGAGGTGAACGAGGTCGCATTGCTTCCCGCGGCGAGTCCCGTTCCTGTGAGGGTCCCGGTGGCCACGGACACAAATCCACTATTGGCGATGGCAGAAAGGAAAACAGGCGTCGCCGTATCGTAGGTGCTGCCAAGGTAGGCGTAGACCGACTCATTGCTGGCTCCGAGTCCGCGGCCCGTGGCTTCCGCGAAGACAGCCGAGCCCTGCGTGGCCGACAGCGTGCCAGAACCGATGAACGACAGCGAGATGACCGTTCCGGCGGGCAGGCTGACATCGCTCTGCCATGTGAAGAAGCTTTCGTTGCGGTCGGTCCAGCCACTGCCATTCCATTCATTGTCCGTGAAATGGACAGCCGTGCCGCTGTCATAGTCCGCGAGGAGGACAAACGCGAGATCGTCGGTGCCGTCGGCATTGTAGCCGGTGAACATGAGATCGCCGGGCGATGTGATGGCAGCGGAAAGGGGGAGTGCGGTGGCGAGCGAGGCGAGGATGATGGCTTTCATGACTTGATGCAGTTGGTTTGGTTGGAACGGAAAATCCGGGATGAAGGGGGGGACGGGAGGCAGAACAGAAAAGGGGAGGGCCGGAGCAGAGACCGCAGGTGATGGCGTGGTCTCCGCTCCGGCTTAGGAGCCTGTTGAAGAACCGGGCCCGGCAGCGGATCCGGATTTTGCAGTGGTTGGAAGAGCGACTGCGTCGTGGGCTTGTGGGATGGATCCCCTGCGGGCGGCGGGCCTTATTCCGGAAGGCTTCGTTGCGCCGCAGTCGAAGGTCTCGACCTTCTCCTTTGGCGCGCCTCGCCTCACGGAAAAACTCCTCGCCGCGCTACCAGTCCGGGTTATTCAACAGGCTCTT
>JBDKER010000004.1:0-188183 GCA_039795165.1 Verrucomicrobiota bacterium | reverse complement strand
GGCCGCTTACTTCCTGGCCGAGTTCGAAGCAGTAAAGATGCTTGGTGGTCGTCACGTAGAGCTTCCCGTTGGCAATGGCCGGCGCACCGAAGGCAAAGCCCTCCAGTTTGATGCGGTGAAGGATTTCACCCTTTTCGCGGCCCGGACGGATCACGTAGAGCAGGCCATCCTCGCTGGCGGTGTCGTTGAGGATCGGGACGTACAGCAGGCCATCAGCCCATGTCGGAGACGAGTGGAGATTGCCGGGCCCGAGCTTGAGGCTCCACAGTTCCTTGCCCTCCTTGGGATCCACGGCGTTGAGGACACCGGAAGTGACGACCTGAAACACCATGCCGTCCGCATAGGTGGGCGTGCTCGTTTCCGCAGAATAGGGAAAGCGCCATGCCTCGGACTTGCCGTCGAGTACGGGCACCGGATCCTCGGGAGGCCCCGGCGGGAGCGCCTTGTCCGGAATTCTCACCGCGGCCATGCGGCCAGTCTCCGTGCTGTCGAGATTCTCCTTGTCGTGCGTGGAGATGAGCAGTCCGTCCACGAGAATCGCCGAGGAATTGATGCCTCCCTTGCCCCCATTGAAGCGCCAGAGCGGCTTGCCGGTGAGCGCGTTGATGGCCACATAATTCGCGCAGCCAGTGGTCGCGTACATCACCGGAACTCCGTCGCGCATCTCGAGAATGCCCGTACTGAAGGAAGAATCGTTCGGCTGAGTGCCGGGAGTCGAGGCCCAGACCAGCGAACCCGTGTCCTTCTGGAAGGCATAGAAGCGGTCGCGCGCCGGTCCATCGCCACCCCAGTTCGCCGTGATGCCGCGGACGATCACGAGGTCACCCACGATCACCGGTGCTCCCGTGCGGCCATTCGGAAAGCTGAGCCTTCCATACGATTCCATCATGCTGATGCGGAAGCGGACATTGCCATCCGGATCGAAGCAGAGGAATTCCCCGGGCGTCGTCAGAAGGTAGATGAGACCGGTATCCTGATCGATGGTGGCGGCACCGATGGCGTAGCGGGTGTAGGCATTATCCGACAGAAAATCCGGGAAGGTTTTCTCCCAGAGAAGCTTGCCGGTCTTCTCATCGAGGCAGGTCATCGTCTCGACCAACTGGCTGCCCTCGCCATGATAGCCAAAGAGGTAGATGCGTCCTCCGGCGATGACCGGCTCGCCGCGGCTGGCAATGTCATAGGTCCACAGCGGTTTTCCGCTGAAGGTGTACTTGCCGTACTTCTCAGCGCTGCGGCCGTCCTGCGTCGGCCCCCGCCACGAATACCAGTCGTCAGCGGAAACAGGCAGCAGTCCGGCCCCGAGAAGGGCGGCCGACAGGAGAACACGGGCGGTCAATGGCTTCATGAGATTGCGGAGTGGAAGACTCTTCCACTGAAACGGCATCCGGACGCCCCCTCTTGCAAGCATGAATCAGGCTCCAGCCGTCCGCGGACGCGTCTGCACACACCGACACGGACGTGCCTCGCTGACGCCACCCGCGTGCCTCACACCAGTACCCGCAGACGGCCCGCACCCCGGATCGACAGCGGCGTCCCGCCCGCCAGTTCACCATCGGCTTCAAAGGGCACCGGTTCCTCGGAAGTGACCGTCAGTTCGCTGGTCTGAAAGGCAGAGACCCGGCCGTCCCTCGGGAAATGTCCCGACAGCAGCCCCATGCCCAGCCGGAGAAAATCCGCCGCCCCATGGTGCTTCATGACAACCACATCCAGCAGGCCGTCGTCGTACTGAGCCGCCGGAAATAGGCGGAATGGCCCGCCATAGCTGCGGCCGTTGCCCACCAGCACCACAGTGCCTTGGTACTCCGCCTGGCCAGCCGCACGGACCGTCAGCCGCGGAGCTTCCTGCTGGAGCGACCGCAGACCACTGAGCACATAACTAAGCGGACCAAGGCGCTTCTTGCTCTCCCACGTCGTTTCGGCAATGATGCTCGCGTCGAGCCCAGCCCCGGCCAGCTGCACGAAATGCGTGCCATTGGCATGCCACAGATCGATTTCCCGCACGTTGCCGCGCTCGATGGCAGCCCAGCATTCGTCGAGCCGCCCGGTCGGCAGCCCGAGATCCATCGCAAAGACATTCATGGTCCCGGACGGCAGCAGCCCAAGCGCCACACCAGCCCTCCCGGCGTCGGCCAGTCCATTGACCACTTCATTGATGGTGCCGTCACCTCCCGCTGCGACCACCAGAGGTTCACCAGCCGCCGAAAGCTCTGCCGCAATCCTGCGCGCATCCCCGGCAGCACGCGTCGGATGCAGCACCACGCGCGGGCTCAGGGATCGCAGCTCATCCACGCGAGACTCGGCCCTTGCGCCCCGGGCACACGGATTGAAAATCACAGGAATGGGTCGGTCTGCGGACAAAATATGGAGCGTAAGTCATGATTGACCGACCGCCTCCGCACCTTGTCAACCCCTGCCCGGCGAAAATACCAGATAAATCCCTGGCCTGGAACCGCTATCCCTGACGAAAATACGGCACCTTTCATCCATCCCATGTCCTCCCTCACCATTCTGCACCGTTCCGCCCTTGGCGGAATCACGTCCGCTCTTGTCTGCCTGGTGGCTCCTGCCCCGCTCTTCGCCGAGACGCTCAAGGAAAGACAGAGCAAGGTCCTCGAGGTGGTCGCCAAGGCGCGTCCAGCGGTCGTCTGCATCCAATCGCGCAGCGGAGCCGCCATGGGATCCGGCAGCGGCGTGATCGTCTCAGGCGATGGACTCATTCTGACCGCAGCTCACGTGGTTGACGGAGCCGGCGGCGACGGCAAGGCCCCGGGCGAAGTTGTCGTCGTCCTCAATGACGGACGCGAAGTGAAGGCCAAGGTGCTCGGTCGCGACCGCAACCGCGATGCCGCCATGTGCAAGATCCTCCAAGGCACCGAATGGGCCCACGTCGAAATGGCCAAGGCGGAAACCGTAAGCCAGGGAGAATGGTGCATCGCCATGGGTCATCCAGGCGGATTCGACCCGCAGCGCGGGGCTCCCGTGCGCGTCGGCCGTCTCTGGCAGAATAACGACAAGGCCTACTACCGGAGCGACTGCACGGTTTCCGGAGGCGACAGCGGCGGCCCCCTCTTCGACCTCGATGGCCGGGTCATCGGCATCCATTCCAGCATCAGCATGGACCTCTCGGAGAACCGTCACGTTCCCATCGGCGTGTTCCACGATGACTGGGACCGCCTTCTCAAGGGAGATGTCTGGGGCAACATGAACAAGCTCCTCAGCGGTTCAGAAGACCTCACCCCCAAGGACAAGCCGAAGGATAAACCGAAAGCCGAGGAAAAACCTGCACCGCCCACCCAGCCAGCCCCGCGGGAACCCGCTCCGCAGCCCTCCGCCAAGCCTGCCGTCTGGCTCGGCATCGTCATGGATGTCATCGATGGAAACGTCACCGTCACGGAAGTCGCCGACGGCTCGCCAGCCCAGAAGGCCGGTGTCGAACTCGAAGACGTCATCACGAAAATCGACGGCAAGGCCGTCGGCGGGACCGGCGACGTGGCGGCCCGCGTGCGCAGCGCCTCGGTCGGCGACTCCATCAGCCTGACGGTCCTCCGCGGCGGCAAGGAACAGGATCTCTCCATCAAGCTCGCCGAACGCAAGTAACCTCCGGCATTACAACCCCACCAACCCTCATCACTTCCGATGAAAGCACGACTTCTCCTTCCTTTCCTCGCCGCCACCGCAGGCCTGCCCACGCTCTGCCTGCAGGCGCAGGACAACCTCCCGCCCGGCCTGGAATTCAGGTTCGAAGGCGACCCGCGCGCCGGCTCAGCCCTCAACGAAACGCTCCGCCGCATGCTCGAAAGCTTGGGCTTCGGGGATCTCGACCCGGGCCGGGACACTCAGCAGCAGCAATTCCGCTTCGAGTTCAAGGACGATGGCTCGGGCCCGAAAATGTACCGCAATGGCAAAGAAGTGAATCCCGAGGACCTCGGCGACCTCATGGGCCCCATGCAGAAGCAACTCGAGGACATGCTCCGCAAGCAGCTCGGCGGTGAAGGCGGGGGCAACCCGTTCGAGGACATGATGAAGGAACTCATGAAGCGCATGCAGGGCGGCGGTGCCCAAGGCACACCTCCCGCCCCCGGAGCCAATCCCCTCGAAGACCTCCTCAAACGCGCCCAGAAAAACGGTGTCGGCGGCCCCCGCACCGGCCGGGAACGCTCCCGCTTCAGCAAACAGCACACCTCCGCCCTCGCAGAATGGCGCCCTCTTACCAAGGCAGCCCGCGAATCCACCGTACGCATCCTCCGCGACGGCGATCAGGTCGCCCTCGGCACCATCGTGAGCGCAGACGGCTACGCCCTCACCAAGGCCAGCGAAGTCTCCAAAGGCTCGCTCGAAGCCGAATTCGAAGACGGCCGCATCGTCACCGCGAAGGTGGTCGATACCATGGAAGCCTACGACCTCGCCCTCCTCAAGATGGATGCCTCGGGCCTTCCGGCCGTGATCATCGTTCCGGAAGAAGTCGCCGTGGGCACCCTCGTGGCCGCCGTCAGCGTCGACGAAGATCCCCTCGCCACCGGCGTCATCAGTGTCCCCGCCCGCAGCCTCTCCGAGAAAACCAAAGGTGCCCTCGGCATCGAGTTCAAAATGGATGCCGAAATGGACGGCACCGGCGTCCCCATCGGGAAACTCGTGAGCGGATGTGCCGCCGAAAAGGCCGGGCTCAAACCCGATGACAAAATCATCGCCGTCAATGGAGAGCCCGTTCCCTACCCCGCCACCCTCATGCGCATGGTCTCGGCCATGAAACCAGGCGATCCCGTCAAGGTCCGCTACTCCCGCGATGGCAAGGAGGCAGAACTCGAATTCCCACTGTCCAGCCGCGAGGAACTCCTCCGCGTCCGCCAGGAAGCCATCCTCAAGGAAACGGGCATGAAGAACCTGCCGGACCGCCGCAGCCTCGACCCCACCGCCCAGATGGGATCGAGCCTCAGCGGCAATGCCTCGGGCTACCCCAAAGCCGTACAGAGCGACCTCACCATCGACGCCAATGAATGCGGTGGCCCTGTCGTCGATGTCGATGGCCGCATCGTCGCCATCTCCATCGCCCGCGCCGAACGCGTCAGTACCTACATGATTCCCGGCAAGGTGGTCGCCGACCTCCTCAGCGACCTCAAGAGCGGCAAATTCACGCTCGCCAAGGACGAGGAAACCCTCCGCGGCGAACTGCGCGAATACACCGAAGCCCTCCGCAAGGCTCAGGATTCACTCAAGGAAGCGGAAGCCAAACGCGACGCCGCGGCCGAATCCCTCCGCCGGTTCGAAAAGAAATAATCAGGCCCCCCCTCAGGGCAACGAAAAGGGGCTGTTCCGATCCACCGGAACAGCCCCTGATTCTTTCAACGGATCGCTCAGCGCACTTCCTCAAGCTGCGCCACCGGGGCACTGCCATCGGCAAACGGCAGATGCAGCCTCACCCGCAGGTAGTTCTCCATCGCCTTCCGCACCGACACACTCAGCACCCCATTCTCAGGAATCCCGTAGTCCAGCGCAATCGCAGCCCGCTGAATCGCATCAAGGTTCCGCGACGGACGCAGCTTGAGCGTAACGATTTCCTCCCACTCCGCATCTTTTGGCATGGCTTCAGTCACTTCCTGAGGCCACTCGGCCTCCACCACACGGCCCACTACGAAATCACGGAATCCAGCGCTCTCCTCGCACCACGCCCGGAAATGCCAACGGTTCCCGTCGTTCCCCCATGCATGCGGCCGCACCACCCGCCACGAATCCTTCGAGCCATGCACCGAAAGATAACGGATTTTCAGCTTCGAAGCGTACAGCGAAGCCATGAAGACACGCCGCAAAGTCTCCAGATGACCATTCCGCTGGGGCAGCGCCACCATGTCCAACCGGGCAGCCACCGACGCAGAAACCCCATTGGCCGCAAAACGTACCCGCTCCATGCTCCCACCCGGGAAAAACAACCGCAGCGCTTCCTCCAGCGTCGTCGATCCCTCCGGAATCCGCATCTCCACATTCCCCTCGTACCGCTTGCGGTTCAGATTGTAAATGAGCGCTCCAGGATTCAGTTCGTGATACTTCTGAATGTCCGCCGACGCCTGGGCGAGGGACACTCCGAAGATCGCCTGGAGATCCTGGCGGTTCACCACTCCGCGCCACCAGGCGCTCTTTTCAATAAAGGCAAGGCGCTGCGCTGCTGCCCACAGACTCGGATTACTGACATTTCCCATAGTGCTTAAATATCGTGCTAGAGTTAGGCGTTGTGCGTGCATTGCCACGACTGATTCGTTTCAACCCCTTCCCACCGGGCTTGTCAAGCCTTGATTCTTCAACCCGGACCGGATGGAAAACCTGAACCGGACCAGAAAAACAAGGATTCTAATGGAAGGTGGGATCTGGAAATGCGTACCGGGGAAACCTTGCCAAGGCGCGGTGGGCCGCTACGCTCTTTGCAGTGACTCTGCGACGGCAACTGCCGCGGCGGGTCTCTGCCGGACAGATTCTTTCCGGCCCCCTGATCCCTCACTCCCGATTCTACCACACACCTGCCATGAAAGCCATTACGTTGATTTCCAGCGCCTTGCTCATTTCCGGGTCCCTGCTTCAGGCCGAAACGGCCTCAGGCCCGCTGAACCTTGCGCCAGCCGCTCCCACGCTCGCTCACCTCGAAAAGGCAGGCGGCTGGACCAGTATTTTCGACGGCACAAGCCTCGCCGGCTGGACCGGTGAAGGATACTCGGTCGAGGACGGAGCCATCGTCTGCACTCCCAAGGGAGCATTCCTCCGCACAGAAAAGGAATACGGCGATTTCGTGCTCGATTTCGAATTCAAGCTGCAGGCTGGATCGAATAACGGAATTGGCCTCCGCTATCCAGGAAGCGGAGACGCCGCCTACGTGGGCATGGAAATTCAGGTGCTTGATGACCGCCATGAGAAGTACAAAGGCCTGGCACCTTATCAATTCCACGGATCGGTCTACGGAACGGCACGCTCGCTTCAGGCCGAGAAGAATTTCCTCAAGCCGGTTGGTGAATGGAACCGCCAGCAGATCGTCTGCATCGGCGACCACGTGAAAGTCATCCTGAACGGCGAAACCATTACGGATACCTACCTCACCGGCATCAAGCCGATCGATGGCAAGGACCACCCGGGTCTGGCCCGCACCAGTGGGTACATTGCCTTCTGCGGACACGGCGACTACGTGGCCTACCGGAACCTCAAAGTGCTCGACTTCACCCCGGCTCCGCACGTGCTGGCAGGAAATCCGGACAACACCGCCCCGGCGGGCTTCACAGCCCTTTTCAATGGCAAGGACCTCACCAACTGGAAGGGCCTCCTGAAAGGCCCGAATGACAAGCCGCACGTCCGGGCCAAACTCACGCCGGAGCAACTGGCCGCCGCTCAGCAGATTGCAGACGACCTCATGCGCGCCAACTGGTCCGTCGAGGACGGAGCGCTCGTCTTCTCGGGCAAGGGTGAAAGCCTCGCGACCGCCAAAGCCTACGGCGATTTCGAATTCTTCGTCGACTGGAAGATTCCCGCCAAGGCGGACAGCGGCATTTACCTGCGCGGGGCTCCCCAGGTGCAGATCTGGGATCCAGCCAACCCGGAACAGTTCCAGCACGGCAACCAGAAGGGCTCCGGCGGACTCTGGAACAACAAGGGCGAAGGAAAGGACCCGCTCGTCAAGGCCGACAAACCCATCGGTGAATGGAACACCTTCCATATCCGCATGATCGGCGACCGCGCCACCATCTGGCTCAACGGACAGTTGGTCATCAACAACGCCCGCCTCGAATACCTCTGGGATGCCAATGTTCCCCTGCCCCGCGAGGAGCAGATCGAACTCCAGAACCACGGCAACAAGCTCTGGTTCAAGAACATCTACATCCGCGAAATCCCGTACTGAGCCGCCCCCGGCCGCCCGTTTCCCCAGCACGCCATGGCCACCATCGCCGTTCTCGGAACACTCGACAGCAAGGGACCTGAACACGCCTTCGTAGCCGATGCCATCCGTCGCTGCGGACACACGCCCCTGCTGATCGATGCGGGCTGCCTCGCCCCGCCGCAGGCCGCTCCGGACATCGCCCGCACGGAAATCTGCCCAGGCCTCGCCAGCCTGCCGGAAGACCGCGGCGTCCGCGTGGCCGCCATGGCCGCCGCCCTCCCAGCCTTCATCGCAGATCAGGCAAAACAGGGACGGTTCCAGGGAATCATCTCGCTGGGCGGAGGCGGAGGCACCGCCATCGCCACGGCTGCCATGCGCAGCCTCCCCGTCGGCTTCCCCAAGCTGATGGTCTCCACCCTCGCGAGCGGCAATACGGCTCCCTACGTCGGCTCGAAGGACATCGTCATGATGCCGTCCATCGTGGACGTGGCAGGACTCAACCGGCTCTCGCGCCGCCTCTTCACCAATGCCGCCGGAGCCATCTGCGGAATGGTCACGGCAGCGGCAGCGCAAGGCGCAGATGCCACAGAGAGCGACCGCCCCCTCGTGGTCGCCAGCATGTTCGGCAACACCACCGCCTGCGTCAATGAAGCCATGCGCCTGCTCGAGGATGCCGGCTGCGAAGTCCTCGTCTTCCACGCCACCGGTACCGGCGGACGCACCATGGAAGCACTCATCGACAGCGGCATGGCCGCCGCTGTCCTCGATGTCACCACCACGGAATGGGCCGACGAACTGGTCGGAGGCATCCTCGGCGCAGGACCAGCACGACTCGAAGCCGCCGGACGCACCGGAACCCCCGCCGTAGTCGCCCCGGGCTGCCTCGACATGGTGAACTTCGGTGAACCCCAGACAGTCCCGGAGAAATTCCGCGGCCGCACATTCTACCATCACAATCCTCAGGTCACCCTCATGCGCACCAATGCCGCCGAATGCGCCGAACTCGGCCGCATCCTCGCGGAAAAGGTCAATGCCTACACCGGCCCCGTCACCGTGCTCCTCCCACTCCGCGGCATCAGCATCATCAGCACCGCCGGACAGCCATTCTACAATCAGGAAGCAGACCAGGCCCTCTTCCATGCCATCCGCTCGCACCTGAATCCTGGCATTCCCCTGCTCGAACTGGACTGCACCATCAACGACCCGGCCTTCGCCGCCGCCGCCGTGCAGGCTCTGCTCCCGCACGTACCAAGAGCCTCCTGAAACGCCTGGACTGGCAGCGCGGCGGGAAATTTATCCATCAGGCAAGGCGCAGCCGCGTGGCTCATGGGTTCTCAAGGCCCCGGCGCAGGAAACGCGGCTGCCGCAGTTGTCCTCATTTGCACTTTACACCCCCCGGGAGACCCATACTCTGCCGCCTTTTTTACCTGCAATTCCATGGACAAGAAGAAAGTGCTCGTGGCGGATCCCATTTCAGAAAAAGGGATAGAGGAACTTCGTGCCGACCCTGCCCTCGACGTAGTCGTGCGCATCGGCATCAAACCCGACGAACTCCTCGCCACCGCCCACGAATACGAAGGCATCGTCGTCCGCTCACAGACCAAAATCACCGGCCCGGTCTTTGAAAAGGCCACCCGCCTCAAGGCAGTCGGCCGCGCCGGCGTAGGCGTCGACAACATCGATGTGCCCGCCGCCAACAAGCACGGGGTCATCGTGATGAATACCCCGGCCGGCAATACCATCTCGACGGCCGAACATTCCTTCGCCCTCCTCATGAGCCTCGCCCGCAGCATCCCGCAGGCCCACGCCAGCGTGATCTCCGGAAAATGGGAACGCAAGCACTTCGAAGGCGTCGAACTCAATGGCAAAACCCTCGCAGTCCTCGGCATGGGACGCATCGGCAGCGAAGTGGCCCGCCGCGCCATGGCCTTCGGCATGCGCGTCGTCGTCTACGATCCCTACCTCTCCCCAGCCCGCGCCAATGTCCTACGCGTGGAACTGATGACGACCGTCGAAGACGCCATCCGCGACGCCGATTTCATCTCCATGCACATGCCCATGACGCCGGAGACCAAATACCTCCTCAATGGCCCCCGCCTCGCCCTCTGCAAGGCAGGCGTGCGCATCGTCAACTGCGCACGCGGCGGCCTCGTCGAGGAAGCCGCCCTCGTCGAAGCCCTCCGCTCAGGACACGTGGCCGGTGCCGCCCTCGACGTCTTCGAATCGGAACCACCATCGCCGGATCACCCCCTGCTCAGCTTCCCCAACGTCGTGCTCACCCCGCACCTCGGTGCCTCCACCTCGGAAGCCCAGGAAAACGTCGGCATCGAAATCGCCCGCGCCATCCGCGACGCCCTCGTCGATGGTATCGTCTCCAACGCCGTCAACATGCCCAGCGTCGACCGCAAGACGCTCGACGCCATCGGACCCTACCTCCAGTTCGCCGAAACCCTCGGCCGCCTCGCGGGCCAACTCGCCCCGAAACAACCAGAAGTCCTCCGCGTCAATTACTCCGGCCAGATCGGCGAAGGTGATACCACCCTCATCTCCCGCGCCATCCTCAAGGGCTACCTCGAAGTCGGATCCTGCGAAGGCGCCGTCAACTGGGTCAATGCCCCCGGCGTCGCCGAACGCCTCGGCCTCCGCATCACCGAAAGCCGCCTCGCCACCCCAGCCGACTTCACCGAACTCATCGAAGTCACCGCAGGCACCGGCGACCGCCGCGCCAGCGTAGCCGGCACCTTCTTCGGTAAATCCCCTCGCATCGTCGGCATCAACGGCCGCCGCATCGAAGCCGCTCCGGAAGGCACCCTCCTCATCTACGAAAACCGCGACCAGCCCGGCATCGTCGGAACCGTCGGCAATATCCTCGGCCAACATAAGGTCAATATCGCCAGCATGTCCCTCTCCCGCGACGCCCGCGACGGCGTCGCCCTCACCGTCCTCACCCTCGACCACCCAGCCGGTCAGGAAGTGCTCGCCGAACTCACCCGCCACCCAGCCATCCTCAACGCCCGCGAACTGAGGATCTGATCCACCACGGCCGCAGCAGCATCACCGCTCCCGCAAGGGAAACACAGAACCCCGCAGGCAGCACTCGCCACCTGCGGGGTTCCTCGTTTCTCAGGAACTTTCAGCGGAACCGCACGCTGTCAGCCCGCGATCCCATGCCCATCAAATCCTGCCGCAAACAGAGCGGGAGCGGGCCTCACGGATGGAAGAGCGGTTCACCGCAATCACCACCAGAATCCGCGCACTCAGCATTGATGCCTGCCCTTGCACGATGCACACCGCACAAAATCAATACTGGAGGGCCAATGTTCCAGAACTGCGGCTGCGCCGACGCAGCAGCGGAATCGCAAATGCAGCAAGCACCGATATCGTGCTGCCAGGCTCCGGCACCGCGCTCCCGGTTGAATAGGTGAGATTGTCCATCGTAAAGGAATTACCGCTAGGATTTCCGATGATCGTCATTGAATGAATGCCGAGGGGAGACGTGAACTGGATGAATTCATTGGGTGGATTTCCCGTTCCGGTGAAGTTCTGTGAAAATGACGAGGTCAGCGTCGCCAGCAGAGCACCCCCTCCACCAAAATACTGTAGCGTGAGGGGTGTGTTATACGTGAAGAACCCCCCGACATCCACCACAGAGGGCCCGAACGCGATGGTCATTTGTCCGGTAATGTCGAATACAGTGTTCGATGGCGAAACCGGCGGATAAACTGGACTGAGCGACACGCCCTGAGTCAGCACACTTGCACCGGTGAAGGTCACCCCACTGAACTGCGAGGTCACCAGCTCGGAATCCGCCAGTCCATCAAACGTTATCACGATCGCCCCGGACGATGTCGCCGCCATCATCAGGCTGGCGGTCAGCGGAACGAACCATTTCAGAGAGAGATTTCGCAATGTTCCTTCTGCTTTCATATTGTGGTCTTTGGTTGGTTGGTTTCTCGGGTTGCGTATATTATTTACCGGTTACCAAATCTCTGCAACATAATCAGTTGCGTAGCCAAGATGGTCATAGCCTAGGTAAGCGCCTCATTCCCCTTAAGGGATTTTAATTATAATAGGTAAATCACGTAAATTATGGTTTTTTGGTGCAGTCCGGGTTTCCGCCATCGCCCGGGCACCCCTCACTCTGTATTTCCTACTTGAGCGATGGACATTTGCGGAATAGAATTTCGCCAGCCGAGGCCCGGCACCCTCTCTGCCAACCTTTCCGAGATCCTGCCATGAATCATCCAGCTGACGAAACGAATGCTGCCGCGGAACAGCGCTGGCTGGAAGTGGTGCGGGAGAAGGTGCGGGCGATCCGCTTCGGGTCGGTGCTGGTCACCGTGCACGAGGGACGGGTGACGCAGGTGGAATCGGTGGAGAAGACCCGGATTGATCCGGAGCGGTCGGAGGACCGGGGCCGTGGAGGGAAGGGCCGGGCATGAGGACCGGGATAGCCCCAAGATTTCCATCGAATGAGCAGCGGTCACTTTCTCAACTAACATAACTCATCAGTCTTATGGCATATCTCGACAGCATTCTTACGACCGTGGGGCGGACTCCTCTTGTTCGCTTGAACCGGGTGGCCGCGGGGCTGCCGGGAAGAATCGCACTGAAGGGGGAATTCGCGAATCCTCTGGGGAGCGTGAAGGACCGGATTGGCCGGGCCATGATCGAGGATGCGGAGCAGCGCGGTGTCGTCCAGCCCGGTGGGCACATCATCGAGCCGACCTCGGGAAACACGGGGATTGCGCTCGCCTTCGTCGCGGCAGCGCGGGGGTACCGGTTGACTCTCACGATGCCGGAAACCATGAGCGTGGAGCGGCGGACCTTGCTGGCCCTGCTCGGGGCAGAACTGGTGCTGACTCCGGGGGCGCAGGGCATGAAGGGAGCGATCGCAAAGGCGGAGGAACTACTCGCCGCTGACCCCGGCGCATGGATGCCTGGACAGTTCAGCAACCCAGCCAACCCGGAGATCCACCGCCGCACCACAGCCGAAGAAATCTGGGAGGACACCGGGGGCACGATTGACACCTTTGTGGCTGCGGTCGGCACGGGCGGAACCCTCACGGGAGTAAGCGAAGTCCTCAGGCAGCGCCGTACCGGCTTCCGCACCATCGCCGTCGAGCCCGACGCCTCGCCCGTGATCTCGCAGACCCTCGCAGGCCAGCCTGTGATACCCGCTCCTCACAAGATCCAGGGCACCGGAGCTGGCTTCGTTCCGCAGAATCTCAACCTCGCCATCATCGACGAAGTCATCCGTGTCACGAACGATGACGCCATCGAGACCGCACGCCGCCTCGCGCTGGAGGAAGGCATCCTCGCAGGCATCTCCACAGGAGCCAATGTCTGGGCCGCCCTTCAGGTGGCGGCCCGACCCGAATCAGCAGGCCGTCTCCTCGTCACCATCGGCTGCTCCACAGGAGAACGCTACCTGAGCACCGCGCTCGCCGACGCCGCCCGCGCCCGCACCTCTTCCTGACAAGCCGCCCCACGCCATGGTAGCCAAGGCTGGATCACTTGCGTTCCACGATGCCGCCTCTCCGGCCTCGGGCGCCCTGCGCTGGCACACCGCCCGGTCGCGCGCATCGTCCGACATGATTCCTGACATTCCGAAGCTCGTTTGCCCGCCCGTCGCCGGCGCGGGAGACCTGCTCAAGGTCGGCATCTTCGGCGGCATTCACGGCGATGAACCATCCGGAGCCGCCGCCTGCATCGAACTCGCCCGCTGGGCATCCGGCGGACCAGCCGATCTCGCAGGCTACGCCCTCCACCTCTATCCGGAATGCAACCCCACCGGCCTCGCCGCCGGCACGCGGCATTCCCAGGCTGGACTCGATCTGAACCGCGAGTTCTGGACCGGCTCGGATCAACCGGAAGTCCGCCGCCTCGAGACGGAACTGCGGGCCGAGCGCTACGATGTCATCATCGCGCTGCACGAGGACGATACCTCTGATGGTTTGTACGGATTTGTGAGCGGAGCGCTCCTTTCGGCCCACCTCCTCGAACCCGCCCTCGCCGCAGCCGAGCATCTCCTGCCCCGCAACCACGCCCCCACCATCGACGGATTCCCCGCCGAGCGCGGCATCATCCGCGCAGGCTATCCCGGCGTCCTCAGCGCCCCTCCGGAACAACGGCCCCGCGCCCTCGAGATCGTCTTCGAAACACCAGGCCTCGCCCCGCTGCCGCTGCGCATCGACGCCGCCGTGATCGCCGTCCGATCCATCCTCACAGAATACCGCCAGCTCCTCGCCCACGGTGCCGGCATCTGACGCCCAGCACCCACGGGGATGCCGACGAGACGCAGCACGGTCGCTTGCGGAGCAACCGGTTCTCCACGGCGTTGCCTGCTGAAATCGCCAGCGCCGCCGCTGGCGAGGTCCGGCTTTACCCCGCCGTCGGCCACCCAGCAGCAATAGACCTTCCTGCAATGGCCGAAACCCTGCCGCGAAGACTTTCGCGGGCGTGAGGGCTTTGGTTTCGGACCGAAACAAAAACTGAAGCGGGCCCTAAGAGCCTGTTGAAGAACCCGGACTGGTAGCGCGGCGAGGAATTCTTCCACAAGGCGAGGCGCAACAAAGGAGAAGGTCGAGACCTTCGACTGCGGCGCAACGAAGCCTTCTGGAATAGGGCCCGCCGCCCGCAGGGGATCCATCCCCCGGGCACACGGTGCAGCCGCTCGTCTAACATCTGCAAAATCCGGATCCGCTGCCGGGACCGGTTCTCCCACAGGCTCCTAAAGCCACTTTGACATCAAATCCATGGCGATGCAAATTCTCCCGCATGAACAAGACACAGATTCAAGTCCCCGAAGAACTCTTTCGAGAGGTCCGTGCCTTCGCGAGGAGGCGCGAATGGTCCCTCGCAGAAACCTTCCGCCGCGGAGTGGAACTGCTCCTGCAGGTCTATCCTGAGCAGCCCGCTGTGCCCCGCGCCCAGCACGCCCAATGGCAGCCGCCCACTTCCAGGACTGCCGGATGGAAAGGCCTGACCGCCGAAGCTCTGCGCGATGCCGCATTCGCCGACAGCGACCCGAGCCTCACCTGACCTGATGCTCTCGATCGACGCCAACCTTCTCCTCTATTGCTACAGCGAAGCCGCGCCGCAGCACGAGGCCGCACACGCATTCATCTCCACCCTGTCCTACCGCGAAGACGTGGCCCTCAGCGAATTCGTCCTCAGCGAATTCTATCTCCTGCTCCGCAATCCCGCAGTCCTCGCCGAACCGCTGACCGCCCCGCAGGCCGTCGCCGTCATTCAAAGCTACCGCCAGCATCCCTACTGGAAAACGCTCGGCTTCCCGCCCGACAGCCGCACCCTCCACGCCCGTCTTTGGGAAATGGCCGCCCAACCCGGCATCGCCCGCCGCCGCATCTACGACACCCGCACCGCCCTCGCCCTCCGCGTCTTTGGAGTTACCGAGTTCGCTACCGCCAATGTGAAGGACTACGAGGAGTTTGGTTTTGCGAAGGTGTGGAATCCGGTGGCCTGATAGCAGCCGCCGGGGCGGCTCACCCTGCCCGGCCTATTACAGAGCACCTGGCTGGATGGGGCGCGGGTTTTCCACGCCAGCATGAGCCTGACGGGAAGTCGCGGACACCAAACACGAAAACGACAAGTCCATCCGCAGGCGCAGCAACACTACCACCAAAGCAGCTCGTGCTTCAGGTACTGGAAAACGCTATGACGAGACCTCCAAGCGGGATGCCGTTCGCCTGCATCAGCAGACCGGGCGACCGCGCGCGCACGTCGCCCGGCTGATGCGCGAGCTGGGTCTCCAGCCCATCCAGAAGCGAGGATTCATCCCCCGCAACCACGCGCCAATCATCGACGGATTCCCCGCCCACCGCGGCATCTTCCGCGAAGGCTATCCCGGCGTCCTCAGCGCCCAGGTGATCAAAGCGACCGCCACCCCGCCGCAGCGATGGAGTCTCAGGGGGAAAGTTGTTCACTGAGCCGAGCGCAGGCACGCCAAAGCACCCGTGCCACCGCATTGACGGTATTGTCTTCTGCTGCCATTTTGTTGGCATGACGCGAACCCAAATCCAGTTGCCCGACGATACCTTCGCCCGTGCCAAAAGGCTCTGCGAAGCCCGCGAGATCTCGATGGCCGAACTAGCCCGCCGCGGCATCGAATACATCCTCAGTGTCTATTCCTCCGAAACAGACGCCAAGCGTGAGTGGCAGCTACCGAAGCCCCGCAACCTCGGCTGGAAAGGCCTGAGCCACGAAGAAATCAAGGCCGAGGCCCAGTTGACCAACACCGAGCTGCGTCTGACTCGCCGGGCCAATAAGTGACGTCCATGCTGTCCATTGACGCCAACCTGCTGCTTTACGCCTTCAACTCCGCCTCGCCTTGGCACGACAGCTCGCGTGCTTGGCTGACTTCCATCCAAGGCGATGAAGACGTGGCCATTTCCGAACTCATCCTCGCCGAGTTCTACGGACTGCTCCGCAACCCCACTGTCCTCAAACACCCGCTTCCCGCCGACGAAGCCGTCGAACTCATCCAAACTTTCCGCCGCCATCCCCGCTGGCGGCTCATCGGCTTCCCCATCGAAAGCCGCCCGCTGCACGATGCTCTCTGGCAACGCGCCCGCGCCAAAGACTTCGCCTTCCGCAAGCTCTACGACGCCCGCTCTGCCCTCACCATGACCGCACAGGGCGTGACCGAATTCGCCACCGCCAACGTGAAGGATTTCGAGGGGCTGGGCTTCCGGCGGGTGTGGAATCCGATCGCGCCATGAAACATCCCGCCACCGATGCCGAGCCGGCGGCCGAACCATCTAAAGTTCAGACTGAGTGGCGCGGGATCGCCAGGGCATGGGACGACCTTGCTGCGGCACGGCATTACGAATGGATGGCTAGCCGTTGCGGGACGGTGGCCCTTTTTGAAATGAGGGAGCACGGGAGCAACCGTTGACGGAGAGGGCGGGCGGGACTGATGTTTGCGGTCGGTTTCCTGCGGAATTCTGCTGGAGGAGCGGGCCTGCAGTGTTTTCCGGGGGCGGGGCGGAAAGATTTCTGTCAGAAATCGATCCTGGTCTGCCAATAGTGAGGGAAGATGGAAACTGAAGCTGAGCGGCGCGAGGCCTTTCTGAATGACTTGAGCGGGTGCGAGAGCACGCTGCGCGGCCTGATTGCGGGGGCGTTGTCGCGTCTGGACGACCGGGCAGATGTGTTTCAGGAAGTGGTGGTGCTGCTGTGGCGGACGTATGCCCGGTACGACCGGGCCCGGCCATTTCTGCCGTGGGCCGTGGGGGTGGCGACCCGGCGGCTGCAGGAAGAATACCGTCGCATGCGGAAGCGGCCGGGCCTGCTGCCGGATGCGGAGCTGGAGGAACTCGCCGCGGCGCTCGTGGCCACTGCGGCGGAACCGCGGGCGGAGACCGAGGCCCTTGTGGAATGCCTTGGCAAGCTGCCGGAGCGGTCGGCCCAGCTGGTACGGCGGCGGTACTTTGAAGAAGCCAGTATCGGGCAGCTTGCCGGTGAGACGGGTCAGACGGCTGCTTCGGTTTATCAGCAGTTGTCGCGGCTGCGCCGTCAACTGGCCCTCTGCATCCGGCGGAGGATGTCGCCGCAGCATTCACCAACGCAATGCGATGAACACAGATCATGAATTTCACGAGAGCGCGGCCGAATGGCTCGATGGCACTGCTGATGAAGGGACCAGGCGCATCCTCAGCGCGCAGCTGCGCGATCCCGAGCGCGCGGGAGAATTTGCTGGATTGTGCCGCACCGAAGCGCTGCTGCGTGGCATAGGACGGAGCGATGCCGACCGCCGGGCGGAACTCGCAGCGATTCTGGCGAAACCATGGTGGCTCATGCGGGCAAGGGATGCGGTGCGCCAGCCGATGGTGCGGTGGTACGCCGCGGCTGCGGTGGCGGTCGGTTTGATCGCCTGGGCCCTGTGGCCGGCGGACCGTGACGGCAGTGAAGGAATGGGCCTGCGGCCGAGACCGGTCGTAGCCGTGTCCCCGCTGGCGGGAGCCCCGAAGTTGCGCCCGCCGGAGACGGGCCAGCTCGAAACGATGGACATGGAGAGCGTCCTGCGTTCCCGGTTTTCCGGGGTCGCTCTCCGTGGGTCACTGGCCGAGGCGGCCTTGCTGCTGAGCCGGGCCCTCGCTCTGCCGGGTGGCAGGACACCGAAGGTGGATGTGCGTGCGGCCGGAGACGCCCCGGTGCATCTGAATCTGCCGGTGGGATTGCCTGCGTGGACCCTTCTGCAGATGATGGCGGCGCAGACCGGCACGGAGTTTTCGCTCGACGGAGACGTCCTCGTCTTTGCGGAAGGGAATCGCTCCGCGGACAACGCGGAACGCACGCTGACCTTGCCCGCAGGCAGTCACCGCGACCTGCTGCTGCTGCTCACCGGCAAGCCCATGGACCCGAATCTTCGCGAAGAATCCCTGCGTTGGGAATCGGTGGGGGCACCACCCATCGGTGACGGCAGGCTGCTGCTGGAGCGGGATGGAGAAAGTGTCCGGGTCAGCGGCCCCGCCCGATCGCTGCAGGCCATCGAAGTCGCCCGCCGCGGGATGCAGGAAGTCAGGGGCGAGGTCGTGGTGCAGCTGACCCTCATGAAGCTGGCACCGGGCGCAGCGTCTCCGTCAGACGGGCAACGATGGGACCCGGCGGCTCCGCAGGGGGCACCGGATCTGCTCCGCGGCATCCGCGCTGAAGCATGGGATCCTCAGGATGGCAACCCTCCGCTCATGGTGCACCGGGTCATGAAGGGGAGCGAGTTCGGCCCGGCCATGGAACTGCTGGGCAAGGAAGAAACGGTCACCACTGTGGCCGCACCATCGATGGCGATGCAGCCGTTTCAGAATGCCATGCTGACAGTCGGCGGAACCCGCGTGGCGATTCTCGCAGTGCCCACCGGAATGGATCGGATGGCCCTGCATCTCGGAATCGATGAAGGCATGGAAGGCGGACCGGAGTCTCCCGGGTACGGCAGCGCGATCGAAATGGCGTCGGGTGCCGGCGGCCTGCTGCGTCGCCCGCCTGGAGACGATGGGAGCATCGATTGCCTCGCAATCGCACCAGTCATGACCGACCCTTCCGGCAAGCCCATCGAGCTGGAACTGCCGCAGGGGATTCCGGCAGGTGACCGGCCGGGCATGCTGCACAGCCCCTATGCCCCGGAGGCCGGCATGGTCGATGTGGAGGGATTGGCACCGGGCACACAGGTCAAGTGTCCCTACAGCGGACTCACTTTCCGCATTCCGTAGGGATGTTCTTCCATCGGATGCCGCCAGACATGGCGACTGCGGGTCATGGCACCTAGCCGAGACCCATCCGTGGCACGCGCCACTTGTCATTCTTCCGCGGGCGGCGCTGCCTCGCTGCGGGCCTTCCTGTCCTTCTCCTCTGCCGACTCCTCTTCCTCGTCTTCGCCGCCGCCGTAGCCTTCCACGGTGACCGTGATGAGGGAGGCCTCGGGGACTGCGGCGGGCGATGTCAAACTGAATCTTTCGGCCTTGGGGAAAAGTCCCGATGCGCCCTGGAGCGGGATCACTCCTTCACGTCGAGCATGGTGAAGACGGCGGTGCTGGTGGCGAAGGCATTGCCGGAGCAGACGCACAGTCCGGCGCGGGCCTGAGGTCCGAAGGTGGCGGTGTGGGTAGCCCGCGGGTCACCCCAATGCATGCCATCGGTGGAGGTGAAGATACGGATCACGGTACCTTCGCGGACCAATCTGAGGTGGACCGGCAGTTCTGCGCGCCCCAGCGTTTCCACCTGATTGTCGTCCTGATCGCCGGGGCGGTCCCGCCAGCGGGCGACGAGTTTGCCGGAGGCTTCGACCTGCACGAGCAGATAGCGGCTGAGAGGGTCCTCGACGGACTCGCGCAGCATGAGGCCGGCAGCGGTGGGTGGCCGGTTGTCCCATTGATAGGCAGGCCCCCCGGTGTCGGGGGCCAGACTGTCAAGGCAGGCCGAGATTTCCGAGTCGCCGTCAATCGGTCGGCTGACGAAGGCACCCTGATCGCGCCTGCGTTCCCAGAAGGCGGTCATGGCATGACCGCAGCCGGTGATGCGGAATTGGCCGTCATGGAAGGTGACGGCTCCGGGCAGCGCGGGAGTGCCCAGTTCGTCGAAGCGCCAGCCGGCGGGCAGGGAGCCGGGGACGACGGTGACGGCGATGGTCTGCCTGACTCCTTCGACCGAAGCGGTGAGGGTGGCGTTGCCGGGTGATCTGCCGACGATGGTGGCGGATTGTTCGCCGAGTGTTCTGACATCGGCGATGGCCGGGTGGCTGCTCGTCCATGCGACGTCGCGGCGGCGGGCATGGTGCGGCGCGACGTCGGCATTCACGGTCAGCCTGCCATGGACCGGAAGATCAAGCGAAGCGCGATCAAGCGTCAGTTGGGCGACCGGAATGTCGGGATCGCAGTGGATGGACTCGATGAGCCGGAGGCTGGCGATGCTGACGCCGGCGGCGGCATTGGCGGCGGTCACGTGAAGACGGTAAAGGTTGTGTTTCGCCGGAGCGGCGACGGAGAACTCGCGTTCGGGGCGGTCGAAGGCCGGCCTCGTCTGTCGGTCGATGACCGTCCATGTGAGACCGCCGTCGTCGGATGCCGAGAGCGTGAGGGAAGCCGGCGCACGGGTCGCTTCCGGAATGGTGACGGCCCAGGAAGTCACGCGATGGCGTCGGCCTTCCCCATAGCGGCACTGGAGCCAGCCCTCGGCGGCCGACAGGCTCCATGAAGTGCGATCGTCATCGTCGAAGGCTCTGCGGGCATCGGTGCCATCGGACCCGCTGAACTGACAGGTGCCGCCCCGGATGCCGTGCCATGCGGTGTCGAACTTCAGGTGCCGGGGGCGGGCGATTCCGGCGACCATGAGATCCTCCAGCGCGGACTCGAGGAGATGCTTCGGGCGTGCGGTGTCGAGAACCAGATGGGAATGGCTGCCGTCGGGACCAGGCCGCCACAGATTGCGGCCGCTCATGGGATCGACGACGTTTGTTCCGCCGCGGACTTCGCGATACCATGGAGCCGGGCCGCGCAGACTGACGAGCACGGAGACAGGATCCCAGCTGAGACGGTCGCCGGCATAGCCTACACCCGGATAGGCAGTGTAGGCGATGGTCAGGGGGTTGTGCTCTGGCATTTCAAAGGTGGCACGGCGTCCTGAACTGGTCGATCCGCCCTCGCCGTTGAAGAGGATGGGAGTCGGCCATGTCTCGCAGACCATGGCGGCGGAAGCGGCATCGGCCATGAAGTTGTATTCGATGTCCTTGTCGTCGCGGGAGGGATGCGGTGGGTATTTTCCGCCCATGACATCGAGGCGGCGTACTGTGGCGGCGACAAGCGCCCTGCCGTCGAGGGGACTGGCGGCGTCGGGACCCGACCGGAGGAGGTTTGCCAGATTCCGCAGGGGTCCGACGGCGGTGATGATGACGCTGTGCTCTGGTTGAGCCGCGAGGATGCGTCGATAGAGCGGCACGGCATCTGGATAGTCGCGGCTGACCGGGAATTGGTGAGGAAAGCGCCGGGCCACTTCGTCGGTGAAGTTCTCTCCCTCCTTGAAGCCCGGATCCCGCAGCACGCCCGTCGGAATATCAGGACGGCCGAACCAAGTGTTGATGGCATCGATGGCCGGCCCGATCGTCGGGGACGAGGTGCAGCCCATGGTGGCCAGCAGCAGCGCCTCGCGACGCTCCACGGCACCGTGCAGCATGAAGAGTGCGCCGACATCGTCGCAGTCGCCTCCCATGTCCGTATCAAAGATGATCCTGACAGACTCTCCACGCGATGGTGCCATCGCAGCGGAAAAGCAGAGCAGCGCCGCCCACCATGACACGGCGCGACGGAACTCCCGAAAATGCTTCATGCGGTCATGCTGCCCGTGCGGCTCTTTGTCGGCAACAGCGGCCCGCACCATTTTCGGTTTCTCAACCATCTCCATGGAGATGCCCATTCATTTGGCAGCATGGATTTCCCAGCCGATGTGCCCATTAAAACGCGGAAGCACGGCCACCGCGTTTCCGGTCGTTTCAATCATCATTTGCATCGTTTGGATCAATCGGCTACCGTAGCTATTATGAAGCTCACTAAACGCGGGGAGTATGCATTGCGCACGCTGATCCGGCTGGGGGTGGCTTCCCGGCTGGGGACGCCGATTGTGAGCGTGTCGAGGCTGGCGGAGGGCGAGCGGATTCCGGCGAAGTTTCTGGAGAACATTCTCGCGGATCTCAAGTCGGAAGGATACGTGGAAGGCATCCGAGGCAAGGCGGGCGGGGCGAGGCTGATCTGTGATCCGGCAAAGGTGAAGATGGGGGAACTCGTGCGGTTTCTTGATGGCAAGCTGGCTCCGATCGGCTGTGCCAGCGAGACGGCCTATGAAGCCTGCACCTGTCCGGATCCGGACCACTGCGGACTGCGCATGCTCATGATCGACGTGCGCAATGCGATTGCCGGAATTCTTGACCGCTACTCGCTCGGGGATGTGGTCACGGTGACGATCCGCAAGATGGAACGCGATGGTCTCGTGCCGCAGTCTGCTCCCGCACCGAAGCCTGCGGCCAAAGCGAAGCGGCAGCCACCAGCGCGGCCAAAGCATGCGGATCCCGATGATGGCTTCCTTGCTGGACTCTTGCGCAATCTTGGCGCAGCGCAGCCGGAGACTTGAGAAAGCAGGATTCGGCGGGAAATCAGGGTGCCGGACGCGGCGCAACGGCGGCGGGTTTTCCGCCGGAAGATTCGGGTCTGCGGTAGTGGCCGGTGAGGAGGAAGCGGAAGAGGCAGTCTTCTTCGCGGGTGCCGGCTCCGATATTGTGGAGCACGAGGGGATGACCATCCGGGCTGCTGCGGTCGCTCACGATCATGACATGCGGCAGGTTCGGTGGCACGGTGCAGGTGACGATGTCGCCGGGGCGGTAATCATCCGGGGATTTCGTGACGGGAAGGTTCCAGCCTCTGCGGCGGAAGCAGGTGGCGAGATTCGGGACGCGGCGGTGATCGATGCTGCGGTCCGTTTTGCGCAGGCCCCAGAGCTTCGGGTACGCAGAGAAGTTCCGCGCCATGTCCTCGTGCACGATCTGCTGGAGATCCATCTTCCATGCCGAGCGCATGGCGCGGATGAGAACGTCTGTGCAGACGCCGCGGTCAGCCGGTACATCGCCGCCTGGGTATTTGAGAGGCACGTAGGCCGGGTCGTAGCGGACAGTCTTTCCGACCTGAGTCCTGGCTGCCGTGACGAGACCGGGACCGTCGTGACTTTCTGCCGGGAGGACTGCCGACAGCATCAGGGAAACGAGAGCAGCAATCCACTTCATGTCCGTGATGTTACGGGAAGCAGGCCGCACCGCCAGGGATTTCCCGCGAATGCGCCCGGGCAGAAGCTGCGGACTGCGCTACGCATGAAGCCATTGCCATGCGACTGCATCTGATGCTCACGATTCTGACGGCCTGCGGGACTGCGTCGGCGGCTCCGTCGTTCCGCCATGAGATCATGCCGTTGTTCAGCCGCTCCGGCTGCAATACCGGAGCATGTCACGGCAGTGCCAGCGGCAAAGGCAATCTCCGGCTTTCCCTGCGGGGCGAAAATCCAGCGCAGGATTTCGCCACAATTACCCGGAACCGCAGCAGCTCGCGGCTCAACACCGCGGAACCCCTGCGCAGTCAGTTGCTCCGCAAGCCCGCGGAACTGACCGAACATGAAGGCGGCCTGCGGCTGCCGCCGGACAGCGACGATTTCCGGCTCCTTGCATCGTGGATTCAGGCTGGAGCCCCGGACGACCCGTCCGATGCCCCGGTGCTGACGGGGCTGCGCGTGACCGCCTCGGCGCAGCTCGCGGTGGATCCGGTCAGCGGGGTCCAGCTGCAGGCGACCGCAACCTTCTCCGATGGCAGCAGCCGCGATGTCACGGGCAGTTCTGTCTACGAACTGTCGAATCTGATCGCCACGGTGTCCCGCAGCGGCGTGGTGCAGGCCCGCAAGCATGGGGAGACCAATGTCATTGTCCGCTTCGAGAACCTCCAGCAGGCCGTCCCCGTCGCCTTCCTGCCCGCCCGGCCCGGCTTCACTTTCCCGGACACTCCGGAACACAATTTCATCGATACTCATATCTTCCGGCGGCTCCGGGAACTGCAGACCGCTCCCTCGGCGCTCTGCGACGACACAACCTTTCTGCGCCGGGTGTCTTTCGATCTCACGGGCCAACTGCCCGATGCCGCCCTTGCCAGACGATTTCTTGCGGACCGCGATCCGGCAAAGCGCGCCCGGCTTGTCGATGAACTGCTGGCGACGTCGGCGTTTGCCGACTGGTGGGCTCTCAAATGGGCGGACCTCCTGCGGCTCGAAGAACGGGTCATGGATGTCACCGGTGCCACTGCGATGCACCGCTGGCTGCGCGATGCCATGGAACGCGATGTGCCCGCCGACCAGCTCGTGCGGGCCCTGCTCACGACGGAAGGCAGCTCCTATCAGAAGCCGGCTGCCAATTACTGGCGCGTGCTGCGCGACGCTCCGCTGCGGGCGGAAGCGACCGCCCAGGTTTTTCTGGGAACCCGCATCGGCTGTGCCCGCTGCCACAATCATCCCTTCGAACGCTGGACGCAGGACGATTACTACCGATTTGCGGCCATCTTCGATGGGATTGGATACGATATCCTCAGCAATCGGCGACGCGACGAGAACGACCGCATGGAGTTCGTCGGCGAACAGGTCATCAGTTTCCGCGGGCCACGGGATCTGCGCGATCCCCGCAACGATTCGTCGCCCCTTCCCGCCATGCTCGGCGGCGAACCGACCAGCACCGGACCGGATCGGCTCGCCGCCCTCGCTGACTGGCTGACTTCCCCGCAGCATCCGCTCTTTGCGAAAGTGCAGGTCAACCGCGCATGGGCCGCTCTCTTCGGCCGCGGGCTCGTCGATCCAGTCGATGATTTCCGCATGACAAATCCTGCGTCGCACCCTGCCCTCCTCGAAGAACTGGCGGCGGAATTCGTGCGGGGCGGCTTCCGGCTCCGGCCATTCCTGCGCTTCCTCTGTGCGTCGCGTACGTATCAGCTGTCCGCGGAACCGGCTGCGGGCAATGCCCCGGAGATCCACGGCTTCGCCCACGCCCTCATCCGGCGGCTGCCGGCCGAAGTCCTGCTCGACGCCAGTCACCTTGCGCTCGGCGTGCCGCTGGCCATGCGCAACTTCCCGGAAAACGCCCGGGCCATCGGCATTCCCGGTGCCCGCTTCATCACGAAATCGAAACGCAGCGACGCCACGGAAGCCTTCCTCAAGGAATTCGGGAAGCCGCCACGCGCGACGTCCTGCGATTGCGAGCGCACCACCGAAAGCTCGCTCGCCCAGGTCTTCACCCTCACCAGCGGGCCGCTCGTCACCCGGTTGCTCAGCCATGAAGACAACCGCCTCGCCCAGCTGCTCCGCGACGGTGCGGACCCAGCGGGCATGGTTGACGACCTTTTCTGGCGTTTCCTGAGCCGTCCTCCGTCCGATGCCGAATCCGCGCGGTTCGTGCCGCTGCTCGCGGACAGTGCCTCCCGCCGCGTCGCCCTTGAGGACCTCGCATGGTCGCTCCTCAATGCGAAGGAATTCCTGCTGCGCCGGTGAGGTGACCCGGTTCAAGCGGAAGCGGTCAGCCAAGCTTCCGTAAACCAAGGTATCATTGCGGAAGCTAACGGGATCCAGTATTCCCCAGATGGCTGCGTAAGGCAGCCTTTCTGGTAGTGGTCCGGCGGCCGTCTCTGCATTCGTCAGGGGCGGCCGCCTTTTTTTCTCCGCAGGAACGGCGCGGGACTTGCGGTGAAAAATCATGATAGGAAAGGCAGGTTTGCCCAGGGTCGGCGGCGGCTCCACTGGTGAGCGTCTCATATCTTTATCTGTCATGAAACTCATTCCCTTCATCCTTGGCCTGATGGCTGCCGTCCAGATCTCGCACGGTGCCATCACTGCTGATGAAGCCCGCGCCATTGCGAAGGAAGCGGTCATCTACGGATTTCCGCTCGTGGGCAACTACCGGGTCCATTATTCCTACTTTGTGGATACGGGAAGCCCCGAGTACAAGGCCCCCTGGAACCACCTGACCAATACCCCGCGCGTCTTCACTCCGGAGGACAAGGCCATCCAGACGCCTAACTCGGACACGCCTTATTCATTTATCGGCATAGACCTGCGGGCGGAACCGATTGTCATCACGGTGCCTGCCATGCCGGCCGAGCGCTATTTCTCGGTTCAGCTGATCGACGCCTACACTCACAATTTCGCCTACATCGGAAGCCTGACGATCGGTAATGCGGGCGGTCACTTTCTCATCAAGGGCACGGGATGGCATGGGACGAAACCAAAAGGCATCACCAAGCTTTTCCACTGCGAGACTTCCTTTGCCTGGGGGCTTATCCGCACCCAGTTGTTCCAGCCCGATGATCTCGGCAAGGTGAAGGAAATTCAGACGGCCGGCAAGCTGACCAGCGGACAGGTTTTCGGAACACGGGAATTCCTGAAGAATAACTACCTCTACCGGATGACCGCCGCCGTGCTCGGCATTTACGGAAACAGCCGCGAAGAAGCGATCTACCCGACTTACTTCACGGATGCCAATGGCGCGAAACTCAAAGGTGCCGATGGACGCTACACGCTGCGCTTCGCTCCCGGTCAGTTGCCTCCTGTCAATTCCTTCTGGTCACTCACGCTCTACGAACTGCCCTCGAGCCTGCTCTCGGCCAATTCCCTGAACCGCTACCTCATCAATTCCCACATGCTGCCCGGTCTTCTCAGGGACGACGACGGCGGCATCACTCTGCACATCCAGCACGAATCCCCCGGGAAGGACCGCGAAGCCAATTGGCTGCCCGCCCCGGCCGCACCCTTCTGGATGAGCCTGCGCCTCTACTGGCCAAAGGAGGAAGCCCTCACTGGTGCATGGAAACAACCCGCGGCCGTGCCCGCGCCACGATGAGCGCAAAGCGGGGCATGCCTCAGCCTTGCTTCGGCAGGAACGGCTTCACGAAGGCATCCTCGAAGGTGTAGACATTCTCGAAGTCGTCGACGCAGTCGCTGGAGCTTTTGCTGAAGATGCCGGCATCAATGAGATTGAACACCATTTCGCCGATGTCGCGGGTCGTCTTCACTCCCCACGCCTCGAGGATGGTGGGAACCATCGGGCCGTACTCCCGGATCGCATATTCCCGCAGTCCCTCGCACAGTTGAGGACCGCTCACATGGCCAGCCACCTTGACCTTCCGCTTCTGAAGCGACCGGATGGTGAAGTCGAGCGCATCGCGCAGGAAGGCATAGGCATCGGCCGCGTACCGGGGGTCGCGGACGGTGGCCTGCTGCACTGCCTGATCAAACTGGGTTTTGCTCATCACTTTACGGACTAGACACAGCCTCAGCGCTCCGCAAGGGCGCGGCATCGGAAGCGATGGAAGCGCCAGAATCATGGCGCCGGATCAGCCTGACAATTCCGCCGACGAGCACTGCGCTCAGCAGCAGGGCCGCAATGATGGTTTCCTGTCGTGACACGAGCAAACATGATGCCGGGACCGTACTCCCGCAAGTGCCCGCACGGGGGGGGAGCACGAAGCTTGACGCCACCGCCTCGGTCAGGCATGAAAAGACTACATGAAGTCGGCTGCCGTCCTTTTCCTGCTGATTCCGGTCATGCCGCTGCCGGCCGAGCCTCCTTTGGCGGTGGGTGATACCTATGCCACTGCGGAAGATGTAGCCCTCGAAGTGAATGCTGCGGCGGGTGTTTCCGCGAATGATGCGGCGGGTTCGTCGCTGGCACCGGCTGCGGGACTGGTGAGCGCTCCGCTGCACGGGAGCGTCACGCTCAATCCCGATGGCTCGTTCCGCTACGTCCCGGCAGCGGATTTCTTCGGACCCGATGCCTTTACGTACCGCGTTTTCGGAGACCGGACGCCGACTGCCTTCACGATCGATCCCGCCAATTCCCGGCTCACGATTGGGGCGACCCTGCGCCTGACCTTTCAGGGGGTGCCGAGTGTTTCCAGTGATTCGACGACCTCGGCGGTCACCGGCACGATGGCAGCGGAAGTGGCTCCCGGCACGGCCCCGTTCAGTCTCGTCCGGGTGACGGGATTTGACGGTGTCCTGCGCGATCCGGTGCGTCTCAAGCTGGGCGTCGGCTGCCTGCCGATCATCAATACCTGCCTTGCCGGGATTCAGTTCGATGCTCCGGCGGATGCACTTTCGCTGGCGCTGACCGATGCGGGTCCGGTCACAGCGGTGCGGCCCGGCGGTGCCTTCGACGCCGACGGAGCGCAGTTTGCCTTCGGTGGGGATGGCTTCATCACAGGCACAGAACAGCTGGCCGAACTGCTGCCGGCCACTCCGCTGCCGCTCGAGTTTCCGCCGATTCCGATGCCCTTCAATGGACGCCTGACGGTGGCGGGAAGCGACGTGCGTCTGGAAATGCAGATCAATTTCCGCGGCACGGTGGCCATCGATGCGGCTACCAGTCTTTCCTTCAGCATCAGTGGCATCATCCGCGGTCATGCCCCGCTGCCGCTCGCTCCGGTGGCATCATCGAATCCAGCGCAGGTGAATATCCGCGTGCGACCGGTCAACGACGCACCGTCGGCCGTGGGTGACAGCTACCTTGTGCGGGCCGGCACGTTTCTCGACGTGGCTGCCGATGGATCCGTGACCACACAGCCACTGATTGCCGCCGGAGCCGTCTGGAAGTACCTGCACAACGGCACTGATCCCGGACGCTCATGGAAGTCATGGAACTTCACCGATGCGGCCTGGCCCTCCGGCCCCGCGGAACTCGGCTACGGGGACGCCGGATTGCCCGAAAACCGTCCCGAAGCGACGAATATCCGGCCCGGAGCGGCGCACCCGACAGCATGGTTCCGCCGGGAATTCAACGTCAGCGGCGTCAATGCCACCCGCAGCATCAGCCTTGAACTGCTGCGTGACGACGGAGCCGCGGTCTACCTCAATGGCTTTGAAGTGGCCCGCCAGAATCTCGCCGCGGACGCCGGTCCAAACACGCTCGCTCTGTCGCGCATTCCCAATGCCGACGAAACCCGCTACTTTCCGGTCACCGTGCCGCCGGGCCTGCTCCTCGAAGGCAGAAATGTCATCGCCGTCGAAGTCCACCAGTTCTCGACCACGGATTTCTTCAGCATTTCGCCACCCGTCATCGACCGCGCGGATCTGAGCTTCAACCTCCGCATGTCCCGCGAGCGGGGCCTCACTGGTCTGCTCGCCAACGACCGTGATGTCGATTCCAGCACGCTGACAGCCACCGTGGCCATCCCGCCCGCGCGTGGTCTGCTCGATCTCGAACCCGATGGCAGCTTCAGCTACACGCCGGACCCGGGGTTTTCCGGAACCGATTCCTTCGTGTACCGGATCAGCGATGGCAGCGATGCCCTGGCGGCGCTGCGGCTGGTGCCGGCTGGTGCCACATGGAAATACCTCGACGATGGCAGCGACCAGGGCACGGCATGGATTCAGCCGGGCTTTGCCGATGCCTCATGGCCCAGCGGAGCCGCGGAAATCGGCTACGGCGACGACAATACGCTTGATGACCGTCCCGAAACGACCCGGCTCAGCTACCTGCTCGGAACGCCACCGGTCACCACCTACTTCCGCCGCACTTTCACGCTGCCAGTGCCGAAATCGATGATCCGTTCGCTGCGGCTGCGCCTCCTGCGCGACGACGGAGCGGCCGTCTACCTCAACGGGGTGGAAATCGCGCGCGACAATCTCAGCGCGGGAGCTGCCTTCGATGCAGGGGCCACGCTGCCCGTGGAAGGAAGCGACGAAGCGCGCTACTTTGAGTACAGCCTTCCAGCGGAAGCGTTCGCTGCCCTCCGCGACGGCAGCAATGTCCTCGCCGTCGAACTCCATCAGAATCTCAATGTCAGCAATGATGCGAGCTTCGACTGCGAACTGATCGCCGAGGCCGTTCCGGGTGCCCGCGTGATCCTCGACGTGCCCGCTGAAGACCTTGATGGCGATGGCTTGCCGGACGCATGGGAACGGCAGCACGGCCTCGATTTCGCAACCCCCAACGCGGCTGCCGACGACGATGGCGACACGTTTCCCAACGCCGCTGAATACGCATGGGGTACCCACCCCGCCAACCGCAGCAGCCACCCGCGCTGCGATCCCGCCGCCGCTCCAGAAGCACGGCTGCGCCTGCGCATTCCCTCCGCAATCGGAAGACTCTACCAGCTCGAAGGATCGGATGACCTCGGCACGTGGCAAAGCGAAGGCCCGGCCGCGCCGGGCACGGGCAGCGAACTCGATCTGCTCACGCCGGCCGGTTCCACCCGCCCGTTCTGGAGGGTGCGTGCCTCGCTTCCCTGAATGATCTCAGCGGAAAAACCGCACGAGTTCCGCAGGATGCGACACGACCGCGCGGGCTCCGCTGTCCTCGAGTTCCCTCACCGGACGGAATCCCCACGCCACCCCGATGGCCGGCATGCCCGCCGCCACCGCCGTCTCCATGTCCGTCCGCGTGTCTCCAATGAAGGCAATCTCGGCAGCAGGCAGTCCGAGCAGCATCGCAATTTCAAGGGCCCCCGCCGGATCGGGCTTGCGGGGAATTTCGTCGCGCTGACCGAAGACATGACGGAAGCAATGCTCCGCCAGATGGTGGGCCACGCACTTCTCCGTGTAGCGCTGCGCCTTGTTCGAAAGGATGGTCAGCGGAACGCCGTCCGTCGCCAGCGCCCGCAGCATTTCCTCGATTCCTTCATACGGCTTCGTGCGGTTCTGCCACCGGCGTTCGTAAGCGGCCTGATACAGGGAAAGAAGACGTTCGAGTCCAGCGCGGTCCTGTCGTTCCTCTGGAGGCACAATGCGTTCCATAAGGACCCGCATGCCTTCGCCGACAAAAATCCGGTACGCCTCCACGGGATGCTGGGGATACCCGGCCGCCGCGAGGGCCTCGTTGGCCGAATCCGCCAGATCCTCCAGCGTATCCAGCAAGGTCCCATCCAGATCGAAAATGGCAGCGCGGCATCCAGTCATCACCGTTCATGCGCACACATGAGACCACACGCAAGCCCACGACGCAGAAAGGGCGGACATCTCCCGGAGGAAATGCCCGCCCCGTCTCAGCGGTTCTCAATGAGCCGCAGCTGGCTGATCAGACGATCTTGATCTCCCAGCCCTTGCGGTACTCCTTCGAAATCCATTTGTTGGCTTCCTCGCTGTTGCTGAACTTGATGTTAGGAGCATCCCAGTCGAGCGCCTTGCCCTTGCCGACGCGCAGAGCCACGTTGCCAAGGAGGATGGTTTCGGTGAAGGGCGCGGCATAGAGGAAGTTCGATCCCGGACTGTCCCATGCCTTCTGACCGAGCGCGGCCGCGCGCCACTCGTTCCAGTGGTCCTGCTCGCTGCCGCCGAGCGGAAGCCGCTCGAGAAGCTGCGGAGGATTGCCGACTTCCTTGGCCTTGCTGAGGGGCAGGATCCGGGAGTTGTCGCCGTAGTCACCCGAAACAAGCAGGCTGGCCTTGCTGCCGACGTACACATTGCCGCTCTTCGGCAGATTCATCGGCTTGCCATCAGGCATCGCGAGCAGTTCCTTTGGAATCCGCGTGTGGGCGAGGTCGGCGGCATCGACATCCTTGCCATCCGCATCCTTCAGCTTGCCATCGTACCAGTACACATCAAAGGCCGGACGGTCCTTACCGTTCGGCAGCTTGCCCGCGGCATAACTCCACTTGATGATCGATCCCGCCGGGAACTGGTCATCGCTGTGGCCATTGATTTCGAGCACCTCGATCTTCGTGGGGAAGCCGGGGTTCATCGCCATGAAGATACTGTCCATGGTGTGGCAGGCCATGTCGGCGAGCGCACCGCCACCGAAGTCGTAGTAACCGCGCCACTTGAACGGATGGTACGTGTCCTTCTTGTACGGCCGCATGGGGGCCGGACCAATCCAGAGGTCCCAGTCGAGGCTTTCCGGCACGGAATCCTCACCGCTCGGGCGGGGTCCGCCCTGCGGCCAGATGGGACGGTTCGAGAAGCAGTGGATTTCCGTGACATCGCCGAGGAGTCCGCCGTTCACGAATTCATAGATGCGGCGGTTGCCGTTGTTGGCGTGGCCCTGATTGCCCATCTGGGTGGCCACTTTGAACTTCTTCGTTCCTTCGAGAACCTGACGGGCCTCCCACACGGTGTGGACGAGCGGCTTCTGCGTGTAGCAGGCCTTGCCAGCCATGAGGGCGAGGGCCGTCGGCATGAAGTGCTGGTGGTCCGGGGTCGTCACGACAACCGCATCGTAGTCCTTCTCCTTGTCGAACAGCTGGCGGAAATCCTGATAGCCCTTGGCGTCCTTCCAGTTATTGAGGACACCGCCCCATGCTCCCTTGTCGACTTCGGCAAAGCACGTGCAGATGTCGCCGGCCGTCTTGGCATTGTTGATCTGGGCACCGGCCTTGCCGCCGGCTGCAATGAACGCAAGGCGCAGCTTGTCACCCTTGTTCTGAGCATGGAGAATGTTGAACCCAAGCGCTCCGGTCGCGAGACCGGCGGACTTGATGAAGGATCGGCGGGAGGTGTGTTTCATGGGTATGAGTTTTCGTTCGGGGATCATCAGAGATCAGATGGCGCAGCGTCACAACGCAACGCCCCGGGGATTGAATCAGGCCCTGCGCTCCGCGCCAGCAGTTTTTTCCCGGCTCTGCGGGACTTTCCAGAGGCAACCCGCTCTCCGGAAACCGCTTCCCTGATTCCCTCAGCCCATCATTCCGGACCCTGCTTCCGGTGTGGTACCCCGCTCAGGACTCGAACCTGAAACCAATTGATTAAGAGTCAACTGCTCTACCATTGAGCTAGCGAGGCAAGCCATCCGCGCAGCAATCGCGCGGGGCTGCATCAAAACCGCAGCACCGTTCGCTGCAACTGAATTTTTGCAGATCCGTGCCCGCGGAACGGAAAAATCCGGTGCGGGCAGCGCCGCCGCATCATTCGCGGGTTCCGAAACTGACAAAGCATCCCTTCTTGTTGCCGACCACGACGTCGGGGACGCCATTGCCGTCGACATCGACCGCCGTCACCTGGGTGCCGACCCCGCTGTCGTTGTGAATGAGGTGCGGAATGAACTCTGCTTTGCCGGAGGCTCCCCCGGGCTTCACCTCGTACCAGTAGAGCACCGCCGGATCATGCGTCCCGGGTTCGCCGCCGCTGCCGTCCGGACTGGGCGCGTGCGACCAGAAGCGCTTGCCGGTCACGAAATCGCGCACCCCGTCCCCATTGAAGTCGGCATTGTCGATGGCGTGGAGTTCGGAATAGCGCGGCCGCTGCGGGTCCTTGTCATCCTCTGCCATGAGGTCGTGCCGCACCCATTGGCCGTCCTTCTGCTCGAACCATGCCAGTCCGTAGCGGTGGGCCGCCAGCGAAGTGAAGACGTCCTGGTCTCCATCGCCATCAAGGTCCTGCGCAAACATCTGGGCTCCCCCGGGTTCCGAGAAAACCTGGGCATGGAACTTCCATTCGGGCTGGGTCCGGGTGTCCGCCGGTTGTTCCCACCATCCGTTCTTCTCGAGAAGGTCGGGACGCTTGTCGCCATTCACATCGCCGACGCCAAGGCCGTGCGTGAAACGCTGCACCTTCACATCGCCCGTGATCTTCGTGAACAGCCATTCCGCTCCGGGATCCTCGCCGGGACCAGCATAGCCGAAAAAGCCGCCGGTGCTGCAGACCACCTCAGGCTTGCCGTCACCCGTGATGTCGACCCAGTGCGGCGATTCATTGTCGGTCACCTTGAAGACATCGTGACGCTTCCAGAGGCCATCGGCTCCCTTCGGATTCTCGAACCAGTAGCTCACATCGCCCGGAAATCCCAGCACGAGCACGTCCGCCCAGCCATCCTTGTTCAAGTCGGGCGAGTAGGCGAAGAAGTTCTTGGAGTACCCCCGGGGGTCGTAGGGCTTGCCATCGTAAATGGTGTGGCGCGTCTTGAAGTCGGGACCCTCCCACCAGTACGGCCCGTAGACCACATCCATCTTGCCGTCCTTGTTGAAGTCGCCCGCCGCGGCTCCCTCGGCATGAAATTCATCACACAGCTGCACAGTTTTCCACGTAACCCCGGCAGAGGCAGTGGACGCAAGCGCAGCAAGAAAAAATGCAGTACGGAAGGAGTTCATGGAATCGGGAAAAGATTGCTGAGTCGGGTTCTGTACAGAAAACGCCCGCCGCGCCACCATCTTTCCCGCCGCATTCACGCCGTCACAGAACTCCGGGCAGTTCCATCCGGCAATTCCATCCCTCACTGCTCGGGGGAAGCATCCCGCGCCAGGGATTCCAACCGCAGCCTCAGCCTGAAAAGGACCCGGTGACAGCAGGAATCGGCGGCCATGGCGAAGCCCACTGTGGACAACCATTTCGCATCCGTTATGGTCGTAGACATGGCAACACTAACCCTCAAGAGCTTCCCCGCGTCGCTTCACGAGGCGCTCAAGCGCCGGGCGCGGCGCAACCACCGTTCACTCAACAGCGAAGCCATCGCCTGCATCGAGCAGATCGTCGCGCCCACCGCGGAGCACGGCACCGCGATCCTGGAACAGATCCGCGCCAGCCGCAGTCGACTCGCCGCCGCCGGACTTCCCCCCATGACCGACGACTTCCTCGACGCCGCCCGGCGGGAGGGCCGCCGATGATCGTTGCCGACTGCAACCTCCTCGCCTACCTCCTCATAGCCGGACCCCGCACTTCACTGGCGGAGGCGGTATTCGAACGCGAACCGCTCTGGTGCGCCCCGTTGCTCTGGCGCTCGGAGTTCCGCAACATCCTTGCCACCCAGATGCGGGTGAACCGACTCCCTTGTCAAAATGACCGAGGCCGAGACCGTCCTTGCCGGACGCGAGCAACCGGTCCTCTCGGACGAGGTGCTGGAGGAATGCGCCCGCTCCGGCGTGAGTGCCTATGATGCGGAATATATCATTGTTGCCCGGACGCACGCTCTCCCTCTTGTGACCAGCGACGAGAAACTCCAGAGGGCCGCCCGCGGGATCGCGTGGTCACCCGAAGCCTTCCTCTCCGCCCCATGAAAGCAAGGCTCAGGGTTCCGGAAGGATGATGTCCGGCTCCGCATCAGAACGAGCCCTGGGCCGGTTTTGCCACAGACTCCTCAAATGGAAGGGCCCGCAGCAACGATGCCCTGCCGCAGTTGTTATGGCGAATCAGCACGTCATTCTGCTCCAGTTCGAGTTCATCGAAGTCGCATCGCTCGAAGTTCCGTGCGGAACGCTTTGTGATCGTGTCTGACTACCCTCACGCGAGGGCCGCCTTGACGGCTTCGGCGGTCATGCCGAGTTCCTTCATGACGGTGTTACCGGGGGCACTCATGCCGAAGCGGTCGATGCCGAGGACAGTGCCATGGGTACCGACGTATTTCCACCAGAGGCCGGAGACACCGGCTTCGATGGCGATGCGCTTCGTGCAGGCTGGCGGGAGAACTTCGTCGCGGTACGCCTGGGCCTGGCGGTCGAAGCGTTCGAAGCATGGTAGGCTGACCACGCGGACGCCGGGATTGCCCTTGGCGGCTGCGACGGCCCACTGGACTTCCGATCCGGTGGCGAGGACAATGGCGCTGAGCGGGGCGGATTCCCTGACGAGGACGTAACCGCCTTTGAGTGTGCCGTCGCGGCGTACTGCGGCGCTCGCGAAGCCCATGAGCGGGAGGTCCTGGCGGGAAAGCGCGAGCAGGGTCGGACCGTCGGCGCGGCTGAAGGCGGCAGCGAAGGCAGCAGCGGTTTCCTCGGCATCGGCCGGACGGATGACATCAAGGTTCGGAATGACACGGAGGCCGCTCACGGTTTCCACGGGCTGGTGAGTGGGACCGTCTTCCCCGACGCCAACGCTGTCGTGCGTGAAAATGTAGGTGACGGGAAGTTTGGCGAGCGCCGCGAGACGGATGCTCGGGCGGCAGTAGTCGGCAAACACGAGGAAGGTCGCTCCGCTGGCAAGGAAGAGGCCGTCGTAGGCAATGCCGTTGCAGATGGCACCCATGGCGTGCTCCCGGATGCCGAACCAGATGTTGCGGCCCGTGGGGTTCGCCACGGAGAAATCGCCGCCGTCCTTGATGTAGTTCTTCGTCGAACCAAAGAGGTCGGCGCTGCCCGTGATGAGCTGCGGAACCGCCTTCGCGATGTGATTGAGGATTTCACCCCCGCAGTTGCGCGTCGCGGATTTTCCTTCCGCTGGATACTCGGGAACCAGCTTCAGCAGGTCGGCAGCCTGCAGACCACCACTGCGCGCGGCGCTCAGTTCGGCAGCCAGCCCGGGATTGGCATCGGCCCATGCATCGAAGGTCTTCTGCCAGCCGGCATGAGCGGCCGCACGCTGCGCCTTCAGATCCGCAAAGTAGGCCCGCACGTCGTCGCTGACGTGAAAATGCGTGCCTTCCGGAATCCCGAGCGCCTGCTTCGCCGCGTCGGTGAATTTCGCGCCGCCTTCCCCATGCCCCTTGGCAGTGCCCGCAACTTCCGGGATGCCTTTCGCAATGATGGTCTTCGCAATGATGATCTTCGGCTTGCCGTTGTCATTCCGCTTCGCGCCTTCCACCGCCGCGGCAATGGCATTCAGATCATGCCCATCAATCGTCACGGCGTCCCAGCCCAGAGCCTCGTACAGGGCCTGCGTGTTCTCGCTCTGCGTGACCTTCGCCATGGCGTCGAGCGTGACGTCATTCGAATCAAAAATCAGAATGAGATTGTCGAGTCCATTGTGCGCCGCGAAGGCGACGGCTTCGCGCGCCACGCCTTCTTGGAGGCAGCCATCGCCGGCCAGCGCGATGACGTGATGGTCAATGATGGTGTGCTGCGCCGTATTGTATTTCGCCGCTGCCATCTTGCCGCTGAGCGCATAGCCGACCGCATTGCCGACGCCCTGACCCAGCGGTCCCGTGGTGCATTCCACGCCTTCGGTTTCATGAAACTCCGGATGCCCAGGCGTAAGCGAATGGAGCACGCGGAAATTCTTCACTTCCTCGAGCGACAGATTGTACCCCGCGAGGTGCAGCCATCCATAAATGAACATCGAACCGTGGCCGGCGCTGAGAATGAAGCGGTCGCGGTTCAGCCAGCCGGGATCCGCGGGATCGCACTGGAGCGCGGAACCAAAGAGCACCGCACCGATTTCCGCCGCGCCAAGAGGAAGACCAAGATGCCCGGATGAGCATTTGTGGACGGCGTCCATGGCAAGACCACGGGATTCGTTGGCGGCTTTGGCGAGAATTGCGTTGTTCATTTCCTTGGGTTGACGGGCAGATGTTGAAAAAGCGTGGCGCGCGACGGGAAAATACGGCTGAAGGCGGGCATAAAGCGACCACTGGCAGACCACCGCGGGCGGATCAGCCTTAGGAAACCCCGGTTCTCCGCGCAAGAGGAATGCACGCCCGCCAGAGCTGACCCCCGCCGTTCCCCCTGGCATATTGCCGGGGCCTGTTCTAGTCTCCCGCATGAGACCTCCCGTGTCGCTCATGCTCCGATTCCGATTCCTCGTCCCGGCTGCCGTGCTTTCGTTCGGCCTCGCCGACCTCGCCGCACAGAACGACCCCGCGGCTCAGCCCCCCGTCGACAAGGGAGGCGGCGAACTCGACCTCTCGCAGTTCCCCGGACAGGTCGTCGATGAAGTCATCATTCCCGTCCCCAGCGAAATTTTTTCAGTGCTCGACAAGCTGGGTGATCCCGACTGGAAAGCGCAGGTCTCCAATGGCAGCCGTCCGAACTTCAGCGAGCGCACGGATGTGGCCCTGCTTCTCGGTGCGACAGTGGCCGATGGCTTCATCGCCGTTCAGGCCGAAGACCGCAAGACAGTCGAAACGATCGGCAAGGACGTGCTCTCCCTCTCGACCGCTCTCGGCATCCGGGAAGATGTTCTCAAGCACTGCCAGGCCATCGACGACGCCGCCAAGGCCTCGCAATGGGACCAGGTCCGCAGCGAACTCGACGCCACCCAGAATACGGTGCGCGCCAAAATGGAAGCGCTCCGCGATGGCGCCCTCGCCGAATGCGTCTCGGTCGGCGGCTGGCTCCGCGGCACCGAAGTAGCCACCGACGTCATCCGCCGCGATTACTCCGGAGACCGGGCCGAAGTCCTGCTGCAGCCGGACCTTGCCGACTACTTCAATGATGCACTCGAGGAAATGCTCACCCGGGCCCGCCACGCGGACAAGCTCAAGGCCATTGCCGACGGCGTAGCCCGGCTGCGTGAAATCATGCAGAGCGGCGACGACACCCTCAGCGAAAAGGCAGTCCGGGAAATGCACACCATCACCTCGACGCTCGTCCGTTCCATCACCACAAAAGGCTGATCCCATGCGCCGGTTTTCCTCATCTTTCCTCCGTAGCCTGCGGACTTCCGCGGCTTTCACTGTCTGCCTCGCCCTGCTCACTTCCCCGCTGCAGGCCATCGTCGACGACGCCCACTCGGCCGCCCTCGAGGGAGCCATGGAACAAGTCGCCGAAGGCTTCAAGATCCGCCAGGAATACTGGAAAGGCACCATCAAACCCGGCGAACAGAAACTCGTCAAACACCAGCTCTTCAAAGGCAATCAGGTGTGGTTCTGGCTGGGCACGTCCACGGAAGCCGAAGTGAAGCTAGAAATCGATGTCTTCGATACCAAAGGCGTCAAGGTAAGCGCCGCCAAACGCAGCGGCAGCGATTTCGCAGCAGTACACGTCGATCCGAAAAAGACCGGAACCTACTACGTGGTTTTCCGGATCACCGGGAAAACCAAGGACGACATCGACTGGGCGCTCGTCTACGGCTGGAAGTGACGCGCCACGGTACCGCCTCCTGCCATGACCACCACCACGCTTGAATACGAGACGCCGCACTTCCTGCAGAGTCTCTTCGCGCACGATCTCTCGCTCCTCAAAACCCTCGAAAAGGAAACCGGTGTGAAAATCACCACGCGGGAAGGTTGGGTCAAACTGCAGGGCCCCGAGGACGCCGTCGCAGGAGCCGGACGCGTCTTCGCCGCCCTCGAAAAAGCACGCCGCAAGGGCACGGAAATCAATGGCCACATGTTCCGCTATGCCATGGAACAGGCAGGCATCGGATCCGCCGCCCCACCCGCCGCCCCCACCAGTGTCCTCGAGGATTTCGGCTCACTCAAACTGATCGGCTCGCCACGCAAACCACCTGTGGTGGCCCGGACGCGCGGTCAACTGGCCTACCTCAAAGCCATCCGCTCGCACGATGTCACCTTCGGCATCGGTCCGGCAGGTACCGGAAAAACCTTCCTCGCCGTCGCCAGCGCCGTGGCCGCCTACAAGGCTGGCGACTGCCAGCGCATCATTCTTTCCCGCCCAGCCGTGGAAGCCGGCGAGGCCCTCGGCTTCCTCCCGGGCGATCTCAACGAAAAGGTACTGCCCTACCTCCGCCCGCTCTACGATGCACTCTACGATCTGCTGGATCCGGAAGAGATCGAAAAGATGATCGACCGCTCGCAGATTGAAATCGCCCCGCTCGCCTACATGCGGGGCCGGACCCTCAGCCGAAGCTTCATCATCCTCGACGAAGCCCAGAATACCACCCAGGCCCAGATGCTCATGTTCCTGACCCGGCTCGGCGAAGGTTCGAAATGCGTCATCACAGGCGACCCCTCCCAGGTCGATCTCAAGGACCCTCGCACCTCCGGCCTCCGCGAAGCACTCAAGGTCCTGCCCGGCACGGAAGGCATCGCCTTCTGCCGCTTCTCCGGCGAAGACATCGTCCGGCACCGGATCGTCCAGGCCATCATCGCGGCATACGATCAGGCACGGCAGCAGGACGGCTGACGGCACGCCATTGCAGCGGTGCACCGCTTTGATATGTTGTTAAACGGATTCCAACCCATCCAGCTCCTCCCCATGCAACCCTGGCACCTCTGGACCGTTCTCGGCATCGCCCTCTACATCGTGGAAATGCTGAGCTTCTCGTTCTTTCCCGCCAGCTTCGGCACCGCCGCCCTCCTCACCGCCCTCGCCGCCGCTCAACTCGGACTGACCACCGCCGGACAACTGGGTGTGTTCGCCGTCGCTTCCGTGCTCTGCCTCGCCCTCGTCCGGCCCCTCGCCCGCGGCCTCTACCGCGCCAGTGACCACCGACCCGTTCTCACCGACGCCCTCCTCGGCACCACCGGCACCGTCGTCGACCCCATCACCTCGGGAACTCCCGGACGAGTCCGCATCGGCGGAGAAGAATGGCGCGCCATCACCGAAAGCCTCCACCCACTCCCGGAAGGCACTCTCGTCGAAATCCTCCGCGTGGAAGGCGCCACCCTCACCGTCCGCTGCGCCTGACACAAGGGACTGACGCAGCCCTGCCGGCATCGTCATGACCGCCAGCTGACGTCCGGCGCACTGACGTCTTGGGCTCAAGAATGACATCCCGGAAGGAGTCAGTACGGAATTCCGAAGCGAAGCGGTCTGAATCAGACAGTCCCCTCGTCAGAGAATGTTGCCACTCCTCGCGTTCTCTGCATAGGCCCGCAGCGGCCCGGAAGAGATGCCGCCGGCGAGAAACGCATCAAGTGCCTCTTCGACTCGCCGAGGATGGAACAGACTGATCTCCCCATATCCATGAATCGCCGCTTCCTGGCAGGCAAGGTGAGGGATTTTCAGAGTATCGCCAAGAACCGAGAAGACACAGTCAACAAGGGGCCGCTCCTCATCGTTCTCCTCCAGACATCCCAACACACTGATATCCCAGAACATATAGCATATCTCATTCAAAGCCGATCGACCCGTCCGATTACAATGACTCAGCGTCTCCGTGCACCGGAGCTGAAAGCAGTCGCGGTAAAGATCATAGACGGACCGGATCGTGGCAAGCCTTGTCGCCATCGGGATTCTCGCATCTTTGATCGCCGCCATGTAGTCACTGCACGCCGCCGATGCCAGCAGGAGCAAGCCCTGATTGAGTTGGGCATCGCTGAACCGCAGCAGATCACGCCCGGCCCGCCTGAATGTCTCCCCAATGAGGACTGCATAGTCCAACTCCGATGCTTCAAAAACCGGAGCGTCCGCGGCCCAATGCCATGCCGGCGCGGTTACCTCATGATCAAAAAGGTAATCAAGCCATTCCTCATAGCGCTCATGCATCTCCAGATGAAGGTGTATCCCTCCCCCACGACGCCCGCAACTGGTCTCTGACTCTCTGCACAGCTGACCGAAGATCTCATACTCACCGACAGCCGACGCCCCGGCGGCGACAAGAATCCCTACAGGTGGACAGACCTCTTGCGAATGCCCCCGACAAAGGGACAGACCTCTTGCGAAGCCTTTTCCGCTCCGCTCCCTCAGCGGTCGAAGGTCCACTAGGCGAAGTCCGCCATTCTCATTCCTGCGAATCCCGACAGTTGGACAGGCCTTTTCCGCTACGCTCCCTCAGCGAGAATCCCTACAGTTGAACAGACCTTTTGCGAAGCCTCGACAAAGGGACAGACCTCTTGCGAAGCCTTTTCCGCTCCGCTCCCTCAGCGGTCGAAGGTCCACTAGGCGAAGTCCACCATTCTCATTCCTGCGAATCCCGACAGGTGGACAAATCCCGACAGGTGGACAGACCTCTTCCGCTTCGCCCGACAGTTGGACAGACCTCTTGCGAATGCCTTAATCCCGACAGGTGGACAGACCTCTTGCGAATGCCCCCGACAAAGGGACAGACCTCTTGCGAAGCCTTTTCCGCTCCGCTCCCTCAGCGGTCGAAGGTCCACTAGGCGAAGTCCGCCATTCTCATTCCTGCGAATCCCGACAGGTGGACAGACCTCTTGCGAATCCCGACAGTTGGACAGACCTCTTGCGAAGCCTCGCCAGTTGGACAGGCCTCTTGAATCCAGCCGATGTCCGTGGTTCTCAATTCCTGCGAATCCCGACAGGTGGACAGACCTCTTCCGCTTCGCCGAAATCCCGACAGATGGACAGCCCTCTTGCGAAGCCTAGACCTCATGCGAAGCCTCGACAGAGCCGCCGTGCGGGTTTGCGGGGGGCGCTTCCTGAGTTGAGCTGGCTGGCTTGGGAAGTTTCCCGCGCTTGTGCTTCGTTATTTTCCGTAGGCTCTTAGCAGTGGACACCGGGGCCGGATCCGGGCATAGGGATGAGGTAATGCGCGCCTCATGCACCTGACTTATCTTTCTCCCCTGTGGTGGCTGCTCAGCCTGCTGGTGCTGGCGGGCGGCTACTGGTTCACTCTGGTGGACCGTCCCAAGCGGCTAATGGCGGCCTCGTTTCTGCTGCGTTGTCTGGCGGTGGTGCTGCTGGTGCTGGCGCTGTGCAGGCCTGGCTGGATGAAGGATGCGGACGATGCGCATGTGGTTTTCCTGGTCGATGTCTCGCAGAGTGTGGATCCTGCGGCATCACGCCGCGCGGTTGAGGAGGTGAAGGAAGCGGTGGGGCAGCTCCGCGGAGGAGATTCGCACAGTCTGTTTGCGGCCGCCAACGGCGTGCGGCTGCGTACGCCCGAGGAACTGCAGACGGAACTGGATGCATGGGGCAAAGGGGTGGCTGATGACCAGTTCCGTTCGGCCACCCGGCTGGCGGATGCGGTTCTGAGCACCAGGCTGGCCTTTCCGGCCGGCAAGAGCCGCCGTCTTGTCCTGCTGACTGATGGGCAGGAAACCGATGGCAGCATCGCGGGCGCACTGACGACCCTGCAGCGGGAAAATGTGGACGTTGTCTGGAAGCGGCTCGACAGTCTCACCGATCCCGAGGCCGCCGTGGTCGCCATCGAGCCGAATACGCCCTCGGCCTTCACCGGAGAAATTGTCCGCCTGGGCGTGCGCCTTGCCTCCAACCGGGACATGAAGGCAACTGTCCGGATCATCAGTCAGGGCGTGGCGGTAGCCGAGAAGCCCGTCGCTCTGACGGCCAAGGGCCCGAACACAATTGATTTCGATGTGCCCATGACCACGCCGGGTGCCAGCCTCTGGACGGCGGAAATCGTGCCGGAGAACGACCGATTTCCGATGAACAACCAGGCGTCGGCGACGGTCGAGGTGAAGGGCAAGAGCCGGCTGCTCGTGATTCACCGTGAGCCGAAGGAGATGCGGGCGGCGGCGCGGGCCCTGCAGGAACAGGAATTCGATGTCGATGTCCGCGGCGAGAATGGTGTGCCTGAATCGATGGACGAACTGCTTTCGTTCGGGGCGGTCGTGCTGGCGGACGTTCCCGCGACAGCCCTCAATGCGCGTCAGATGGACCTTCTGAAACGCTATGTGCAGGATTTCGGCGGAGGACTGGCCATGCTCGGATCCGAGAATTCCTTTGGGCTGGGAGGCTATTACAAGACACCCGTGGAGGATGTGCTGCCGCTGGTGAGCCGCTTCGAGAAGGAAAAGGAAAAGCCCTCGCTGGCCATGGTTCTCGTCATGGACAAATCGGGATCCATGGAAGGCCTGCCGATCGCGCTGGCTCGTCAGGCCGCCAAGGCATCGGTCGAACTGCTGGGTCCACAGGATCAGATCGCCGTGATTGGTTTCGACAGCGAGCCGCAGATTGTTTCCGACCTGCGGCGGGCCGCGGAAAAGGATGCCATTCAAGCGAACATCGATACCCTCGAGGCTGGCGGCGGTACGGACATGTATCCCGCCATGCAGCAGGCCAAGCAGATGCTCGACAACTGTGCGGCCAAGGTGAAGCACATGATCTGCATGACCGACGGCCAGACGCCGGATCAGGGCTTTGCGGAACTGACGCAGAGCCTGGCCGACAGCGGGGTGACGGTTTCCACGGTCGCACTGGGCGAAGGAGCAGCCGGCGACCTCCTGCAGTCGATCGCCGAAATCGGTCGCGGGAGATTCTATGCGGCGACGGATCCGAACACAGTGCCGCAGATTTTCACCCGCGAGACCATGCAGGCCAGCAAGAGCGCCATCAAGGAAGACGTCTATGCCCCCATCGTGACCACGGAGCACGCCATGCTCGCAGGGTATGCGGACAATCTGCCCTCCGCCCTTGGCTATGTCATGACGGAAGCCAAGCCGGCCACGCAGACCGTGCTTTCGGTGGACACAGGCGATCCGCTCCTTGCGATCGGGCGCTTTGGACTCGGTCAGGGACTCTCCTACACATCCGATCTCACCGAAAAATGGGGAGGTGAATGGCTGGCATGGGACGGGGTGGGCAAATTCTGGGCGCAGGTGCTGCGGTCCATTCTGCGGCGCAATGATGCCGAAGGAATGGAAGTGCGGGCGGCCATCGACGGTTCGCAGTGGAACCTGGAAATCCTCCGCCGCGATCCTGACGGCATGCCCGTCAATGGCGTCACATGGGATGCCATGGCGGTGGACGAAAACAGCCGGGAATTCCCCGTCGCCGTCGCAGAACGAGGCCTCGGGCGCTACCTTGCCCGCGTTCCCCTCGAATCGCATGGCAAACTGACCCTGCGTCTGCGCGACAAAGAGAGCAACAAGCTCAAGGTTCTCCATTACAACCGGCCTTCCCCGCCGGAATACCGCCTGAGCCGCGAAGTCCCGCCAGCCCTTGCCTCGTCTCCCGCCTTCGCACCCGCCACGGTCCGCGAGAATCTCCAGCCGGCCCGCACGCGGCAGGGACTGGAATCATGGTGCTCGCTGCTGGCCCTCGCGTCGGCCCTCGGCAGCGTCGTCCTGCGGCGGGTTTGATGCCAAGTCTGCTCAGCGCATCAGGAAGGAACGCAGGGCATCCCATTCTTCCGAGGCGGCCCTTGCATCCCCCACCGTCATGAGGATTTCGTCGAAGAGGTTGCCCTTCACCCGCATGCGGAGGCGATAGAGTTCGTTGGTCACTTCAGCCACCTTGAGACCCAGTTCCTTGGCGATTTCCTTGTGGCGGCGGGCTGGACCGGAGCCATCGAGCAATGGCCGCAGCGCATCGAAGACAGGTCCCTTGCCACGCTGACGGCAGTAGTCCTCGGTCCGGCGGATCGCCCGCTCGAGAAGTTCCACCGCCCAGAGCCAGTCAAAGAGGACATCGGGGGAGCCCGTGTCCGGGTTGCCCTCGGCGCTGTCATTCTCGCGGAACGGGACATGCTGCACCCGCCCACCTGTCCGCACGGTCCGGTGGCGCCGCCGTTCATTCAGGGAAAACCGTGTGAGGGCCACGCAGAGCAGCCCACGCAGACTTCCCCTCGCGCGATCGGCCCGATCCACCAGCCGGCCTCTGATGACATGCCTCCGGAAGAAGTCGTGACAGAGGTCCTCGGCGTCGTGATGCGGAAAGCGGGCCTGCAGCCAGCCGAGGATGGGCTTCCGGTAGTTGTCACAGAAGAATTCCACTCCCTCCCCTGCTTGGCGCGCGCGCTCAAGAAGAGTCCATCTGGTTTCTGCGGAAAAAGGGTTGGGCTCCATGGCAGATCCGGGACGCCAGCCGGCATGGCAAACCTCCCTACCATTCTTTACCCGGATTCCCGGAAATCTCGCAGAAAAACCGCCTTTGGCTGCCGGAGCGGCCTTACCGGGGATGAAACCGAGCCCGTGAAGCGTGGCAGTTCCGTCAGCGGCGCAGGAGGGCGCGCACCGTTTCCCATTCCTCGTCTACCGATCCGCCGCTGCGCACGGTTTCCACCACCAGACGGTATAGGCAAAGTCCGATCCGTTTGCGCAGCCGGAAGAGGGCCTGGGTGACATGACGGGGCTCCAGTCCCAGTTCATTGGCAAGTTCCCGGTGCGACCGCTCCGGGCCGCTCCCGTCCAGAATCGGCCGCAGGGCCTGGAACAGCGGGAGCCTGCCGCGCTGCTCGCTGTGTTTCTCCACCTCGCCGAGGGCCCGTTCGAGGAGTTCCGCGACCCAGATGCGGTCAAACAGATCCTCCGCGGGCATGGCGTCACCGTCCGGCAGCCGGTCACCCGCGCTGTCCGCCGGAACCGAATCAATGCCACCTCCCAGCCGCGCACGCCGAAGCCGTCGCCAGTACCTCCCCGCAAAACGCTGCAGCGACACCCGGAGCAACCCGCGCAGGCTACCGCGCGTCCGGTCCGCCCGATCCACCAACCGCCCCCTCAGCACCACCCGGTCGAAGAATTCCTGGCAGGCATCTTCCCCCTCATGATGACCGAACCTCGAACGGAACCAGGATAGCACCGCGCATCGGTAGTTCTCGCAGAGCCACTGGTCGCCACGGCCGCCGGTCCGCTCATGCTCCAGTTGGGTCCAGCGCGTCGTCCCGAAAATTGGTGTATCGTTCATGATTTTCCGCTGACCGGTCGCATCATGCCACCGGCCCTTTCCATGCAGTTACTCCCCCGCCGCCCGATATTGCAGAAAATCCCGGACTTTTTCTGCGATATTCCCACGGTTCCCCGCAATTCCTCTGAGGAATCTCACGCCGGCTGAGCGGTAGCGTCCCCTGAATCGTTACAACTGGTTGGTGGCTGATCGGTCTCATGCACCAGCATGAGGGCGTCAGAACCGCGACCGACCAACCACCGTGAACCACGGGAAATTCAGAGAGGCCTTCCTGCAAAGCGAGGAAAAGGAAGCAGCGAATCTGTTCCACCAGGTGCTCCGGCAGAGCATCAGGACCGGGCAGGCTTGGAATCCAGCGTTGCCTGCATGGATGGCAGCAGAGAGCAGATCCAGCGACCGTGGGTGCGCCACGAAACCGACGGGAAAGTCAGGCTGGCCAGTTATGAAGCCGCATCGAGTTCCCGGAAGCTGTTCGACCAGATCGTGGCTTCGGTGTCCGAGGGACTTCCCGTGAGGGTGTGGAGCGGTTCACGGGCAAGGCGCTCAGCAGCAATGCGCCATCAAGGATGTGCTGCGGTGTCAGAAGGGTCTGTCCACCTGTCGCAATGTCCAGTTGTCGCCTCGAATCCGCGGCTGCGTGCCGCGGCCTGCCTGCGGTGCCGGGTCATGGAATCTGGCGCCCATTTCCCCTGGAGATCCTCGGAAACGCACTGAATCCTTTGGGACCTCGGTTGGACAGAGAAGCGCTGGAACGGAGTGGCTATGTGGCGAGTTATGATGAGGCTGTGTTCCGGGAAGCGAGGCCTTCCGAGATGGTGAAGCCCGGGTGGGATCGGTAGGATTGGATTTCAGAGATAAGGCTTGTCATGCGGATGTGAAATCTGATTTTATGAATGAAGGTATATGATAGTATTTTATGGACGTGCGTGGACCTGATCATTTCTGCGGGCGGATTCCGGAGCCGGAAGGCTATGTCATTCACACGTACATCAGCAGGGGGTCGTCGGGGGTGGTCTGGCGGGGGGTGCAGGAGGGTACGCTGCGGGAGGTGGCGGTGAAGTATCTGGCACCGTTGCAGCAGCAGGGGCTGGCGATGTACCGGTTTGCGCGGGAGGTGGAGATTGCGGCGATGCTGGAGCATCCGAATCTGGTGCGGGTGTATGGCTGCGGGGAGAGTGCGGATGGGCCGTGGCTGGCGATGGAATATGTGGATGGGCCGACCCTGGAGCGCTGGGTGCGGGAGGGCGAGGCGGATCTGCGGAGGAGGGTGGAGGTATTCCGGGGGATCTGTGCGGGAGTGCGGCATGCACATCAGGCCGGGGTGATTCACCGGGATCTGAAGCCTGGGAATGTCTTCATGACGTCGGAGGGTGAGCCGAAGGTGGGGGATTTCGGGCTGGCGTGCCGTCCGGACCGGAGTGTGGACGATCTGACGCTGACGCGGGCCGGGGAAGTTTTCGGGTCGCTGGCGTGGATGGCTCCGGAGCAGGCGGCGGGGGAATGGCAGCGGGTGGATGCGCTTTCCGACGTGCATGCGCTGGGGGCGATCCTGTTTTTTCTGGTGGCTGGGGAGCCGGTGTTTCCGCCGGAGATGCCGGTGGCGGCGCAGTGGGCGGCGGCGCGGTCGGGCGAGCGGCCGTCCCTGCGGGACCGGGCGCCGTCGGTGGCACGGGATCTGTCGGCGGTGGCGGACCGCTGCATGCATCCGGAGAAGAGTCAGCGGTATGGCAGCGTGGCAGAACTGGAGGAGGACATCCGGCGGTGGCTGGCCGGGGAGCCGGTGCTGGCGCGGCGGGGAGCGGGACTGTACTGGCTGGGCAAGAAGGTGAGAAAGCACTGGGTGCCGGCGGGGGCGTCAGCCGTTCTGCTGGCAGGGGCGGCTGGGTTGGCGATCGAGCGGGAGCGGGAGCGGGCGAGGATCCGTCTGGAGCGGGAGACGGCGGCGGAGCGCACGCAGCATGAAATGCACGAGGAACTCTCGCGGTTTCTTGCGGAGGTGAGGCTGCGCTATGCAGCTGAGGGGAAGCAGGAACTGGCCCGGGCGTTTGAGCAGCAGGTGGCGCAGTTCCCATGGAGCTTCGAGGTGGCGGGATTGCCATATGACCCGCGGCGGTCGCAGGGCCGGGCCGCGCTCTCGCGGGCGGTCAACGCGAGTCAGCGGGGAGAGTATCCCGTGGCAGCGCAGGCGTTTTCCGATGCGATGGCGCAGCTGCAGCCCCTTATGGCGCAGCATCCGGAAGTGACGGTTTTCCGGGAAGAGCTGGGGCAGGCCATGGCTGGTCTGGCGGTCGCTCAGAACCGGCTTGAGCTGCACGCTCAGTGCATTGATTTCTCGCAGCGGGCAGTGCGGACACTGGTGACTGGAGTGGCTGGCCGGCTGACTCCGGTGGTTTTCGATGAACTCATGAAGGTGGCAGGGGTGATGACGGAATCGATTCTGGCGCGGGGGGCTGATGATCCGCGGGGGCTGGTGGTTGTGGAAGAGCTGCTGGCGAGGGCTCCCCGGGTAACTGAGGGTGGTCCAGGCACCAGAAAGGAATTGATGAATCTGGCGAAGCTGGAGGCCAACCGTGTTCAGTTGCTGCTGCATGGCGGGCGCGGGGATCTGGCCGAGGCAGCGCTGCGGGTGGCTCTGGAGAACGGTCGCAAGGCCATGGCGGAGCCTGATGAAGACGGCATGGCGGCCCGGGCGCTGGCCCAGGTGCATCTGGCGGAGGCCATGTTGGCGCGGTCGCGCGGCGAGGGTGATCGGGAGGAAAGGGCGCTTATGGAAGCGAGCCGGTTGATTGTCGGTGATCCCGGGCGCATCTCGCAGGCTCTCACGATCCGTCTGCATGAGGATCTGATGCATGCCTGGGCGGCCCGGGCGAATGGGCTGGCGGAGGCTGGGCAGCCGGCCCTTGCGGCAGCGGCGACTGGGGAAGCGATCCGCTGCGGGATGATGATGACGGGGAGCCGGCCGGGTGACCGGAGGCTCAAGGCGTACTGGACGCAGCTGATGCTGCGGGCGGCGGAGCGGCATCGTTTGTCGGGCGACGAGGAATCAGCGTGGCGGAATGCCGAGGGTGCGCGCCAGCGGTTCCGGCAGCTGAAGAATTCCGGGGAAGACTGGTATGAACATCATAGCCTTGGCGCGTGCGAGGCCGGGGTTCTGCTGGCCGAGACGGGGGCTCCGCTGGAGGGAAAACCTTCGAACTGGCTGGAGATTGCCCGACGGGATCTGGATGAGTTTGTGGCGGAATCCCGGGATCGGCTGCGGCCGGAGCATGCCGAGCGGGTTACCGCGCTCAGGGAGCGGCTGGCCCGTCTGACTCCGCAGGTGGGGAGCAGTCGTTGAGGTGGCTGACCTGTCCGGGAGGCGTTGTCATGCGGAGTTCCGCGACCGCCGCGTGGAGGGCCGCGAGTTCGGAGTGCAGGCTGCTGATTTCCGCTTCCATGCGGTCGCGCCAGTCGTCCGGGGCGGGACTGTTCAATGGGGCAGGCGGGATGGGAGTGGTGGCTGCGCTGAGTGGGTCGATGGGGCCGGAGAGGGTGTGGGCGAAGGCGCGGACGCGGCGGCTGACTCCGGGAGGGAGGATGACGGCGAGGGGCTCTGGTGCGTATTCCGCGAGGCGGAGGGCGGCGGCTTCCGCGGCATCGGAATCGGGGAAGCTGTGCATGCGGCTGGCGCGGGCGCGCAGTTCCCCGGCGGTCTGGACATTGCGGAGGAGGAGTTCGCAGAGGACAGCGGTCATGGCAGGGTCGAGACGGCCATGGACTTCGTGGAGGGCGTGGCGGTATTTGGGGACGCGGCTGCCGGCGAGTTGGACCATGACGGCGAGGCGGCGGCGGCGCAGTCCATCGGCGGCGGCGGAGACGGTGGCTTCGTCCCATGCGACGATGGGGTCGCGGTTGCTGCGCTGGTTGCAGGCAGCGGTGAGTGACTGCAGGGTGAGCGGGTAGTATTCCGGGGTGGTCAGTTCCTTTTCGAGGAGGCAGCCGAGCACGCGGGCTTCGGTGGCCGTGAGGAATGGGGAATCCGGGGCATCTTCCATGGTTGCGTCGGTCGGGTGGGAAGCGGACTGGGGCAAGCGGGTGAAACGAAGGGGTCTGGCGGCACGTATCCGGGCGGCTGAAACCTGATTCACCATGAAGAAATCCCCCCTCCTCCTGTCCCTGCTGGCGGCTACCCAGTCCCCGGCGGCTCCCAAGCCAGTTTATTCGAGTCACCGTCTGACCTCCGAGACCGTGGGTCATGCGGTCGACATTGAAGTCGATGTCAGTGGGGCGAAGAAGCTCTTTCTGGTGGTCAACGATGGAGGCGATGGCTTTGCCTGTGACTGGGCGAACTGGGTGAATCCGGTGATTACGGGTGATTTCGGGACGAAGAAGCTGACGGAGATGCGTCCGGTGAGTGCGTCGGCCGACTGGGGTCAGGTGCGGATGAATCAGAATGCGGGGGGCAGTCCGATGGTGGTGAATGATCAACCGGTGGCCGAGGGGATTGGGACGCATGCGCACAGTGTCATTGAGTTTGATCTGCCGTCGGGCAGCCGGAAGTTCACGGCCCGCGGGGCGCTTGATAAGGGAGGGGTGGCGCAGGGCAACGGGGCCACCGTGCAGTTTCAGGTGTACACCGAGAAGCCAGCCATGGCGAAGCGCGGTGGCGGCGGCGGGGGCGGCGGGCTCGATCCCGAGGCGGCACTGACAGCGCTGGAAGTGGGAGATGGGCTGCAGGTGGAGTCGTATGCGACCGAGCCGATGCTGCTGAGTCCATCGGCGATGGACATTGATCACAAGGGTCGGGTGTGGATTGCCGAGGTGGTGAATTACCGTGGGCACAATGGCAAGCGGCCGGCAGGCGACCGCATTCTTGTACTGGAAGACAGCGATCGTGATGGGAAAGCCGACAAGCAGACTGTCTTCTTCGAGAGTCCCGAGATGATGAGTCCGCATGGGGTAACGGTGCTCGGGAACCGGGTCATTGTGGCGGCTGCCGGGAAGGTGTGGAATCTGTACGATGAGAATGGCGACCTGAAGGCCGACAAGGCGGAAGTCATGTTCAGCGGCATTGACGGGGCGCAGCACGACCACAGCATTCACGCCGCGCATTTCGGGCCTGATGGCAAGCTATACTTCAACTTCGGGAATGAAGGGCACCAACTGAAGGACAAGGATGGCAAGCCGATCATGGATGCGGCCGGCAACGAAGTGCGGGCGTCGCGTCAGCCGTATCAGGAAGGGATGATTTTCCGCTGCAATCCTGATGGCAGCGGGCTGGAGACGGTTGCGTGGAATTTCCGGAACAACTGGGAAGTCGCCGTCGATTCCTTTGGCGGCATCTGGCAATCGGACAATGATGACGATGGCAACAAGGGGGTGCGGATCAACTTCGTGATGGAATTCGGGAATTATGGATACCGCGACGAGGTGACGGGAGCCGGCTGGAACAAGGGGAATGCGAAAACCGACGAGGAAGTGCAGGCGGCGCACTGGCATCTGCGCGATCCCGGAGTGGTGCCCAATCTGCTGCACACGGGGGCGGGGAGCCCGACCGGGATTCTGGTTTACGAAGGCGGCCTGCTGCCGTCGCGTTTTCATGGTCAGATGATTCATGCCGATGCTGGGCCGAACATTGTGCGGGCGTATCCGGTGACCCGGTCGGGCGCGGGCTATGCGGCCACCATGGACGACCTTGTGGGGCAGAAGAACGACCGCTGGTTCCGTCCGTCCGATGTCTGTGTGGCTCCGGATGGATCGCTCTTCATTGCCGACTGGTATGATCCGGGAGTTGGTGGTCATGCCATGGGAGACCTTGATCATGGGCGGGTGTACCGGGTGACCCCGGCGGGGCACAAAGGTTATGCGGTGCCGTCGTTTGATTTCTCGACGCCCGAGGGAGCGGCTCAGGCGCTGGCGAATCCGAATGAGGACGTGCGCTATCTGGCCTGGGAGGCACTGCACAAGGCTGGCGACGCGGCGGTGGCGGCCCTGCAGCCGCATCTGAGCGGGAGCGACAGTCGTCTGCGGGCGCGGGCGCTCTGGGTTCTTGGCAAGCTTCCCGGCAAGGGTGGCGAGGCGGTGAAGGCGGCCCTTGCGGACAAGGACGAGGATATCCGCTGCCTTGGTCTGCGGCTGGCACGTCAGCTCAAGATGGATCTGCCGGCGCTGGTGGCCGGGCTGGTCAATGATCCCTCGGCAGCGGTGCGCCGCGAAGCTGTCATTGCCCTGCGTTTTGAGAAGGCGGAGGCGATGGCTCCGCTGTGGGCGCAGCTGGCGAAGCAGCATGATGGCAAGGACCGCTGGTATCTGGAAGCGCTGGGGATTGGGGCGGCGCTGCAGTGGGATGCCTGTCTGGCGGCTTATGTGGCGCTGGTGCCGCATCCGGAAACGACGGCGGCAGGGCGTGCCATTCTCTGGCGGAGCAGGGCAGCCAGCAGTGCTGAATGGATTGCGAAGGCCGTGAAGCACGACGGCACACCCGAGGAAGAAAAGGATCTGCTCATGCGCGCCTTCGACTTCCAGCCGGCCGCCGCCAAGGAGAAAGCGCTCGAAAGCCTGCTGCAGTAGGACGGTTTCCTTGATTCGTGAAGGCCCGGTGGCGTTCCTTGTGGACGTCACCGGGTTTTTCTTTGGGGGCGCGCAGAGCAAGTTCCTGCCGGCGGTCAAATCCGTGGCCCGGCGTCATGCCCTTTGTGGATGGACTTGCGGTTGCGCGGCTGGAGTCAGGGTGTGCCTGCGGGGCCGGGATTGGCGAGTCGTGCGAGGAATCCTTCGAGGCCTTTGACGGCGGCGGCGAAGCGGTCCTCGTCGATGGAATCCGGGCGGTCCTCGGCGGTGCCGTGCCGGGGATTCCGCAGGATTCCGGTATCGCTGACATGCAGCGCGGGGAATCCGGCCGAGGAGAAAGCCAGCCAGTCGCCCCGGGGCCCCGCGGTGCCGGCGGGAACTTCGGCGGCATGGCATGGGAGCGTGCTGCTTTCGCGGAACCATGACGCGGCGGCCTGCGCGAGCGGGGTTCCGGAGGGTGAGGCTATGAATGCGAGGAAGTCCGCGGTTTCCGGAAGCGCAGGCACGGCTCCCGGCAGGGACCGCTGACTGCCCGGCATGGTCTGCCATGCACCGAGCGAACCGAGTTCGACCATGGCGACGACCGATTCTCCGCGGCGGCGGAGGCCATCGGCGTAGTGAGCGGCCCCGGAGGGATCGACGCGGCCCGGGGCGGGAGCCTCCCCGTTTGCGAAGAACACGAAGCGCAGGGTCCGTTCGTGGGCCGAACCGGCAAAGGCGCGGGCGAGGCTCATGACGGCGGCGACTCCGGTGGCGTTGGCATTGGCTCCCGGGCTTCCGGTGGGTGAATCGTAATGGGTGCCCACGACGACGACTTCGCCCCAGCGGGCGTCCGAGGTTCCTGTCAGTTCGAGGATGAGGTTCGAGAATTCCTGGTCGCCCGAGGTGAAGGTTTCGATGGCCGGTTTGAATCCGAAATTGGCCGAGCCGAGGGTGGAGACGATGTATTTGGCGGCCATGCGGAGTCGGTCGGGCTTGGCGGCGTGGCGTTCCCCGATGGTTTCGCCGAGCATGCGGACCTGCGAAGCGAGTTCGGCGCGGTCGATGGGTTGCCGGGTGACGGGGCGGCCTGACTTGGCGCGGTCGCGTTCCTCGAGCTGGAAGTAGATCACCATGGCGATGATGCTGGTGATGATGAGGCCGATGGGGAGACCGAGGATGAGGTTGCGGATGAGGCGCGGCGGGGCGGGAGCGGCTTCGGCGTTCATGGAGGAGAATGGGAGGGCTCCGGGGCGAGGGTCGGGGACTGGAGTGGACTGGGGGCGGCGGGTTGCCACCCTGGTCCGGGGGGAAGTTCGGTGTCCGGCAGCTTCCATGAAACGTCCGACAGCCCGGTGCCGGAGAAATCCATTTCCGGGAGCCGGAGCTGCGGGCCGGCGGGATCCGGAGGCGGCGGGGGACTGGCTCCGGGCGGAACCGGCGTTTCCGGCTGCAGGGCGGAGCGCAAGTGGAAGCCCGCGGAGACCAGCAGCAGAGTCCCGAGGACGGCGGTGGTGGTGCGGGTGTTCATGAGTGGAAGGTTCCGTCCTCCCCTGTTCCCGCAAGCCCGAATCCCCGCGGGCTAAAATCCAGTTGCCCGTGGGGAGGGCCAACCCTACTATCGCGACCCGTCCGCAGCAGGCATCTGATTTCCTGCTGTGTCGGCCTGCAACCGCTTTCCCGTCAAACCCGCCATGCTCGAGACTCTCCGCAAGCACCACTACGTCCTGATGTGCATCATCGCGGTCGTCGTCATCATCGCCTTCACTTTCCTGTACGATCCCAACCAGCGCACTGGATCGGGAACGCGGGCGGGCACCCTTTATGGGCGTGATTTCTCGGCTGGGGAAAAGCAGTCGGTTGACGAGATGCAGATGATTGCCGGCCGGCTGGGAGCCATGATTGAGGGGAATGATTTCATGGCGCGCTTCAGTGATCCTTCGCAGAAGTTCGTGAATACGCTCAGTGCGATTTCGAACCGCTATCAGAACACGAGCCGGAATTCGGGCGAGGACATGGATTTCACGCTCAATGTGATGGTGATGCGTGAAGAAGCGAAGAAGCTCGGAATTGCGGCTGACCGGGAGGATGTGGCCCGCATGATTCAGGAACTGGGGGCGTTCCGCACGGGTGGGCGCTTCGACATCACCAAGTACGAGGCATTTCTGAGCAGCGGCGCGCTGGGGGACAAGACAACGACTGAGCGGAAGCTCTACCATCTGGCGCACGACATCATTCTCTTCCAGAAGATGAGCAAACTGGTGGGCGGCAGCTTTGCGCCGTCGCCTGCGGAGGTTGATGCGGCCTATGCGGTGCAGAATGCGAAGGTGACGGCCTTCACGGCACTGGCTCCGAAGGAGAAGTATGCCGAGCAGACGGTGAGCGACGAAGAGATTCAGAAGTTTTACGATGCGGAGAAGGCCAAGGCCGAGGCTCCTGCCCCGGCGGAGGGAGAAGCCAAGGCAACCCCTGCGGATGCTTCGGTGCTTTCCGATGAGAAGCGTTCCGTGAAGTATGTCTTTGCGGCCAAGCCCGCCCCTCCGGTGGCCCCGGTGGCTCCGGTGACGGAAGACCTCAGCAAGATCACAGACGAGGCAGCGAAGAAGGCAAAGGAAGAAGAATTCAAGAAGAAGCAGGAAGAGTACACCAAGGCTCTCGATGGTCACACCAAGGCCATGGAGGAATTCCAGAAGACCGAGCGGGAATGGCTGCAGAAGGTTGATTCCCTTGCGACGGCGCTGGTGGCCGAGGAACGCGGAGCGCAGCCATTCGAGGAAGCTGCCAAGGGGGCGGGCTTCGAGGCGGCCCAAGCGGAATTCACGAAGGCGGCTCCGCCTGAGGGCATCAAGGCCGAGACCGCGGCCATCGAGTCCATGTTTGCGGTCGAGCCTGGACCGGGCGACCCGGTGCAGACGGCCAATGGCTGGTGCCTCTTCGAGGTCGTGAGCGTGACGAAGGCCGGGGTGCTGCCGCTCGCGGAAGTGAAGGAGAAGATTACGGCGAAACTCAAAGAGACGAAGGCGGGCGAGGCCATGAAGGAAGCGGCCACGAAGGCACGGGCGGCGATTGCCGAAGCACTCAAGGAAAGCAAACCGTTCCCGGAAGCGGTTACGGCGGCTGGGCTGACGGCGGGCGAGATCCCGGTTTTCACGGGCAAGCAGCCACCACCGCAGACGATTCCGAATTCGAGTCTGGTGCTCACGCAGTGCCGCAAGCTCAATCCGGGAGAGACGTCCGAGCCCCTCGAAGTGCCGGAGGGTCTGCTACTCGTTCATGTGGCGAAGAAGGAACTGCCGAAGGATCCCAAGATGGAGGAAGACAAGCAGAACATGACCAAAGGCATGACGGCCGGGGACAACGGGTCGCCCTTCACGCCGCCGAGCCCGGTGTTCCAGGCATGGTTTTCTTCGCGGCGCGATGCGGCGCAGGAAGTCCGCTGAATGTTTTTCCAGCCGGGCTCCATGCGGGGCCGGCATTTCCTTGAAGAAGCCGTGAGCGACGAAGCCGAGCAGCGCGCCATTGATCTGATCGATGAAGCGAGCGGCTGTCTGGCGATTGGCGATCTCGAGGGTGCGGCCGGGCTTTTCCGGGAAGCTACGGAGCTGGCTCCGGGGAATTTCGATGCCTGGCATGGGCTGGGAATGGTTCTGCTGCGGAACGACGATCTGAAGGGAGCGCTGGGGGCTGCCCTCATGGCGACCGATCTGCTGCCCAATGATCTCCTTGCGTGGACCTCGCTTTCCCAGATCCACGTCCGCATGGGGAATATTGCCGAGGCCGAAGCCGCCAAGGCCAATGCCCGCATTCTGTCGCTGGGTGGCCGGGTGAAGCGCGACTGAGCCCTGGGAGCCTGGCTGGATCTCAGAGGGCAGCGCGGCGCTGGGCGACGAGGCTGCGGATGAGGGCGGAGAGCATGGTGAGGCGGGGCATGTCGGCTCCCGCCGCGAGGGCTCTGCGCAGGGGTTCTCCCCAGATGGCTTCTGTTTCGACCTCCCGGCCTTCCACGAAATCGATCATGCTGCTGGGCCGGTAGGCGGCCATGGTACGGGTGGCGGCGATCTGATCGCTGACGAGTCCATCGGGCTGAGGGTAGCCGAGTTGGCCTGCGGCGGCGATCACTTCCTCCATGAGGCGGGAGGCGAGGGTGGCGAGGGCGGGGTCGTCGAGGATGCGCTGGGTGTCGATGCCACCTGCGGCGATGGCGAGACCGTTGAAGGGGATATTCCAGACGAGTTTGCGCCAGCGCACGGCGGTCACATCATCGGCATGGCGGCAGGAAACGCCGGCCCTCTCGAAAAGGTGGGCCATGGCGGCGGCGGTGGCGTGACTGGCGGGAGTGAGGCTGCCGAGCGCGATGGCTCCCTGGGCCGTGTGTTCCACGCGGCCGGGGGCCGTGCGGTTGATGCAGGTGAAGCAGACACCTCCGAGGACGCGGTCCGCGCCCCAGCGATCCGCGAGGAATTCCTCGTTTCCCAGTCCGTTCTGGAGCGTGAGAAGGCGCGTCCCGGGATGCAGCAGCGGCGGCAGCAGGGTTTCGAGGGCGGGATTCGCCGTCGTTTTGAGCGTGATGATGACGACATCGGCCGGGCCCATGTCGTCGGTCGATCCGAAGGCATGGACTGCGGGGAGATGGAAGTCGCCGAGGTGGCTGCGGATATCGAGTCCGTGGCGGCGCACGTGTTCGAGGTCACTGCGCATGAGGAAGCTCACGCGGCTTCCGGCGCGGGCCAGTTTTGCGCCGTAGTAGCAACCGACGGCACCGGAACCGATGATGGCGAGTCGCCATGATTCCGGCGGATCAGGGAGTGGCTCCATGCTCCGGATGGCAGTGCTTCCCTTCCCTGCGTCAGCGCGGCTTGATGTCGTAGCAGTAGATCAGTTCCTGGTCGCGCAGGAAGAGGCGGCCATCGACGATGACGGGATGGACCCAGATGCGGCCCTGGGGTTTGCGCTGTTCGGTCTGGGGGGAGAGCGTGAAGCGGCCTTTTTCCTTCCAGCCGGCTTCCGAGGCTTCCACGAGGACGACGTGACCTTCCTTTTCCGAGACGCAGATGAGGTGACCGGCCACGTAGGCGCAGCAGCCTTTGCCGAGGGTCTTGTCCTGCCAGACCGGTTCGCCCGTCAGGAAATCCTGGCAGGTCCAGCCGCCTTTGTCCGAGTGGCCGTAGAGTTTCCCGTTCACGAGGATGACGCCGCCGTGGTGATTCACCATTTTATTGCTTTCGTAGACGAGCTCCGGGGAATCGCCGCCGAGTTTGAACATGCGGGCTCCCACGTCGTATCCGGCGGTCACGTAGACATGGCCATCGTGGTAGATGGGGGTGGGAATGACGGCGACGCGGCCCGGGAAGTCGCCCTGCCAGAGGGGCGATCCGTCTTCCGGGCTGAGGCCGAAGACTTTTTTGCCGACGAGCTGGACGACCTGTTTTTTGCCTCCGTGTTCGATGAGGATGGGGGAGGAATACTGGGCTTCCTCGGTGATGTCGTTTGATTGCCAGAGGAGTTTGCCCGTCATCTTGTCGAGGGCAGCCATGGTGCCTTTGCTGCCGCCGGGGGTGCAGAGGACGCGCGGTCCGTCGACGAGGACCGATTCCGTGTAGCCCCAGCTCTGGAGCTTGCCGCCGAAGTCGCTCACGAGGTCGGCCTTCCAGACGAGCTTGCCATCGGCGCGGTTCAGGCAGCCGAGCACACCGCTGGCGCTGAGAGCGTAGAGGCGGTCGCCATCGATGGTGGGGGTCATGCGGGGCCCGTCGCCCCATTGATTCGGGTAGATGCGGTTATCGAGCTGGACCGACCACTTGGTTTTGCCGCTGGCGGCGTCGAGGGCGATGACATTTTCGCCGCCGCTAAGGGCACCCATGGTGTAGACGGTGTCATCAGCCACGGAGAATCCGGCGTAGCCGAGGCCGCCGTCGCGGCTGAGCCAGAGTTGCTGCGGGCCGCTTTCCGGCCATGAGGAGAGGATGGCCTTGTCGGGAGAATGGTCCATGCGGCCGGGGCCGCGCCATTGGGTCCATTCGCCTGCGGAGGCCATGGTCAGGGAACAGAGAAGGAGGAAGGCGGAGCGTTTCATGGATTCAGCGGATTGATTCTGGGGATGGACAGTATGCGGTCCGGCTGCGCTGTCACGGGCAAGTCATCCGTCTCTGCGGAGGGAAATCAGATGACCGCAATCTGGCCGTGGCGGATGTCGAGGCAGCGTTCGCGGAGGGCTTTGCGGGTCTGGCTGCTGAGGTGGAGGGAGCATGGGCCGACCGCGAAGATTTCGTGATCTTCGAGGCCTTTGCGGGGCCTCCAGACGAGGCTGGCCCATGATTGTCCGGCGCGGTCTCCTTCCGCGCAGCGGACGTAGCTCAGTTCCGGAAGAAAGCCGGGGGCGGCGGGGCTTTCCCGCTGGTGCCATGAGGCGAGCCAGTCTTTGAAGGCGTCCGTCACGATGACGCCGCAGCGGAGACGTTCGAGCATGAGGCAAGCGAGCCGCGGCGGGGGCGGGCCGCAACCGCGTTCCCGGTTGCGTTCGGGGGGAGAAGGCCCGAGCAGGGCGGCCCCAGATCTTCCGGTAGGCGCCGACAGGCCGACGGCAGGCGGGAATCCTCCATATCCCGCGTCATGTCATCGTCTCTGCTTCTCTGGATCATAGCCGGATTCGTTTCCGGAACCGTGTTCGCCTCGTTTTTCGAATGGGTGCTGCACAAATACGTGATGCACCGTCCCCTCGGGTGGTTCCGCTATCCATTTCAGGCGCATGCGGTGGTGCACCATCAGATTTTCAAGGCTGACCACACCTATCATCTTCAGCATGACAAGGACAAGGAGACCATTCCGATGGCGTGGTGGAACGGACCGGTGCTGGTGCTGATTGGTTCTTTGCCGCTGGTGCTGCTGGGGTGGCTGATCGGGCAATGGGCATTTGCGGCCGGGGTGGTGGCTGCGGTCGGCAATTACTATGTGGTGTACGAGTACATCCACTGGTGCATGCATCTGCCGAAGCAGCGCCGGCTTGAGAAGGGATGGCTGTTCCAGCGCCTCAATGGTCATCACGTGCTGCATCACCGGTACATGCACAAGAATTTCAATGTGGTGCTGCCGATTGCGGATCTGGTGCTCGGGACCCTGCTGCTGCGTTCGAAGACGCGGTTTGCGCAGGTCACGGGGCCATCCGTTCCCGACCTGCAGCCGCTGGCGGTTCCGGCTCCGCAGGCGTGATGTCCGGGGATGCGCCTTGCGCTTGCACGATGCGCGGGGCGTCACACGGTCAGGCTGCGGACCAACGAGTTGCCTTGCATGAACGAGAATCTATCGACTGGACCCATCCGGTTTCTGGGACGCAGTGCCCGTGAAGCCCTCACGAAGCAGCGCGGCGGTGTTTTCTGGCTGTACGGGCTGAGTGGAGCCGGCAAGAGCACGCTCGCGGCCGCTGCGGAGAAGGCGCTCAATCAGAAAGGGCACCTGACGGTGCTGCTGGATGGGGATCTGCTGCGCACGGGACTGAACCGCGGGCTGGGATTTTCCGATGATGACCGCCGGGAGAATCTGCGGCGGGCCGCGGAGGTCGCGCGGCTCTTCTGCAGCACCGGCGTGGTGGTGCTCTGCAGTTTCATCACGCCGACGAAGGCATTCCGGTCGCTCGTGCGGCAGATCGTGGGTGAAGATGACTTTCACGAGATTCATGTGAAGGCGGATTTCGAGACCTGCCGGGCACGGGACGTGAAGGGACTGTATGCCAAGGCGGAGGGCGGCGGAGTGAAGCAGTTTACGGGTCGCGATTCCGGATTCGAGGAACCCGAGCAGGCCGATCTGGTGATTGATACGGCGTGCAAACCGGAGGCGGAGAGCCTTGCCGCTCTGCTGGCGTTCATCGAGCCGAAGCTGCGCCGCGAATGATGCCTGCCGCGGGTGCGGAAGGGATCCTGCCCTTGCGCGGACCGGGGAGTGGCCGGACTGCGGTCGTAGATTTCCGATTATGTCTACTTCCCTCCGCTGGCCAGACGAACGGGTACTGGTGGTACCGCGCCGACTCTTTGATGAACTGGGTGCTTTTGAGGGGCTGACCACCGACGTGGACCGGTATCTTCCGGTGTTTCTGGATCCGGCGAATAATTTCTTTCTGGGGCGTGATGCGGCCGAGGAGGATCCGTCGCACAAGCAGATCATTCCGTATGCGCTCTTTCACCATGAAGGGCGGTTTCTGCACTATGTGCGGGGCGGGAAGAGCAACGAGCAGCGGCTGGCATCCAAGGGATCGCTTGGCATCGGGGGGCACATCAATGCCGACGATGCGGTGCAGGCCTCTGTGGAGAAGGACACCTATCTGACTGGGGTGGAACGGGAGATGAACGAGGAGCTGGTGCTGCGCTGCGGGTACCGCCAGCGCATTGTGGCCCTCATCAATGATGACTCCAACGAAGTGGGCCAGGTGCACCTTGGGGTCGTGCATTTGTTTGATCTGGATGGCGATGATGTGGTGGCGAACGAGGCCCCCATTACGGAGCTGACCTTTCTGAGCCGAGAGGAACTGACGGCGCGGCGCGGATCGCTGGAAACGTGGAGCCAGATCTGCTTTGATCACCTGAACCTGCTGATGCCATGAAAACCACCCTGCTGCTTGCTCTCTCTCTGATTGGACTTCTGCCGATTGCTGCGGAAGAACCGGCTGGACTCTACATCGACCCTGCGAAGGCGGCGGCCGACGCTGATTTCGCGCATCAGGGGGAATATGCCGGGATGGTGGGAGGCAAGAAGATGGGGCTGCAACTGGTGGCCGAGGGCGAAGGGAAATTCAGGGCGGTGCTGTATCCGGGCGGGCTGCCTGGGGCAGGCTGGGACGGTCGGCGGGATGGCCGCGTCAAGGGGACGGGGCTGTGGGAGGGCGGGGCTGTGAGCATTTCCCTTGGGTCGCAGAGCGGCGTGCTCCGGAACGGGAAGGTGACCATGGGAAGCGACACTCTTGAGCGGGTGGCGCGGGTGAGTCCGACCATGGGAGCGAAGGCGCCGGAGGGGGCCGTGGTGCTCTTTGATGGGAGCAATGCCGATGCGTGGAACGGCAGCGGAATGACTGAGGAGAAGCTGCTGAAGGAGGGCCAGGATTCGAAGCGCAAGTTCGGCAGCTATCATCTGCATCTGGAATTCATGCTGGCCTACAAGCCGAAGGCGCGGGGGCAGGACCGCGGCAACAGTGGCTTCTATAATCAGAGCCGCTTCGAAGTGCAGGTCCTCGATTCCTTCGGACTGGAAGGCGAGAACAATGAATGCGGCGGGATCTACAGCATCAAGGCACCCGATCTGAACATGTGCCTGCCGCCGCTCGTCTGGCAGACCTACGACATTGATTTCACCGCGGCGAAGTTTGATGGCTCCGGCAAAAAGACGGCCAACGCGAAAGTGACGGTGAAGCACAATGGCGTGGTGATCCACAACGAAGTAGAGCTGCCTCAGTCCACTACCGCCGCTCCGCTCGCTGATGGTCCGGAACCGGGGCCGCTGCACCTGCAGAATCACGGCAATCCCGTGCGTTACCGGAACATCTGGCTTGTAGAGAAGCCCTGAGAGCCTGTTGCTCAGAGCTGAACCGATTTCCGGTCGATGATGGCATGAAGTGCCTCCGTGAGGCGTGCCGTGATGGGCCCGGGGGCGTCTGGAAATATCCGTGGAGCGAAGTGACTGACTGGCTGGATGCGGCGCACGGCCGATGTCAGGAAGAGTTCGTCTGCTGCCCTGAGGTCGTCGATGGTGAGGCGGGTTTCCGCGGCGGGCAGTGCCAGCGTTTCGCAGCAGGCGAGGACGGCGTGGCGGGTGATGCCGGGGAGGCATCCGGAAGAGAGTGGCGGGGTCATGACCCTGCCGTGGACGACGGCGAAGAGGTTGCTCATGGCGGCCTCGGCGACGGAACCGTCTGCGGCGAGCACGAGGGCATCGCTCCCTCCGGCGGCCGCCGCCCTGCGCTGGAGGATCATGGGGATGGCGTAGGACGAGGGTTTGGCTTCGCTGAGCGGTGATTGCGCTGCGAGCCGGAAATCTGTGAGGATGAGCCGGGCGGGCGGGATCGGCCGAATTTCCTGAGCCACGGCGAGCCATGCGGCCGAACCATCGCCGGCATCGAGCACCGAGAAGCGGAGGCGCAGGGATGGTTCGGCGATGGCAGCCGCGAGGTCACGGAGGGCACCGAGAAAACCGGTCAGGCTGGGTGCCGGAATACGGAGTTCTGCCGCGCCCCTGCGGAGGCGCTGCCAGTGGGCTTCCGGGCGGAAGACGCAGCCGTCATCGATGCGCAGCGTCTCGAATGTGCCCAGACCGTGCACGGTGGCGGGCGCTGTTGCCGGGAGAGTGGCTTCGTGTGCCGGAACGATTTGACCATTCCACCAGACTGGCCATGGCTCGGCATTTTCCTGCTGGCGAGCCGGTGCCATGGAGTTCACTTGCCGATCAGGTCCCGGAATTCCCGTTCGATCGCTTCCGGGGTAGCGGGAACCGACGGTCGGGCGGGTGCCTCGCGGCGGGCCGGAATGGCGGGATTGGCTGAGGGTGCCGGGCCATCCGGGGCCGAGGGTGGCACGGCGGCTGCGGAAGTTGACGAGAGGGAATCGGTCAGGGCATCGGCGGTGCCGCCGAGCGTGAATTCGAGGACCGAGCGGCCGTCGCGGGGAGGAGGGAAGTTGGCTGCGCCGCCCAGACTGGCGGGTGGGAGCAGGAGTTCCGATATTTCTAGGGCGAGCTGGGCATCGACCTTGCCCGTGGCCGCGAAGGTGATGGTGCCGCGGAGGCGCAGGGAACCATCGCGGTCTGCGGTGAAGTCGGTGATTTCGATGCCTTCGGCGGTCCAGCGGAATCGTCCGCGCATGCTGCTGAACTCGAGGATGGCGAGTTCCCGGCGCTGGAGGGCGGCGGCGATGCGGTTGACCCACTCCATGCTGCGGAGGACCCCGCCGCGGACTGAGAATTCGCCTTCGAGCGAGCGACCGGGCCCGTCACCGAAGGAGGACGTCCAGCGTGCGGAACTGGCGCGCACCATCCCAGCGATGCGGTCGGCCCAGACGGGCAGCAGGAGCGAACGGAGCGCCATTTCGTCCGAGGAAAGTTCGAGATCGATGCGCCCTGCCGGGGAGAGGTCGGCTTTCCCTGTGATGGCGACGGTGGCCGCCCCGGGCAGTTCGAGTCGGGCCCCCGTGATGTCGAGAGTGGTGCCGGTGAGGCGGGCATTGATGGCGGTGACGGACGCATCGGGGAATCCTGTCATGGTTAGCGTGCCGCGGGCTCCGCCGAATTCGTATCCTTCGTCGCGGCCTTGGCGGAAGGAAACGTCCATGCCGCGCAGACCTTCATCGGCATTACCCGGTCCTTTCCAGAGCAGATCGAGGCTGGCGACGCGGCCGCGGTCGAGCACGACCACGGCGGGGTCAGGAGAAATCCCGAGGCGGAAGCCTGCGGTTGGTGCGGCGGAAGGTGGCGGAGGCGGGAGCAGGGCGGTGCTGTCTGCCGGAAGCGGGGGTCGCGTGGGATTGAGCAGTACCCGTGCGCTCGTGAGGAGGAGATTGGTGATGCCCCATTCGCTGCCGACCCATGATGCCTTGGTGAGCGAAGCGCTGGCGTCGTCGATGTCGACCGATTCCGCGAGCACGCCCTGGGGAGGGCGCAGGGAGACAGAGCCGACCGACAGGGAACCTCCGCCGCCGTCCCGCACGCGGTCGAGGCTGACGACGGCGCCGGTGCGGCGCGAAAGATTGCGGCTGAGTGTCTGGCGGAAGGTTTCGCTTTCGATGCGGACACTGCTCAGCCAGCGGAAGCCGAGCCAGAGGGCGACGCCGAGGGCCAGCAGAAGCAACCCACCGACCAGCAGCAGTGTACGGCGGCGGCGGGCTACGCGGACCGGTTGGTGGCTGCGGCGACGGCGGCGGCGGCCGGAACCATCCGGGGAATGCCGCAGTTGCTCCATCATTTCGTCCACGCTGTAGTGGCTTTTGACCGGGACGGAGGGCGTTTCCCCGGGGTCGCGCGGCGGGGGGAGATTCCCCTTCCGGGGACGCTTCAGGGGATGATTCTCAGGAGGCTGATTCAAGGAAGGAGTCTGGCTTGAAGAACCGTTGGGCGGGCCGTCGGCCCGCGGGTGCGCCGTCAGCGCAGGAGGATACCATCGGGGGAAGCGCCTGATACATCTGCGGCAGCGGCCTCGGCGGCCCTCCCTGCATCCGATGCTGGATTCCCCGAAGGATCGACCACATTGACGGTGACGAGGTAGATGATGGCGGTCCGGCTTTCCTGCTGGACGCGGCTGCGGAAAAGGCGGCCGACGACCGGCAGGCTACCAAGGACCGGGACCTTGTCCTCAATGGTTTCCGAGCGCGCCTGCTGGAGACCGCCGAGAGCGACCGTCTGGCCGTCGTAGACCATGACCTGAGTGGCGGCGGACGTCTTCGTGAAGACCGGCTGGATGATCCGGTTTTCGGTGAGGACAATTTCCCCGTTGGTGATGGGGGTGCCGAAGTTGATGAAGCCGTCGAATTCGCTGAAGAGGACGGAGAGGTTGAGGTCCACGGCATTGCCGTCCTCGCTGACGGTGCCTTCGACTTCGATGGTGGAGCCGATGTCGCGCGGCGTGAAGGAATTCGGCATGGCCGGCGTGACCGGGAAGCTGTTCGACTGCTGGGCGGCGGTGAGTTGGAGGCCGCCGTTGGGGTCGAGCGAGAGGTTGCCGCCGGGTGCGAAGTTCTGGGGGATCTGCGGGGGATCGAACTCCGAGGGATAGAGCAAGGTACGGCCGGAGAATCCGGTGGCGCGCTGGCCGCTCTTGATGATGACGCTCTGGGCGATCGACATATCGACGCCCTTTTTCTGGTCGAGGCCGCGCATCATGGTCTGGAAGCGCGGACTGGTCATGACGCCGGCGATGGCACCGATGGTCGGTGGGCGGGCGGTGCCGCCGGCTGTGGCGCCTGGACCGGCGAGGAGGCCATCGATGGTCGAGGCCGTGCCGAAGTCGAGTGAGCTGCGGAGGCCGCCGGTGAGGGGGCCCTGAGTGACATTGAAAGTGGCGTCGATGGGACGGTAGCCGGGGGTTCCCGGGGTACCGGTGGGCGTGGCGCGGGAGAGTTCCCCGTTTCCGGTGGTACCTCCGCCGGCGAAGACACCGCCATTGACCTGGAACGGTTCGAGGAACCAGTCGAAGCCGAGTTCCCGGAGGTTGGTCTGGCCGGTTTTGAGCTGCGTGATCTTGATGAGGATCTGTTTCTGCTCGCGGGCCACGAGGCCGTCGGTGAGGGCGGCGACGAGGTCGAGGTTTTCGTCCGTGTTGGTTACCGTGAGGAGGTTCTGTGAGGGGTTGTAGGCCGCCGAAGCTCCTTCTGGGAAGGGAACGCCCTGACGGGAGAGCAATTCCGAGGCCGTGAGTTTGCGGAGGCGCGGGCGGCTGCCGCCATCGGCCGAAGAAGCGGCAAAGGGGTCGGATTCGGCGGAAGCCTCGGCGGCCGGGGCGGTGGTCAGGAAGCCCGGCGGGACGCGGAACTGGCGGGTGGAGAAGCCACCGGTTCCGCTGCCGGCGGAGACGATGACGCCTGAAGGTTCGACGCGGAAGCTGGTGCCGGTGACATCGCAGATCGAGCGGAGGGCATCGCGCAGGGTCACATTGCGGAGGTCGAGGGTGACCGGTTTGATTTCGCCGGGTTGTTTATTACCGGGGTTCCAGATGATGTTGACGCCCCGGGCGGCTTCATCTGGAGCGATGAGGTCGGCCTCCGCGGATTTCCGGGAAAGGTAGCCGAGGGCATCGGCGATAGGAAGGTCCGCCACGGTGAGGCGGGGGATGCGGAGCGAATCGAGTTTGAGGGCAGCCGGGCTTTGGCTGACTCCGGAATCGGATGCTGCTCCCGATCCGACGCCGGGGAGTTTCGCGCGGGCGGGGACTGGGGTTTCCCACTGGCGGTCGACTTCATTGAGCATGCGGATGCGGGTGTAGTCCCGTTCCGAGCGCATGTGCGTGGAGATGAGGCGTTCGACGCGTTCGAGGCCGCGTCGGGCGGCGGTATTGGTTTCGTCGACGGCGAGGACCTGCTGGAAGGCAGCCTTGGCGGCATTGTAGTCGCCGAGATCCGTGTGGTCGTGCGCGAGGCGCAGGAGGGAGCGGACTTTTTCGACGTTTGCGGTGTGGGCCGGCGTCTGGGCTGGGTTGAAGCGGTCGGGATCGCTGAGGTCATCCTTGAGGGCTTCGGCGGCTTCCGAGGAAGGGTCCATGCCGTCGGTGAGGGCCTCGTTGAGGAGGGCGGCGGCTTTGTCGTAATGTCCCTGAGTGGCGAGCGTTTCCGCGTGGCGGGTGGCGGAGGCGCTGAAGCGTTTGACCGCGCTCTGGCGGAGGTCGCGCACGGCGGCGGCTCCGGCTGGGAGGGCGGCGATGGCCTGGCGGTATTTTTCGAGGGCGTCGCCATCATTACCGGCCGAGGCGAGGGCATCGCCCTGGGCGATGAGGTCCGCGGCGCTGCTGGCATTGGCGGCGCGGCGTTCGGCTTCGCGCGAGGCGGTGCCTGGCGGGGCGGCGAAGGCGATGTGGAGAGGGGCGCTGGTGGAGAGCAGGGCCGCGGCGAGGGCGAGAGACATGGAGACCCTGGTCCGGCTGTGGAGGCCGGAGTGGGACATCGCTGGTGCGGCGGCGTCTGATCCGATGAACATAGGAATTTCCCCTGGAGTGGGACGGGGACAGTAGGCTTGCCTGCGGTTTTTGTAACGGGAAAAATTCAGCTTTTTGCGGCCGTGGCGGCGGTGAGTCAGAGCTTGACAGCGATTTTGCGGGTTGAGCCGGGCGGTTCCGGTGTGATTTCCGTGAAGGTGGCGGCGTCCGGGCGGTTTTTGCCGATGCGGAGGGTGAACGAAGATTTGGAGAAGACCGGGGGACGGAAGCCTGTGGCGGGGATGCGGCGGGAGTAGAGAACTTCGCCGGAGGTTTGGTCCGCGACCTTGAGGACGGCGGAATCGGCACCTTCGATGGAGATTTCCGGGAGGTACGCGGTGGGCGTGCGGCCTTCGGCGTTCATGGGGACCGTATGTGGCCAGCCGGGGAACTGCTGATCGCCGAAGCGGGGCCAGCATTCGAAGGTGATGGTCTGTTTGGTTTTGTGGAAGCGGGCGAGACCGTAGCCATCGGCGCGCTGTTTTTCGTCATTGATGTCTGCCGGGTTGGCGTAGGCGATCATGGAGAGGCGGTTGCCGAGGCCGTCGCGGTAATCGCCTGTCCATGGAAGGGGGCTGCCGGGGACCGGATGCGGGCCTGCCTTGTGATCGGCTGGTTCCCACCAGCGGCCGTAGATGGTGTTGACGAGGGCGGGGCTGGTGAAGGCGAAGGGTCCGTCGCCCCATGCCTCGATGCCGTGTCGGACGAGGACGGCGAGGTGCTGATCGCCGCAGAGGTGGACGGCTCCGGCGCGCCGGAGGTCGGCGAGGGCACGGTTCCGCTGGGACTGGGGCCAGCCATTGCAGTCGAGGTCGGCGAGGAGTCGTTCGCGGGGTTTTCCGTGGAGGTGGACTGCGCCGCAGAAGGCCGTCTGGGAGAGCACGCATTTCGACACGGAGGCATCCCAGTCATCGGTCCAGGACGCGAGGAAGCGGTGCTGGCGCTCGCCGAGCAGGGAGAGGCCGGGAAGGTCGATGGAGGCCGGGTCCCATGACGGGTCGTTGACGTGGTCTGGGCGTGGCCCGCGCTGGGGGATTTTGTCCTTCGGGCCCGACTTGAATTTCCGGTCTTCGAGGATGGCGAAATCGATGCCGCCGACGCGCAGTCTGGTGAAGTAGACCGTGATGTTCTGGTCGACCGGGGTGGGGTCGGCGGGGTCGGGGAGGTGCCATGTCTGCTGGCGCTGGACGAGATTGACGTAGGCGGCTGGGAAGAGGTAGCCGCCGTCGGCACCGGCGGGGTGGCGGGAACGCTTGCCGTTTTCGCCCCAGAGGTTGGGGTGGCCGACGTCGTGGTCATCGGGAATGGTGATGCAGGGACGGTCGCGGAGGATGTCGCGGAACTGGAGACCGAATTCGATCCATCCGGCGGTATGTTCCGTGTGGCGGTAGGTCTGATCGCCTGCGAAGAAGAGGAGGTCGGGATTCTGGGCGCGCAGGCGGTCGATGATTTCCGGGCGTGGGCCGGTGGTGCGGCTCGAATTGCAGGAAAGCGACGCCACCGTGATTTCCGGCTGGTCGGCGGGGTCGCGCCGGATGGTTCCGGTGAAGGTGGCGGATTCGCCGTGACGGACGCGGTAGGGAGTGGTGGTGGAGTGGTCCCAGTTGGGGATGCGGAAGTGGGCGCTCCATCCCGGGTAGACGACGGGGGAGCGGGCTTTTTCGACCCACTGGCCATTGATTTCGCATTCGAGACGGGCCTCGCGTGATTCGCCGGGTTTGAGGGGGTAGAGCTGGGCGGTTAGCTTGAGGGTGGCCCGTTCCACGGTGTAGAGGGCGAAGGCGACCACCTGATCGCGGGGCACATCCATCTTTGGCGGTGGGTTCGGGCCTTTTGGCTGACGGGTCCACCATGGGCCGGTCGCGAGCGAATCGAGCCCTGGAAATTCGCGGCCGAAGGGCTGTGGTTCCTCTGGATCCGCTGCGGGGGCGGGGGCGGCTCCGAGGAACAGGGCGGAGAAAGCGGCCAGAAGCTTCATGGGGAAGTGCGTGGAAAAGAAAACGGGCCGGTGCCACCGGAGAATCGATGGCACCGGCCCGGTGATGGTTCAGGAAGCAGGCTCAGGGCTGGGCGATCACCTTGAGGCGGATGAAGTCGGCTGGGTCGCCGGCTGTGCCGCCTTCCGTGCGGAAGGTGTGCCATTCCCATCCTGCGTTGAGAGTCGGCAGTGAGAGACCGGCCTGTACGGACGCGGCATCACCCGCACTGAGTTCCGTGGCGGGCACGACACCCCAGCCGGTCACGTCATTGGCGGCCTCGATGAGGTAGTTGACTCCGTCGCGGAGGGCTGCCTGGCGGTTTCCGCTGGCGGCGAAGGAACTTCCCTGGCGGGTCGCCACCGTGAGGGTGAGGACATTCTGACCGCCGAGGGAGGCGAGGGCGACATACGAACGGGCGACCGAGCTACCTGATTTCGGATCGCTGTTGGTGGCGAATTCGAGGAGGTTGCTGGAGCTGTCGCCATCGTCATCGCCGGCCATGCCGCCGGTGACGCCGTTGGCGGAGGCCCATGTATCGAAGGCGCTGCCGGCTCCCTCGGCCACGCGGATGATGCCATCCGAGGCGAAGCGGCTGGTATCCCAGCGGAGGCCCGCCGTCAGCGGAGCCGCGGCGAAGTCGAAGGTTGGCGAACCCGTGACGCTGGCAGCATCGACGAGATCGAAGCTGTCGCCTGCGACCGGGGAATAGCCTGCGAGGGTGACGCGGACCGTGCCATTCATGGTGAGGGCACCTGTGATGGCGAGGCGGTCCGTGGTGACGGCGCTGGTGATTTCCGCGTCGAAGACAGAGCCTGCGGCCATGGCGAGGTCGGCACCGAAGCGGAGGGTGGCCACACCGGGTCCCGGAGCGATGACGCCGCCGGAAGCTGCCGAGGCGCTTGCGGTGGCCGTGCCATTACCCGTGAGGGTGCCGCCGCTGTTCACGGTGAGCGGACTGGCTGCCAGAGTAGTGCTCAGCTGGAGCGTACCGCCGTCGACGAAGGTTCCTCCGGTGGTGGTGAGCGGATTGGCGCTCGCGAGGGTCAGCGAACCACCGCCCGCCTTCCGAAGCGAAAGGGCTCCGGTCAGCTGGCTCGCGTAGGTTGTGGTGATTTCCTGATTGACCGTGAGCGTGGCTGGGGTGGCTGAGGTGACCTGCTTGCTGTTCGCGTTGGCCCCGGTGGGTGGATTCGACTGGAGGGAACCGACCGTCTGATTGAATCCGTTGAGGTCGAGGGCGGCGGCATTGCCGTCGTTCTGACCGAGGATCATGGTCACGTTGGCCGGGAGGACACCGGCGGCCCCCATGCGGAGGGTACCGACGACGACGCCGGAAGTTGCCCAGCTGTTGCCGGTCGAGTTGATGGTCCATGTTCCCGCGTCCGTTTTGCTGACGGTGGCGTTCGGGAGGTTGATGGTGCCGTTGACGACGCCCGTTCCGGATCCGCCGCGCAGGAAGAAGACGCTCGAGGGTCCATTGAAGCCGAGCGAGCCTTCCGTGACCGGTCCATTGATGGCGATGGAGTCATTGGAGACCGTGGAGAACTGGACGATGGACGTTCCGTTGACCTGAATGGGGGCGTTGATGGCTCCCCCGGCCGAGCTGCCGATCACCTGCGAACGGTAGCTCGTGGTGCCGAGGATCGTGCTGTTCATCACGAGGACCGTGGTCGAGGGCAGGGTGAAGCCAGCGAGGTCGAGGGTGGTGGCTGCGCCGGCGCCACCTGAGATCGGGTGAGCAAGCGTAAGATTGCCACCGTTGACGGCGGTATTGCTGGCGAGCCTCAGGGTGGTGACGCCGCCGCCATTGGAATCGGCAGTGACATCGCCGGAGAAGCCCTGATTGGCACCTCCGAGGACGAAGGCCGGAGCACCGGCTGCGCCGCTGGTGAAGTTGAGGCTGCCGGCACCCGTGATATTGCCCGGGATATTCACCGTCTGGGCGGCGGCATTGGTCATGCTGATGACTGCGCCGCCGCTGCCGACTTCGATGCTGCGGGTCGCGAGCAGGTCGGTACCGGCCGTGAAGTTGAGGCGGGCACCGTTGCTGATGGCGATGCCGTTTCCGGCGGCCCCGCTGCCGAGGCTGGCGGCGCTGGCAATGGAGACCGTTCCGCCCGTGATGCTGGTGGTTCCTGTGTGGAGGTTCGGGCCGGCGAGGGTCAGGATGGAAGCGCCGGCCTTGGTGATTCCGCCGGGACCGGTGAGTTGGTTGCCGTCCGTGGCAGTGAGCGTGTAGTTCGTCGATTCAGCAGTGACGCCTACGGCGGCTGGCTGCAGGAGGCCGATGAGGGAGACCGAAGGATTGGCGGCTCCATCCGGGAAGACGGCGATATCGGCATTGTGGAATGTTTCCGCGGCGAAGGGGGCGGCGGTATCGACCCAGTTCTGGGAAGAGCGGAGATCCCATTTGGCGCCATCGGCACCGGTAGCGGCACCGGTCCATGCGATTCCCTTTCCTTCGAGGATGTTCACGCTGAGAGCGCTGCCGGAATCGGTGACCGTCGGCGGGACACGGAAGTCGGCGGCTCCGGCGACTTCGACCGTACCGGAACCGGCACGGTTGGTGTAGCGGAAGACAGTCCATGGACCCGCGCCCTGGGGCAGGCCCGTGAGGGAGATGGTATTCGTTCCGTTGACCGTGACGGTGCCTGCGGTGAGACCGCCCGGTGTATTCGGGTCGATGAAGAGCGTACCGCCGTTGAGGGTGAGGGCGGAAGTGGAGACTTCGCCGCCGAGAGACGCACCGGCATCGACTGTGATGCTGGCGGGGTTTGCTCCGGAGGGGAGGTCGAGGCGGCCCTGGGAGACGACCACCGGGCCGGTGAGGCCCGCTCCGGCACCGGAGAGAACCGTGTAGCCTGCACCTGTCTTGGTGAGCGAGGTATTGCTGGTGGTGGCGACCGGGGCCGAGACCGTCTGGAGTCCGGAGGGCGGGCTGAATCCGCCGCTGCCGCCGCCGGTGAAGCTGATGGGGGCGGGGCCGGTGATGTTTTTCGTGAAAGTGATGCCGTTGCCTGCTCCGTTGGTGTCGAGGGTGGTTCCGGTTCCTGTGGTGGTGACGACCACGTCGATGGGGATGGTGATGGCTGGTCCGGTTCCTGTGCCGAAGCCGGTATTATCGACGCGGATGGTACCGCCGCCGAGGAGCATGGCGGTGGAGACATTCCGACCGATGATGCCCCATGTGCTGCGGACATTGAGAGTGCCGCCGAGGAGGTTGTAGCGGTCGATGCCGTCCGGCATGTTGGCTCCGGCTCCGTTGTTGCCGCGGTTGTCGAGGACGACCCAGTTCGTGGTGACGGTGCCCGCGTTCTGATTGAAGATGCCGGTCCCGTCGTTGCCGAGGTAGATGCCGCCACCGACGATGGTGGCTGGATTGGTGGCATTGATGTTGTTGTCACCGGTGGTGCCGGCTCCGCCGCCCGCTGCGGTCGACGGGGTATTGAAGGGGGATTCGCCCGTGAGGGTGAGGGACCCGCCATTCATGTTGTATACTGAAGTTTCCGTGGGCCAGTGGCCGAGGCGCAGTTGGTCGGCGACGACGACTTCGGATCCTGCGGCCTGATTGACTGTGCCGCTGGAATTGGCGGCCTGACCGACGCTGAAGTAGCCAGTGCCGATGCGGGCTCCGGCGTTGATGTTGACCGTGGCCCCGTTGGCAGCGGCCACGGAGACCTGGCCGGAGGTGTGGGTTCCCGTGAGGTTGGCGACCGCGTTCTGGCGGGTCTGGCCGACGCGGATGAAGCCACCGGTGAGGGTGGTATCTCCGCCCATGATGATGGGGACTCCATTATCCGAGAAGCCCGGGCCGGTGCAGTCGAGGTCGACGAACGTGCGGAGGACATTGGCTCCGCCGCCCGTGATGGTCTGGCCGGGAAGGAGGGTGTAGCCATTGCTGCGGTCGAATCCGATGACACCGTTGGCTCCATCGCCGTTCACGGTGACGGGGCCGCTGCCGAGTGTGCCGGTGGTGCCGCCGTTGCCGACATTGACGCGATAGGTTGGGACGCCGCCCGTCTGGGTGTTCTGGCCACCGATGATGGTGGCTCCGTAGGAATTGGTGCCTGTCAGGAGGATGGTGTAGCCGTTGTTGTAGTTGCTGATGTTGAACTCAACATCGCCTCCTGAGATGGGGCCGCTGATGGTGGCGGTGGAATTGTGGGCGCAGATGCGGGATCCAGGCAGGGCATTGACGGGGCCCGCCCAGACGGAGCCGTTCTCGAGACGGAGAGAGCCGAGGTAGCCACTGGCGTCCTGGTATCCGATGCCCGCGATGGTGATGGCATTGGTGTAGGTCTGATTGGCGGCCGTGTAGAATTGGGCGCGGTCCTGGACCTCGATGGTGGCGGTACCCACGCCTGCTGCCGAAGGCTGCTGTACCCGGTAGGTGCCGTCGAATGGCGACAGAAGGCGGAGCGTTCCGTTGAATGACGGGCTGGCTCCCTGGAGCTGGACGGCGAGGGCGGTGGTGGCCAGTCCCGCGGTGCGGGGATTGATTTCGACGGTGCCTGATCCGCTGATGGGGCGGTTGAAGTTGAAGCTGGCGTCGTCGCGGGTGAGGCGGAGGGTGGCTCCGGAGGAGACGGCGACTTCTGGGGTGGCATTGAGGACGACGTTGCCGGTGGCGTCGTGATCGAGTTCGAGGGTACCCTCAGTGACGGCAACGCGGCCGGTCAGGGAGTTGGTATTGCTGAGGACCACGGTCCCGGTGCCGGTTTTCACGACATCGCCTGGTCCGGTGAAGCCTGATCCGCTGAGGGTGTAGGTGGTGCCGGCGGTATTGGTGAAATTGACGCGGGAAGGAGCGACTGGCGCGGCGAGGAAGAGATTCGTATTCGTCGGGCCGTCCGGGAAGATGACTTCGTCGCCCGGCACGAAGGTGGCGGGAGCGGAAGACGACTGGAGTTTCCAGTTCTGGGTGAATTCATCCCATGTACCGTCGAGGGAACCCGTCCAGACGAGGCGGTCATTGGCGGATACCTGGAGGGCGATGGCGCTGCCGGTGTCGACGAGCGAGGCGGTGGCCCGGCCGAATGGCTGGAGGAAGAAATTCGGGACGCCGGGGCTGGTGCCCGTGTAGCTGAGGAGCGGGTAGGTACCGGGCGAGAGAATGCCGCCGGTGGGGAGAATGGTGACGGCCGCGCCGTTGCTGGTGACACTGCCGGCGGAGATCGAGTCCGTACCGGCTGCGCCCGCTTTGAAGGTCAGGCTGCTGCCTGCGTCGAGGGTGAGGGCACCGACCGTACCGGTGCCGAGGGTTGTGGTCCGGCCTGCGCCGAGCGCCCCCGAGCTGACGAGGAGGGAACCATTGATGGTGGAGCCGTTGAGGTTGAGCGTACCCGAACCCGCCTTGGTGAGGCCGCCGGGGGCGAGCACGGTGACCCCATTGAGGGTAAGGTCGTCCGGGGTGGCGGAATCCGCGACATTGATGAGTCCGGGGGCGGCTCCGAAGGAGAGTCTGCCGCCGGCCGTGGCGTTGATCGAGTGGGCGGCACTGCCGGTGCCGGTGTTGAGGGTTTCAATGGTGCTGCCGAAGCCGTTATCGAGCGTGAGGGTACGGCTGCCGAGGTTGGCGGTGGCGGTGATGCCGCTGTTGGCCGAAGCGTTGCCCATGCGGAGACCGGAAAGTGTCTGGTCGAATGAGTTGAGATCGAGGACGCAGCTGTCCGAGCCGCCAAGGTGGACATTCGCTACCGATGATATGCCATCGGTGGCTCCGACGACCACGGTACCCGTAGCCACGAGGGAATTGTAGCCAATGCCGCCGCCGGCGTAGATGATGCGTCCGGCGCGGTGGGCGACGCCAACCGTCGACGTGATCTGGCCATTGAGGAGGAGTTCGTTACCGGAGGCCGCGGTCACGTGGCCGCCGTTGGTGACATTGGAATTGATGTAGATGGGACCGTTGAGGGTGGAGCGGCCGGTTCCGACCCCCTGGATCACGCCGTTTCCGGCTACTGGAGCACCGCCATTGACGATGAACTCGTTGCTGAGGGTGACGCCGGCATTGATCTGGACGCGGTTGGCAATGCCTGTGTTGGCCGATGGGGCGATGACGATCTGGTTGCTCCCGGCTGCCGCGCTGTTGTTGAACTGGAGGATGCCGCCGTTGAGGGTGATGCCGCCGCTGAGGGTATTGGCGGCGCTCAGGACGAGGGTGCCTCCGGTGGTGCCGGTGGGGGCGGAGGAAACCGTGAGGCCGTCATTTCCGGCGAGCACCGCCGAGATGGTGGCGACGCGGTTGAGCGTGGTGATTTCGGCGGAACCAGTATTGACGTTCAGAGTGAGGGTGCCGCTCGATCCGGTGGCGAGGGTCCAGTCGTGGCTGGCGGTGGTGGCGTCGGCGAAGCGGAGGCGGCCCACGGTGCGGTTGCCGTCGAGCGTGACGGTGCGCGCGGCGGTGATATTGATAGTGGAGAAGTCGGCGGTGGCGTCGACTCCGTTGGCGATGGCGCTGCTGGCCCAGTTGGTGGCGGTGCCCCAGCCGCCCCCGTTGAGGTTCGTCCATGTGCCGTTGGTCTGCGCGTGGAGGCGGTGGGCTGGCCATGCTGCGATCATGGGAGCCACGAGCAGGAACAGGCGGGTCGGCAGGAAGCGGTAGAGAGGACGGCGTTTCATGGGTGTAGGAATGTGGTCGGTTATTGATTGGGAAGGCAGCGGCAGACGCGCAGGACCTACTTCTCCGGGGGGGCTGGAAAAGCGGGTGTCCGCACTGCGAAAATCCGGGATAGCGTATTTTCCCGGTCGCTGGCAAGCATTTGCGTGGTGACTTTTCTTCAATTTTTCCGGAGCGGGCCGGGAGATTCCGGTGGCGGAGCTGTCAGGGTCTCTATGGTGGGGAGATGAAGATCGTCCGTTCTGTCTCGCTGGTCGCCGTGCTTGCTGCAGGGGCATCGAATGTCCGGGGTCAGGCCCCGGGGGTGCCGATTGAGCAGGCGGCTGCGGATCAGCGGGATCTGCTGGGAAAACTCAGTGAACTGCGGGAAAAGCGGGCTGGGCTGGGTCCGGCCGCGGTGGCCGCGGGACTGGCCTTCCCTGAGCCGGCTGTGATTTCGCTGCCGTTGTGCCGGACCACGGCGCTGCGGCCTTCGGAGGTTTGGCAGTCGGCGCAGGCCAGCCGTCTGGCGGTGGGCTGGCATTATCTCTGCCGGAAGTGCGACCGCTGGCATTTGAATCTGGCGGGTGGGTATCCGGTGGCCGAGGGAGGCGTGGTGGCCACGTGTTATCATGTGGCGTCGCCACCGGCCGACATGCGGGAGGGACAGTTGGTGGTGGTGGATGCGGCCGGGGTGCCGTGGCCGGTGGTGGCGGTCCTTGCAGCGAGTGAGGGGATGGACGCCTGTCTGCTGCGTGCCGAAGGGCTGACGGCTCCGGTACTGCCTTTGAATGATCAGGTGCGGCCGGGGGATCCGGCCTTTCTGCTGAGCAGTCCGCTGAATGTCTCCGGGTATTTCACGGATGGGATGGTGAACCGGTTCTTCTGGTCGGGTAAAGGAGGCGGGGAAGGCGATCTGCATCGGCTGCGCATGCATGTGAGCACCGACTGGGCTCCCGGTTCGAGCGGATCCCCGGTTCTGGATACCAGCGGGAATGCGATCAGTCATGTGGCCACGATCACGCATCTTGGGGATGGGAAGAATTCCGCGGGGAAAGGGGTGGCGCATCTGACCCTGCATGAGGGCATCCCTGCCCGCGGGGTGCTGAGTCTGGTGCGGCAGGCCGGGGAAGCGGCGGCCGGGCCTTCCGGAGGGCGGATTGAGCCGACCCTTGCGGATCTGGAGAAGAGGGTGGCGGCGAAGGATTACCGGACGGCTGCGGGCATTCTGCTACGTCTCAAGCCGGAGGTGGCGGGGCCTGAGGAGCAGCGGAAGATGAGGACACTGGGGCTTGAAGCCTGGGCAGCGGAAGGCAGGGAAGCGGAAGCCGCGGGCCTTGCGGAATTGCTGAGGCGCGAGGCAGCCGACGATGCGGGCTTGATGAACGAGGTGGCGTGGAAGCTGGTGACACGGTTTGCGAAGCCCGGGGCGGTCGTGCTGGCAGCGGCCGAGAAATGTGCGAGGCGCAGCGTGGAACTTCAGAAGGAGAGCGATCCGGCATCGCTCGACACGCTGGCGCGGGTTTGTTTTCTGCTGGAGCGGCGGGAGGAAGCGGTCCGGCTGCAGGAAGAAGCGGTGGCGCGGGCGGAAGGGACGCTGCGGGCAGTGCTGGAGAAATCGCTGGCTGACTACCGCGCCGGCAAGCTGCCGGAGATCAAGGAAGGCTGACATCTGCGGCGGCAGGCAATTGAGTTTACATGATGATGTCCTGGATTTCCCTGATTGTTGATAGCCTGCGGCCCCAGCTGTCGGCCCCGTGGCTGCAGATCGTGCTGGCGTTTGCGGCGATTGCCTGCGGGGCGCTGATTGGGACCGAGCGGGAGCGGCATGACAAACCGGCTGGGCTGCGGACGCTCATTCTGGTCTGTCTGGGAGCCGCGGTGTACACGATGGTGTCCTTTGTCTTCACGACGCCGCAGGGGGATTCCGGTCGGGTGGCTGCGCAGATTGTGACGGGCGTGGGGTTTCTGGGGGCCGGAGCGATTGTGCATGGGGGCAGGCTCGTAAGCGGGATGACGACGGCGGCGGCCGTGTGGATGACGGCGGCGATTGGCATTGTGGCGGGGGCTGGTTATGCGGTGCCGGCGCTGGGTACGGCGGTGCTGGTTAGACTGGTGCTGGTCTGGGTTGAGAAGTGGGAGATCCGGCATCTTGGGGGCATGCGGACAGTGGATGCGGAAGTGACCTTTGATCCGGCGAGTGGGAAGACGCGGCTACGGCTGCAGTATCTGCTGGGGCAGTACCGGGGCATTGCCGATTCGTTTTCGGTGGAGGAAGCGCCCGGCGGGCTGCGGCGCGTGAGTCTGCGGCTGCGGTTGCCGCGGAAGCATCTCAACGAGTTCCTCTATGCGGTGACCGAGCTGCCCGAGGTGCGGGCGATTGACTGCCGGGAGAGCGGTGGCGCCGGTGCTGGGATCAGTGGACCGCCGGGAAGGTGAGCTGGAATTGCCATTGGGGGCCTTTGAACCATGGGGATCGGCCAGCGTCCGCGTGGAGTGGAGAGAACGTGCGCACAGTGAGGGTGCGGCCGTCTGGTTCCCATGTCATGAGGCGGAGCCATCCATCGCCGCCGTTGCCTTTTTCGTCCGATCCACCGCCGAAGCCCTGGGCATTGAACAGGAGCTGGTGGACGGAATGTCCGGCGGCATTGGGATCGGTGCGGCGGCCCACGTGCGAGCCCATTTCGTGGCCATTGAGAACGAGATGAAGATTGCGGGACGGGAAGACGAGGGTTTTCCAGAGGTCTTCGCCGTCATGGGTATCGCCGGAGCGTTCGGTTCCGTAGGTGTGGGGGTTGCCGGAGCGGCGGCGGTTGCCGTCCTGGCCATCGCGGAGGTCGCCGGGGATGATGAAATCGTGCGTGAGGAGAATCCCGGTGTGGCTGGCGTATTCCTGACGCGCGAGGAGGTCCCGGGCCCACTCGACGACGGCGCGGCGGGGGCCCCATTCGAGGGAGACGACGAGGATTTTCCGGCCATCGGGCGCGGTGAAGGCGCTCGCTGAATTTTCGAGGGTGTGCTTTCCGGCGGCATTGGGGGCTGCTTCCAGCAGGATGCTGCCGCTGCGTGGGCGGTTCCAGTCGTTCGGGAAGAATTCCGGAAACCGGCTATCGCGGTTCTCCGCGTTGCGGATGCCGTAGTCGTGGTTTCCGGTGGCGAGGATGACGGGGACCTTGTCTGCGAGCGGGGCGAGGGCCCTGCGGGCGCTTTCCCATTGCTGTTCCGAATTCTGGTCCCCCCAGCCCCGGCCGCCGCCCTCGGCAATGCCGTTCTGTTCGACGAAATCCCCTTCGTGGAGCACGAGCTGGATGCGCCATGGGGCGAGGTGGTCGGCGATCCACTGGCACATGCGGTCGAAGTGCTTCTGATTGGCGGCGAACTTGGCGTAATTCTGGGAATCCGGGAGAACGGCGATGGTCCAGCCTGTGCTGATGCCTTTTTCCGGGTCCGGGAAGGGAGGCAGTTCCGAGGCAGTCGTCCGCAGACCCGCGAGGGCCGGCGGGAGGGATGCGAGGAAGTGGCGGCGGGAGAGGAGCATGCAGCCGGGAAGAACGGATGGGAGCGGACGGATTGATCAGGCGGGCACGACGGGCTTGCGGAGGACGGGCGGCGGGGCGAAGAGCCTGGCATCATGCCAGCCGAATCTTTTTCCAGTGTCACGGTCCATACGAAGGCCAATGTCTACTTTGATGGCCGGGTGGTGAGTCACACCGTGATCCTGCCGGGCGGGGAGAAGAAGACCCTTGGGCTGATCTATCCTGGCGAATATCATTTCGGCACCGGGGCACCGGAGAAGATGGAAGTGACCGCGGGATCGTGCAGTGTTGTGCTCGATGGAGAGAGCGAGTCGCGCCAGTATGGAGCCGGCACGGAATTCGATGTGCCCGGAAACAGCGGGTTCACGATCACGGTCGATGAGGGCATCTGCCAGTATATCTGTTCGTTTCTGAGCTGAGGAAACCTGTCGGCGAGAGTGCCCCCTAACTGCGCTGCGGTCAGAGCGTGCGGACGAAGGCGGCGAGGTCGACCAGTTGCTGGTCCGTGAGGCCCGTAGCGAGTGGTGGCATGATGCTGTGACCGTTGCGGTAGCGGGCGGTCCATGTGCGCAGGGCGCTGACGGATCTGGTGGAGCCGCCCATGAACTGAAGAGTCAGGCGGTTTCCCTGCCGTGACTGCAGGAATCCTTCTGCGGAGGAACCATCGAGGAAGCGGACGTGGAAGGGCCGGAAGACATTTTCGACGGCGGCGGCGGGATGGATGAGGGCAGTGAAGATGGCGGCGAAGTCGCGGCTGCGGCTGCCGTCGAGTGGTGGAGCCATGGCCACTCCCCTGCCCTGCGCGGCGTGGCAGGGCAGGCAGAGACTATCAAAGAGCGGGGCTCCCGCCGTCGCGTCCGGGGTCAGGGTGCCGCTGGCAACGGCTGCGGCGAGGCGGGCCGAGCGTTCCGTGAGGGCTGCCGTCGAGCGGAGTGATTCCGCGCGCTGGCGGGTTTCGGCGAGGCGTCCGTGGGACGGCACGCGTTCGCTCAATTCGTCCGCTAGGGCGCTGAGGCGGGAGGCATCCTCGGCGAGGAGGGGGGCGAAGGCGTGATTGAGGGCGAAGTGGGTCCCGGTTTCCGTGGAGGCGAGTTCCTCGAGCACTTCCGACTGACTGGGAGGTGGCAGGGTTGCGATCCATGTGCGCAGTTCGGCTTCCACGGCAGGCTTGTCGGCTTCGGGGGCGGAATGGAACCAGCCTTGCCATGCGGCGGCGCGGACCGCGGGCGCGGCGGTGAGGCGGCGGGCATTTCCGCGGAAGAAATCCGGGTCGCGGAGGCCTGTGGCGAGGGCGCAGCGGACGGCTGCGAGAGCGAGGGCGGGCTGGCGTTCCGGGATCAGGCGGAGGGCAGCGATGATATCGCTGCGCTGGGCATCTGTGCAGGCCACGGCGGCGAGATCGAGGGCGCTGGACCAATCCTCCGGGTTGGCCGAGGCGAGGAGCCGGAGGGCGAGTGGAGCGGCCGCGAGGCGGGCGGCCGCGGCCGTGCTGGCCGGGGCATCGAGCAACCAGTCGGCGGCGGCCCGGGGATCCGGCGGGGATTTGAGGTAGCTGCGGAGAAGAGCGGCGGCGGGCGGAACGGATTCTGCGCAGGCGAGGGCCGCCGAGCGGATCGCGGGGTTTGCGAGGTCCGGGGCAGTGAACTGTCCGGCGGCGAAGCGTTCCGAATAACTGCGGCGCTCGAGCACAGGCCGGATGCTTTCCGGGAGAGACGTCAGCAGACCGGGGTTGGTGGTCAACTGGCGGACGGCGTCCGGTTGAGCGGCCATGGCGAGTTCCAGCTGGTGGTTGAGAAAAGCCTGCTGATAGCCCGTCCATGTGAGGGTTTCCCCCTGGACGCCGGGACGGCGCGCGGGGTCGGGAATCGCATACCCCCTGAGCATCTCCGCGAGCAGGGCTGGGGGGATGGCGGGGGCGTGCCGGGCATAGCGGGCCAGTTCGCGGAGGACGGCAGGTTCGCGGCGGGACGCCGCGACTTTTGAGAGAAACGGAGCGGTGGCCTCGGGAGGGACCGATGCCGTGCGAAGGGCGCGGATCAGTTCGCGGGCGTGTGGTTCCGACGCTCCGGAGGCGAGTGCCGCGCTCCATGTTTCCGCGTCCCACTGCCGCAGTCCGGCGAGTGACCACACGGCGTGGATGCGGAGGTCGTCGGGAGCTTCCGTCTTGCGGACAATGTTCAGGAGTTGGGGAATGAGAGCGGTCGCCTTGCGGAGGACGATCTGGTGCCATGCGGCGCGCATTTCCCATGTGACTGGGGAGGCGAGGTGCTGGAGGAGGTCGCTGTCCGCGGCGCGTTCCACATCTGGGGCGCTGCGGTGGTTCTGGGAATCGTGACGGATGCGCCAGATGCGGCCACTCGACTTGTCCCGGGCCGGGTGATTGCGCGGAACTTCGTTATGAGAGATCACCGGGTTGTACCAATCGATGACGTACAGACAGGCGTCTGGGCCGAAGGCGATCTGGACGGGACGGAAGCGGCGGTCGCGGCAGGTGAGCAGGTCGGGACCGCGCGACACTTTCCAGCCTCCGGCGGAGTCCGGTGCCGCGGTGACGCTGTTGATGGAACCGGTCACGGCATTGGCGATGAGGAAGCGCTCCTGCCATTCCGGGGGAAAGCCGCCGCGGCGGTCTTCGCTTCGGGCGAGGCCCGAGAGGCCCGTGCTGCCGAGATCGACTTCGCCGACGCCCGGCTGCCATGGCGCGTCCGGGAGGTATGGTTCCTCGTTCCAGCCGTGGAAGTGAGCACCTTCCTCGAAGGGGGCGAGGCAGTGGTCGAAGGAATTGGCTTCCTGGACCCAGAGCTGGCCATTGCGCTGGAGGTGGACACCCCATGTGTTGTTGAGGCCGGCTCCGATGAGGCGGAATCCCGTGCCATCGGGCTGGAAGGCCGCGAATTTCCCGTAGTTGAACTTCGTCAGGCGTCCGGCTGCGTCCGTGATTCCGCCGGAACCGAGCACACCCTGGATGGTGAGGACCGATCCATCCGGGAGCCACATGAACTGGTGGGCCATGGTGTGTGAATCCTGCACACCGAAGCCGCGCAGCAGGGCCGTGCGGTCGTCCGCCCGTCCGTCGCCATCGCGGTCGCGCAGCCGGAGAATCTCCGATCCGTGCGCCACCAGCACGTCCTTGCCGTGCGGCAGGACGCTCATGGGCATGACGAGGCCGTCGGCAAAAATCCGGGGCCGGTGCGGTCCGGGTCCGAGCGGTTGATCGATGACGAGGATGCGGTCGCGCCCGCCTTCCTGCCATTTGCGGCGGGCCTCGTCGGCCTGGGCGGGGTCGTTGAGGTCGAGTGGGTATTCCGTCGCCGTGGTCGTCCAGAGGCGGCCTGCGTCATCGAAGTGAAGGGCGACCGGTTTTTCGGTGCCTTCGGCTTCGCTGCTGACGAGTTCGATGGAGAATCCCGGGGCGGCGTTGAAGGCGGCGCGCTGTTCTTCCGGGGACAGTCTGGGTGCGTCTGCTGCGTTTCCCTCCTTCAGCTGGGCTGGGAGGGATTGGGCGAGCAGGGCGAGGGCGACTGCGGAATGCCGGGCGGTCATCATGCCGACGGGCCGCGGGTCAGCGGCGGCGGCGCAAGGAAGCAGCGATCAGGCCGAGGCCCGCGAGCAGGGCCGATCCTGGTTCCGGGATCGGCTCACCGCCCGTGAAGCGGATTTCCGCGATGCCGAGGCGGTCACCGCCCGCGCCGGCGTTGGACGGGTCGAAGTGATTGTCCGTGAAGGTAGCACGGATGAAGTTGGCGTTGACGACTCCGAAGGTTGCTTCGGCGGCCCCCCCGACGACTGCATTGGTGTTCACGGCGAGGCCACTGACTGACGACACGTAGCTGAGGCCACCATCGACGGAGAAATCGAGCGACAATTGGCTGGCGGAATTGCCGTTGGCGTTTCCGAAGTGATATCCCCAGACGACCACGGATTCGACCGAGAAGAGGCCACCGAGGGAAATGCCGAAGGATTGCGGCAGGCCGCCCGCAGCAAAGAAATCGCTCGGGTAGCCACCGGGATCCGTGGTGACCCATGCATTGGTTGGGCCAAAGCTGACGGCGGCGTGGGTGACCGACTGGTAGTTTCCGATGGTGGGGGCGGCGGAGAGACCGGATCCGTCGATGAGGTTGGTCTCGTTGTCGAGGCCACCGAGTTCCTGGCTCACGGCATTGAGGTACTGAATCGAGGTGGGATTCAGGATGGCCGTCGCGGCGCCCGCCGGTGCGGCGAAGGCAAGGAGGGCGAGGATTGGCTTCAGCGTCTTCATTTTCACCAGGGTAAGAGCATTCTGCGTGCAGTGACCAGACAATTCCGGTCCCGCAGATGCGGAATCTTCAGGGAATGAGGGCGACGCGGTAGAATCCCCGCGGGGCCGGGCCCGGGGAGGGGTCGGTGAGCGTCAGGCTTGGGGCGGTGGCCACCACGGGATCGCCTTTCGGGGACCATGTGACGAGGCCATCGCTGTACTGGAGCTGGTACTTCCGGCCGGGGGTGCTGGTGATGGTGACGCTGTAGCCTGCGGCCGACCATGCCGCTCCGGCCGTGCTCAGGAACACATTCGGGGCAGCTGGCGAAGGAATGGTCAGGAGTGCGTATCCTGCGGACCCGTCCGGGAAGCGCCCTTCGGCGGCATCATCGGCGAGCGGGCCGAAACTCACAGCATTGACTGGACGGCCATCTGGGGCGGTGAGCAGAATCGGTTCACCGGCTGCGCTGAGGCGGAAGGGCACATGCAGTTGCCCTGGCGTCGTGCCATTCTGTTCTGGCTCGCCGTCGGCCCAGACGAGCAGAAATCCGCCTGGTGGAATGACCGTGCCGCTGGGAAGGGCGAAGCGGCCAGGCAGGGCTGGATCATCCGAAAGGAAGAATCCGCTCAGGTCGACTGCGGTCTGGCCGCCGTTATGGAGTTCGAACCAGTCATCCGAGCGGCCGTCGGAAGGGTCGGTGATGCCACTGACCGGAGAATTGCCGGCCATCCATTCGTTGATGGTGATGGCTGGGAGGATGGGTGGGCCGGTGACGGTGACGGAGACGGGGAAGGAACCAAGGATGGCTCCGCGGCGGTCGATGCCCTGAACGGTGAGTGCGTTGCTCGCTGCGTAGAGGTTGAGGTTGAGGCGCCAGCTGGTCTGGCTGAACCACGACGGGGTGTAGTCGATCCCATTGATGCGGAGGAAGCGGACGCCGGGCGGGGCGGTGCCGGTGAGGGTGATGGCCCCGTCATCGTCCGTGAGGGTATTGCTGCCGGAGATGGCGAAGGTGGTGCTGGGGTAGGCGGTGTTGAGCTGGGAGATGATGTAGCTGCGGCGCGAGCTGATGTAGGTTTTGACGGTTGAGACCTGCCCGGCATTGGCGGTGATGCCTTGGGTGGCGAGTCCGGCGACCATGGCATCGATGCGGGCGTTGGCGGTGGTTGTGACCATGGGGCCATCGACGGCGTCGCGGAAGGCGGCCCACCATGCTCGGCGGAAAGCGGGATTGGTGCGGAATTTGGTGCAGAGCGGGTCCTGGGTATTCACTTCGAGGCCCGTGGTGGCGGCATCGCCGACGAGTCCGAAGCTGAAGTCGATATCCCATGCGGTCATGGCCCATGGGCCGCGCTTTGGTTTGTAGAGGTACATGTTCTTACCGTAGGTGTATCCCCATGTGTCCCAGTTTCCGGCAATGCGCTGGACGGCGAGGGCGCGGGCCCATGAATCCTCGTCCACGAGAGGATCGACTGCGTTGAAGAAGGCGGGATCGTTGCCGCTGCTGCCGGTATTGAAGGCGTCGACGAGGCGGCGGAAATCCGTCCAGTCGTTGCCGGAATCGGTGGACCGCAGGGCCCATTGGTAGCGGTAGGAAGCGTCCTTGTGGATTCCGCCGGTGGTGGTGCGTTTGGCGAGGAAGGCGCGCAGCGTCGTGCCGAAGGTGGTGCCATTGTCGGCGTATTCGATCCAGTCCTGGGCCTTATGGATCATGCCGTCATCGTCGTCGGGCCAGTAGGCATCGACCCATGCGCCGCTGGGCTGCTGGGTGTCTTCGAAGACAGTCTGGCGCTGCGTGCCATTGATGACGACGCGGCAGAAGCGGCGGTGGATGCTGGGGAGACCGATTCTCCGGGCGATCCACCAGATGGTCTGTTCGCGGATCAGGGAAGTGTCGTCGCCGAAGGTTCCCGGACCTGCGAGGATGAAGTCAGTTTCTCCGAGAAAGCGGTCGTCGGAGGGAACATTGCAATCGTAGTCGCAGGGATTTCCCTGAGGGCCATTGAAGGCACTCGTGTGCCACGGGCTGCCGCTGTACTGGGCCGAGGCATTGTAGATGACGCGCTGCGGGTTGGGCACAAACGTGACATCCAGCGGGGTATTGCTGTTTCTGATGCGGCTGGTCCATGCGTTGCGGGTGGCTTCGGTCATCCAGAAGCGGAAGACGCCGAGGTTTCCAGGCGGTGTGGGATCGCCCCAGCGGACGAGGGCTTCGCGGCGGTCGCCGGGGAATTCGCGGGAGGCTCCGGCGGAGTCGTAGGCCGTCACGGTGAAGGCGGCGAGGGTTCCGGCGGCCTGCGCGGGGATTTCGGCGCTGAAGATTCCGCCGCCGCGGTAATCCATGACCACGCTGTTGAGCTGAACTGATGGGTCGAGGCGGTAGCGGACGAGGGCGAGCCCGATGCCGTCGGGGTCGTCGAGCCGGGCGAAGACCGTGACTGGTTCGGCGGCCGCGGGCAGGACGGGGAGATGAGTGACAGCGCTGATGGCGGGTCCGGCGTTCGGGCGGCGGGTGGAATTCGGCAGTCCGGGCGTTCCGGCGGACCAGCCTTGCGGGAGGATATTGCCGGTGGCTTCGAGCACGCCTCCGGCGAGGCGGAGGAGAATTTCCGGCTGACCGCGCAGCCATTTGACTCTCGCGCGGATGGTGGCGGTGGAGTTGGGGGCAAGGGTTGTGGTGAGGGGAACCGAGAGGCGGTTTCCGGCGAGGTCACCGCGTCCGGCGGCGCGCACGTGGAGGCACTGAGCGCTGTTCCATCCGGGGGTGGTGATGCTGCTGCTGTCGTGTGTGCCCTGAAGCAGCCAGCCCGTGGTGCCCTCTTCGAATCCCGGGTTGGTGACGCGGTTGGGGCCGTTGTTCTGAATGACCTCGATGGCATCGATGAGGCATTCGCCGGCTCCCAGCATCATGACGTGGAGCCGGTCGATGGCCGAGCCGCTTCCGTTGTCGAGGACACCGGTGGCTTCGATGGTGACCCAGTCCTGTCGTTCCGGGTTCCGGCTGTCGGCCCAGCTGGCGGCGAGCCGGCCGTCGGCGCGCAGGTCGGTTTTTTCCAGACTGGAGCCACCTCCGTCGCTGTCGCGGCCCCATTGTCCACCTGTGCCGTAGGTGACTTCATCCGCGACCACATAGGCGGTGACTGGGAAGGCTCCATCGGTGATGGTGATGGGCTGTTCGAGTCGGAGGCGTTCACCTGTTCCGCTGTTCAGTCGGCCAGAGAAGGAAGTGATGGCGATGCTGGCTCCGGGGGCGAGGGGCGGAGCATTCCACGGATGGTCGTAGCTGATTCCGCCGCGGAGGCGCCAGCCGCTCAGGCTGAGCGGGGCCGCCGTGACGTTGGTGATTTCGACGAATGGAGGCTGGAGCGAGCCTGCGGGGGCCTTGTAGAAGATTTCGGAGATGACCGCTGTCTGCGGTGCTGGGCGGGCATTGGGTTTTCCGGGGGATGGTTCCGCGAGGGTGGAGAAGACAGGGGCACCATCCGGGTAGCGTCCTGTGGAAGTTCCCGCGGCCATGGCACCGAAGCGCAGGCAATCGAGGACGCGGCCCGGCTCGCCAGCCGCACCGGGGGCGCGGAAATAGACCGTATCGCCATCGGTTTTCAGTCCAAATCCCAGCTGACTGGAGTCGAGGGCGACCGTGGCACCGGCAGCGAGGCTGGTTCCCGCGGGGAACGTGTACTTGAGGGCGTTGCGGTCGTCGCTGAGCACGCAGCCGCTCAGATCAACGGATTCGCTGCCGTGGTTGCTGAGTTCGATGAAGTCGGCTCCCGGACCGGCGGCGGCGGCTTCATTGATGAGGATGCTGCGCCATGGATGGGCCGGGGCTGGCTCGGCGGCTCCCGGGGAACCATCGACGGCCGCGCTGGCGTCCCATGCCAGAGGGTCGTTCATGCCGTAGCTCGGCCGGGCCAGCACAAGGGAATGACCGGCTCCGTCGGCAGCCGGCTGCCATGGGTGACCGGAATCGTACTCCACCTCGAAAACGACCGCCTTCGAGACGTCGATGAGGCGCAGGGTTCCGCCTGCGTTATTGAGGGCACCCTGCCATGGACCGAGCACGTTCGCGAGGCCGTGCACTGCCTGCACATCGGCGGGAACGGCGGCGATCACGAGTCGCCCGCCTGCCGGGACTGTGGTGCCCTGGGGGAAGGCGAATTCCACTTCGCCGCTCAGCCGGAAGCCGCTCAGGTCTTCGGTCCATGGCTGGGAATTGAAGAGTTCGACGAATTCGAGATTGCGTCCATCGGTCCGGCTGCGCGGGTGGTAGTGGATTTCCGCGAGGGTGAATGGTCCGCGGCGCGTGGCGGGCCCTGCCGGTTCCGGCTCCGGACGGACGAGACCAATGGGAGCGGGCACCGGCGGCGGAGCGGCCGTGAAGGCGGTCTCGGCATTTGTCAGGATATTCCCCGTGAGGTCGCGGATGCCAATCACGGTGAGGCGGTAGGCCGTGGCGGGAGTCAGTCCGTTCACCGTGAGCGTGACCATGCCCGGCAGGGGTCCGGCCACGGCCGCGGTGACCGTGCCGCCGGCGATGCGGAATTCCGCTCCGGCGAGATCGACCGGTTCGTTGAAAGTGACGATGACCTGGCCTGCGGAGATGGGCGCGCTGGCTGACTGGAGGACTGGCGGGTTGGTGTCGATGACGCGGAGTGTGGCGGGATTGCTGAGCGCTCCACCGAATGCATTGTAGACCACGCATTGGAAGGTGGCTCCGTCGTCCGCGAGGGAAGCGGCGGCGATCGTGAGGGATGGTTCGGTGGCTCCGGGGATGTCGACGCCGTTGCGCACCCAACGGTAACTGGCTCCCTGAGGATCGGCGAGGCTCAACTGGAACGTAGCACTGGCTCCCTCATCGACCGACGTGGAGGCCGGCTGGGCCGCGAAGGAAGGGGGACTCCCCGCGGCCGGATTCTGCGACGCTTCGTAGTGGGCGGCAATGGCACTGGCCGGCAGGGCTTCCGAGTAGAGCGCGATTTCATCGAGGTGTCCGGGGAACGCTTCCTGCGTGCTGGGTCCGGCGGCTCCAATGATGGCCGGGAGGCCGAGGCCGCTGCCGAGCGTCTGGTTTACGGTGCCGAGGCTCTCGCCATTGTGGAAGAGTTCGGCCTGTCCGGCTTTCATGACGACGGCGAGGTGCATGAGTCTGCCGATGCTGGTGGACGGCAGGGTCCATGTGGGGGCACCGCTGCCATTGAAGAACCAGATGCGGTTTCCCGCCGTGTCCGCATGGAAGCTGAAACGGGTGCCGCCCGAGGCATCATGGCGCACGGCGATGAGGCAGGGATTGTATCCCGCGGGGGCCGTCTGATAGACCCACATTTCAATGGTGCCCTCGCCGTCTGCGAAGTCCCACTCCGGGTCCTTGTTGACCGTGACCCATCCCGCTCCGGCCGAACGCAGCCCCTTGATGCCGATGACACGGCCGCCGGTGCTGTCGTGGGCCGTGTCACCGCTGAGCGTTCCACTGAATCCAGGACGGCGGACATTGCGGACCGCAGGAGCCACGCTGCCATCGACTGGAAAATAAGCGAAAAGCGAGGGCTCGGCCTGGACCGCGCTGGCATAGTAGCCATGTCCGACCGGGGGCGAAGCGAGCACCGTGAGCTGGGCGGCACGGCTCGTGGTGCTGCCGTTTCCATTCGTGACCACACAGTCGAAGCTGGAGCCATTGTCGGCTTGTGCGACCGGATCGATGACGAGGCTGTCGCCGGTTCCTCCCGCTGCGATGGGCACTCCGTTGCGCCGCCACTGGTACGTTCCGCCGCCGCTGGCAGCGACGCTGAAGCGGGCCACACCGCCAACGAGGGCCGTGACATCGCCCGGTTGGCCATTGATCACCGGGGCCTGTTTCGACGAGTCGTAGACATTGAAGTAGGTGAACGCGGCACCGGCTTTGGCGGCAGCGGTCTTGTAGGTGAGGCCGACGCGGGAATTCGGGAAATTCGTCTGGTAGTTGATGGCAGCTCCGGGGATCTGCTGCCATGGTTCCGTGGCCGAGGTGCGGAAGAAGAAATTGCAGGTGTCCGTGGCTCCCGATTCGGTGATGTCGACGCGGAGGATGACCTGGCCTGCCGTCGTGGTGATGGCCGTGTTGGGGACATTGTCTCCGAGGCCCTGCAGCCGCACCGCCCGGGCGGCGGGGTCCCAGTTGTCGAGTCCAAACGTGATATCCGGGCGGGCCCCGTTCGGCCCGCCATAGAAGGTCAGGCCGGCGACCTGATTATTCTGGGCGACATTGTTGATGCGGACTTCGGTTTCCACGGTCCACGTGCTGCCCGCGGCGAGGCCATCCGGGATGGCGGTCCATGCGATGGCTGCGTTGTTGCGGGCTCCCCACATGTCCGTGTTGCCGCCCGCCGTGAAGTCGAGTTCGTCATTGGCGGCGTCGAAGATGACATTGCCGAGCGATGCGTTCGGGATGTCGAGCAGGACGAGGGGGCTGAGGGAATCTTCCTCGAAGGATGTCTGCACTGCCGCGGTGAGCGGGACGGCAGCCAGCAAGAACAGGGGAAAGCGGGACAGCATGGCGAAAAAGGGGAGGATTTCCGCAGGAGAGTGTCAGAAATTCTCCGCCATGGGAATCCCCTGTCCGCGGAATCCCCGGCGCTTCTACCGGGGCGGCAATCACCCTGAATCAGCGCATCAGAACGCTATCACGGAGCGCGGCTGACGCGGTAGAAGCGCTTGAGCGTACCTGCAGGAGCGGTCGTATCGGTGAAAGTGGTGGTGCCTGGCAGTCCGGGGATGGCACCATCGATGAGCGTCCACTGACCGAGGTCGGACGAGGCCTCGAGACGGTAGACCCGGCCGGCCTCGCTGCTCCATGCGAGGGTCATGCCCTGCGGGGTGACCGGGCCGAGTGAGGTGATGGTGATGGGCACCTCCGGGGCCTGGGGCGGGCCGATGAGGAAGGCGTTGAGGAAGACGTTGACGGTGGCCGCGGTCGCGAAGTACCCCTCTTCCTTGCGTCCCTCGATCAGGAGCACGCCCTCGGCATCGGTGGTGGCCGTGAACTTTACCTGACGTTCGCCGAGCGCGGTGGGAAGATTGGTGCCTTCAAGGGAATAGGACGGCACTTTGACGGTGGTTCCGTTGCCGCCGTCGCTGGCCAGCCATGTCGAGCGCCGCGCTACCGTGGCGCTGGTGGGGTCCCACATCCAGAGGGTGACCGGATAACTGGTGAGGGGGGCGAGTCCCGTGATGCGGACATCGAGCCCATCGCCTTCGTCGGCACTGGTGTTGGCGAAGACGAAGTCGCGGAAGAGGCCATTGAAGTCGCCCCCTCCGGCCGCGGCGAGGCGGTCGCGGCTTTGGAGGAAGGTGGAGCCGACCGCAGTGACGGTGACGGTGTGCGGTCCGAAGGTACCGGTGAGTTCGGTGGAACTGATGGTACCTGAGCCCGGAAGGCTCTGGAAGCCCGGTTGGGTGCTGGGCAGGACGTCATCGAATTCCACGCCAAGGGTGGCTCCGCTGGCTGGATTCGGGAAAACCGCGGGGTCGCGTGGATGCGAGGGCCAGTTGACTTCGGTGCCGTCGCCGAATCCATCCGTGTCCGTATCGTACTTGTTGGGATCTGTGCCGGGCTGGGTCGGGCCGGTCCATGGCAGGTCGGGGTTTTCCCGTCCGTCGCCGAGTCCGTCGCCATCGCTGTCGGCCACAAGGGGATTGGTGCCGGTGCTGGTGGGCCCTGACCAGATACCGGATTTATTCTCGGTTCCATCCGGGAGCGTATCGCCATCCGAATCCGGGTTCTGGGGATTGGTTTCCGCGAGGAATTCCGCGAGGTTGGCGAGACCGTCCTTGTCCGGGTCGAGGGCGGCATCATTGACATTCGGATTGAGGCCGTAGGTGGTTTCCCAGCCATCCGGCATGCCATCGTTGTCCGTGTCGCGGAAGAGATCGCGGATCCAGAAACCATTGAGAAACACACCGTGCTGATTGGCCCCGGTCTGGTCCTTGCTTTCCGGATCGCGGCGCGCCGTGATGACAAGGGTCCCGGTGGGGTCGGCGAATCCGGTCAGATTGACCTGGTACTGGCTGTTGTCGAAGGGCAGGACGCGGCCATCGAAGGTATAATCCTCGGCGGTGCCGCCATTGCTCACGGACCAGTCCGACACGCGGTTGCCCGGGCTCGACTGATCATACGACCAGACCGTGATGGCATATTCCTTGCCTGCTTCGAGGCCGGTGATGGTGATGTCGAGTCCTGCGCCTGGGTTGAGCGAGGCATTGAAGAGGGCGAAGATGAAGTCCTGCAGAAGCGGGGCCTGCGTGAAATCCCCGGCGTTGACGGGCTGCGTGCGCCTGCGGTCATCGAAGGCCGTCACATTGCTGCCGGTGCCACGGATGCTGACCGTCTGGGCTCCGAAGGTGGTGGTGGTGACAGCATCCGGCCCAAGGGGTCCGGTGATGGCCGGATTGATGGTCATAGGCAGAAAGCCACCCTGGGTATTGGCCGGCGTGTTCGCAGCCGGGGCGCGCTGATTGATGTCGACTTTCAAGTCGACTGCGGCGGCGGAACCGCCAAGGGCGGCGGCGAGGAACGGCATCAGGAGGCGCTTCATGGCTTGGAGACGTCGGAGACCTTCCCTTACCTAGCAGGAGCTTCTCCAGGTTGGCCAGCCCAAAAAATCCCGGCTGCGCGGAGGTGTGCCAGCGCTTACGGCCGCGGCATGTCTGCTTCGTCCCCTGCCCTTCTGGAAATCTGTGTCGACTGCATGGCGTCGGTTGAGGCCTGTGCGGTCGCCGCGGTGCCGCGCATTGAGCTGTGTGCGGGACTGGTGGAAGGAGGCACGACGCCGTCCGCGGGATTTCTGCGGGAGGCCCGGGCGGTTTATGGTGGCCGCATCATGATGATGATCCGTCCGCGGGCGGGCGACTTTGTGGTCTCGGCAGCCGAGGGCAGGATCATGGAGGAAGACATCCGCGTTGCGCGTGGTCTGGGGGCCGATGGGGTGGTTTTCGGCTGTCTGACGACCGACGGGGAAATTGATGAAGCGGTGGCGGGTCGGCTGGTGGCCGTATCGGCGGGCCTCGACATGACCTTTCACCGGGCCTTCGATGTGAGCCGGGATTTGCCGCGCAGCCTTGAGGTGCTCATGCGGCTGGGGATTCCCCGCGTGCTCACCAGCGGCGGGCAACCCACCGTGGAGGCTGGCGTGGCCACGCTGACGGCACTGCAGGGGCAGGCCGCCGGGCGCATTGCGCTGCTCGCAGGCGGCGGCCTGCGGCCGGGGCTGGTGGCTCCGCTGCGGAAGTCAGGCATCCGGGAATTTCATCTGTCCGCGCGTTCCACCTATGCGAGTCCCATGGCGTACCGGAGGCCCGACATGGCGATGGGAGCGGCAGCGGTGCCTGGCGAGTACGAACGGAAGGCCGCGGATCCGGAGATCCTGCGGTCCATGCTCGCGGCACTGGCGTGAGTGGCAGCTTCAGCCGAGCAGGTCCTTGATGACTTTGGCGGGTTCGACGCCCGTGAGTTTGAAGTCGAGGCCCTGGAAGCGGTGGGTGAAGCGTTCGTGATTGATGCCGAGGAGGTGCAGGGCAGTGGCGTGGAAGTCGCGGATGTGGACGGGATCCTTGACGATGTTGTAGGAGAATTCGTCCGTTTCGCCATAGACCGTACCGCCCTTGGCTCCGCCGCCGGCCATCCACATGCTGAAGCAGCGCGGGTGGTGATCGCGGCCGTAGTTTTCGCGGGACAGACCGCCCTGCGAGTAGATGGTGCGTCCGAATTCACCGCCCCAGATGATGAGGGTGTCGTCGAACATGCCGCGGTTCTTGAGGTCCGTGATGAGGCCGTGGACCGGCTGGTCGATGTCGCGGCACTGGAAGGGCATGCGGCCTCCGAGGTTGCCGTGGTGGTCCCAGTTGTTGTGGTAGATCTGGATGAAGCGGACGCCGCGTTCCGCAAGGCGGCGGGCCATGAGAGCCGAGGCCGCGAAGGTGCCGGGCTTCTTGGCTTCCTCGCCGTAGAGCTGCCATGTGAGTTCGCTTTCCTTCGACAGATCGGTGAGGTCCGGGACACTGCTCTGCATGCGGAAGGCCATTTCGTACTGGCTGATGCGGGTGTGGGTTTCCGGGTCGCCGACGGCGCGGTAGTTGATTTCGTTGAGGGCCTTGAGGCCATCCAGCTGGCTGCGGCGGAGTTCGCGCGGCATGCCTTCCGGATTGTTGATGAAGAGAATGGGATCGCCGCTGGAACGGAAGGAGACTCCGGCATGTTCGCCCGGAAGGTAGCCAGCAGACCAGAGACGCGCCGAGATTGCCTGCATCTGTTCCCGGTTGGTGGGTTCGGCCACGAGGACGACGAACGCCGGGAGATCCTTGTTGGAGGAACCGAGCCCGTAGCTGAGCCATGATCCGATGCACGGCCGCCCGCCGATCTGATTTCCCGTCTGCATGGCGGTGATGGCCGGCTCGTGGTTGATGGCCTCCGTGTGCATGGAGCGGATCACACAGAGGTCGTCGGCCACTTTCGAGGTGTACGGGAGCAGTTCTGTATTCATCCAGAGCCCGCTTTTGCCAGCTTGGCTGAACTTGTACTTCGAGGGGGCGATGGGGAAGCGGGACTGGCCGCTGGTCATGGTGGTGAGCCGCTGGCCACCGCGTATGGAATCCGGGAGGTCCTTGTCGTACCACTTTTCCATTTCCGGCTTATAGTCCCAGAGGTCCATCTGGGAGGGTCCGCCAACCATGTGCAGGTAGATGACGCGTTTTGCCTTCGGCGCGAAGTGCGGCAGGGCGGAGCCGGAGACTTCGGCGGCACCGAGGCTGGCGCGCAGACTTTCGCCGAGGAGCGACGAAAGCGCGGCACCGCCGAGCAGGTGACGTCCGCGTTCGAAGAAGCGGCGGCGGGTTTGATTGCGGTGGAATTCCTCGAGGAGGCTCATGGTGTGCAGAGGGTTTACTTGTTGAGGGCTTCGTCGAGATTCATGATCTGGTTGGCGACCGTGAGCCATGCTGCCAACTGGGCGGGATCGAGCTTCGCATCCGGCACCGTCTCTCCCTGGCGGATGAACTTCGCAGCGTCTTCCGGGCGTTCCCGGAACGAAGCGAGCGCAGTTTCGTGCGTCTGGCGGACGATGGCGGTTTCGTCCGGGCTGAGGCAGCGGGAAAGCACGCGGGCGGTGAGGAAGCCGAGGGTTTCCTCGAATGATGCTCCCGCCTCCCGCATGGCCTTTTCCGAGAGGACGCGGGCGGCCTCGAGAAGCTGCACATCGTTGAGGGCAGCGAGGGCCTGGAGCGGGGTATTGGTGCGTTCGCGGCGCAGGCAGGAAATCTCACGGGCCGGAGCATTGAAGATTTCGAGGCTGGCCGGCGGGGCCATCCGTTTCCAGAACGAGTAGAGGCTGCGGCGGTAGAGGTTCTCGCCCTTATCCTGCTGATAGATGCGGGTGTTGCCTTCGATCATGCCGACCTTGTCCCAGATGCCTTCCGGTTGGTAGGGCTTGACGCTGGGGCCACCGATTTTCGGAACGAGGAGACCGCTGGCGGCGAGGGCGCTGTCGCGGATGACTTCGGCATCCATGCGGAAGCGCGGACCGCGGCTGAGGAGGCGGTTATCGCGGTCCTTTTCGAGTTTCTCCGGCGTGGTGACCGCTTCCTGACGGTAGACCGAGGAAGTCACGATGGTCGTGAGAAGCTTGCGGATGTCCCAGCCATTCTCGCGGAATTCCACCGCGAGCCAGTCGAGCAAGGCCTGGTTGCTGGGAGGGTCGCCCACGATGCCGAAGTCTTCGGCCGTCTTCACGATGCCGGTTCCGAACAGTTCCTGCCAGAAGCGGTTGACGGTGACGCGAGCCGTCAGGGGATTTTCCGGCGAGTTAAGCCACTGGGCGAGGCCGAGGCGGTTTTTGGGTGCTCCGTCCGGCAGCGGGTGGAGGGCGGAGAAGACGGCGGGCTCCACCTTTTCGCGGGGCTGATCATAATTCCCGCGGAAGAGGATGTGTGCCATGGGGGTGCTGTCGCGCTTTTCCGCCTGGATGTGGGTCACCGGGCTGCGTTCGCGGATGGAGTCGCGTTCCTGTTCAAGACCAGCGAGTTCCGTGCGCAGCTGCTGCGACGGAGGGTCCATGGTTGTGAGATAGAAATCGTAGAGGGCCTGCTGCTGTTCCGGGGTGCGCTTTCCGGGATCGATGGCGAGCATGGCCCGGAGAGGTCCGGTATTGTGCAGCGATTCCACTTCCGCGGCTTCGAGGCGGCGGGCATAGACGCGCACGTCCTGGACGCTTCCTCCTTCGAAGAACTGCCCGGCGCTGCGCTGACCGATCTTCAGCGGGACGGTGGTCCGGATGGACTCCGTGAGAGTATCGGCCTCGACTCGGGTCTCGACCTGGCGTCCATTGATGAAGAGACGGATGCCGCCGGCCTTGCCGGATCCGTCATAAGTCATGAAGAAGTGCTGCCATTCGCCGGGTTTGACGGTGGGCGGTCGGGTCTGGACCTTGATGGCGTTGCCGGGCCATGCGTTGACGAGATGAACGGCGAAGCGGTCGCCATTCTGCCAGAGGTCCCAGCCGCGGTAGTTGTTGCCCTCGTCCATGCGGGCGAGCATGCTTGCGTAGGCATTGTTGCCGGCCGCGCGGACCCACGCGCCGTAGCTGAAGGCCTGATCCTTTTCGAAGTCGCCTTGGTTGCCGAGATCGAAGGTGGTGGCGGCATTGAGTACCGGGGCAGGACCGATGCGTCCATCCGGTTTCCATGAGACCGGGCCGGTGGCCTTGAAGCGCATGGGCTGACCGCAGATGGCTCCAATTTCATCGCCGACGCCTTCCGTGAGCGGGGCGTGGGCGATCAGTCCTTCGGCACGGACGCCGTCGCCGAGATCGGCGGCCCTCGCAGAAGCGAGCCAGCCATCGAAGGCTCCCTTCGCTTCTTCGCGGCGGCGGGCGATCGACTGCTGTTTGGCTTCGATTTCTCCGGGGATGGCCGCCCAGCGGTTCCGGTCCTCTTCCGTCTGCGGCACGATGATGGCCGGCGAGGAATCCTTGACGTTGCCATCAAGGCCGGGCTGCGTCGTATTCCGGAAGTAGGCTTCCATGGAATAGAAATCCTTCGTGGAGAGCGGATCGAATTTGTGGTCGTGGCAGACAGCGCAGTTTGCTGTCAGCCCGAGCCAGACCCACGAGGTGGTTTCGACGCGGTCGCGGGCGTAATTGGCGAGGTTTTCCTCGACGATGGTGCCGCCTTCGTTGGTGGTGATGTTGCAGCGGTGGAAACCCGTGGCTACCTGCTGGTCGAGCGTGGGCTGCGGGAGGAGGTCGCCCGCGATTTGTTCCGTTGTGAACTGGTCGAACGGCAGGTTGCGGTTGAAGGCCGCGATCACCCAATCGCGGTACGGCCACATTTCCCGGTAGTTGTCGAAGTGGAGGCCATGAGTATCGCCGTAGCGGGCAGCATCGAGCCAGTAGCGGCCCCGGTGTTCCCCGTAGTGGGGCGAGGCCATCAGTTTCTGGACGTACTTCTCGTAGTAATCCGGTGATTGGTCGGCGGCGAAGGCAACCACGTCCTCGGGCGCAGGAGGCAGACCGATGAGGTCGAGCGAAAGACGGCGGGCGAGGGTAGCGCGGTCGGCTTCCCTGGCAGGCTGGAGGCCTTTTTCCTGGAGCTTAGCAAAGACGAACGAATCGATCGGATTCCGGACGGGCTGGGGGGCGGCCGCCGGAGTCGGCACCGGTGGGCGCTCGGGTTTGAGGAAGGCCCAGTGAGGCTGCCACGAGGCTCCTTCCGTGATCCACTGCCGGATGAGTTCCTTCTGTTCCGGTTTCAGTTCCTTGTGCGATTCCGGTGGCGGCATGACGTCGTCCGGATCCGTGGCGATGAGGCGCTGGAAGAGGGGGCTCTCGTCTGGTTTTCCGGCGATCACGGTGGGGCCGCGGTCTTCGGTTTTCTCGAAGAAGCCCTCTTTGGTATCGAGCCGCAGCCCGGCCTTGCGGGAGCCCGGGTCCGGTCCGTGGCACTGGAGGCAGTTCTCCGAGAGGAGCGGGCGGATGTCCCGGTTGAACTGGACTTCGGCGGTAGCCGGCAGGGTCGTCAGCAGAGCCGGGAGGCTGAGGAGAAGCGCTTTCATGGATGGATCGTTCGGAGGGACGGCACGCAGGCCGGAGGTTGCTATTAGAACGAACGGTTTCCGCAGACGCGGTTTAGCGGGAATTTACTGAAAAATCGAGCTGCGGGGGCTATGGGATACGGTTTCCGGCGGTGCGGGTGAGGCGTGCGCAAGCGCCTGGGCCGTCACGACGCACTGCTTGCGATTCCCTGGTTGCCAAACGGGGACGCGGTGCGTTTCTCGTGACTCTCATGATTACCGAAGCTGCTGTCGTTGATGCTCTGCGCACCGTGAAATGGCCTGGATTCAGCCGGGACATCGTGGCGTTCGGGCTGGTGAAGGATGTGCGCATCGAGGGAGCGGACGTGCGGGTTCGCATCGAGATGGCGACGCGGGACGCAAACGTGCCGCGGCAGATTCATGAAGCCGCCACCAGGGCGCTCGCGGAGATCCCGGGAGTGGGAAAGGTTTCGCTCGATTTCGACATCCGGGAACCGGAGGCCGCGGCCGGGGTTGGCAAGAGCAGCATTCCGGGCATCCGGAAGATCGTCGCCGTGGCCAGCGGCAAAGGGGGCGTGGGCAAATCAACCGTGGCCAGCAATCTGGCAGTGGCCCTCAAGGCCGCGGGACTGCGCGTCGGGCTGTGTGACTGCGACCTTTATGGGCCGAGCGTTGGTCTCATGTTCGGGACCGACGAACAGCCGATGGCGACCGAGCAGAACGAGATTATTCCGATTGAAGCGCACGGGCTCAAGCTGATGTCGATGGCCTTTCTGCTGAGCGATGCTTCGCCGGTGATTGTGCGGGGACCGCTGGCGACGCGTTATGTGCAGCAGTTTCTCCGGCAGACGGCATGGGGAGACCTTGATGTACTGGTGCTCGATCTGCCGCCGGGCACGGGCGATATTCAGCTGACGATTGTGCAGACCGTGGCGGTGGACGGGGCGATCGTAGTGACCACGCCGCAGGAGGTGGCGCTCATTGATGCCCGCAAGGCAGCCTCCATGTTTGCGAAGGTCAATGTACCGGTGCTGGGTATCGTGGAGAACATGAGTTACTTCCTGTGTCCTTCCGATGGGAAGCGCTATGAGATCTTCGGGTCGGGCGGTGGCGAGAAGGAAGCCCAGAGGCTCGGTGTTCCGCTGCTCGCGCAGATTCCCATCGACATGCCGACCCGGGAGGGCGGCGACAGCGGGCACCCTGTAGCCCTGCAGCCCGCCGGCGTGAACGCAGTGAGCGGCGCATTCCACGAGCTGGCCGGCAAGGTCAGGCAAGCTATTGGGCTGTGATGCTCATGTGAGTGTCTGCCGGGTCTCGTCCCTGCTGGCACACTCAGCCTGCCATCCGTTCCTGCTGGCCGATGGCGCGGATTTTTTCCCATTCCGAGGAAGGGAAGAGCCGGTAGTTCATGAGGTAGACGATCACGCCCGTGATGGAGACATAGAGCCAGATGGGGAGCGTCCATCGGGCGATGGCCCGGTGCCGTTCGAATTGCCTGCGGGCAGCGCGGGCCACGGTCATGGGTACGAGGGCGACGATCGCGAAGCTGCCGATGAGATGAGTGAACAGAATTGTGAAGTAGACGGTCCGGACAGGGCCTTGAGCAGTGAAAGGAACATGGCCCTTGCCGGTGTGCTGGACGAGCCAGCCATGCCATCCGAGGTAACAGACGAGAAAGGCGGCCGAGGCGGCAAGGGCTCCGATCATGCAGCGGGCATGCTGCCCGCGCTGACCGCGGCGGATGAAGTACCACCCTGCCAGCAGGAAGACGGTGGCGAGGGAATTCAGACAGGCGTTGATGAGCGGGAGGCTGGTCATGGCGGGCAACGTTTTGTCATTCGCCGCGGGCGGCTTCATCGAGCACCTTGCGGACATCCTCGGCGATGGGCCGCGGATACCATGAGTCATCGAAGGCCGGATGGAAGGGATACCAGAAATAATCATTATCCGTGGGCGTGCGGACGGCTCCCCGGTGATCGACCATGACCATGACGAGCGAGTGGTCCCAGATATCGGCGGGGTTCTCGCGGATCTTGTCCTCCGGCTTTCGCTTCACGGAGATCTTGAAGGTGGTCATCATCCATTTGCGGAGGGCATCGCCTTCCTCTGGAGTTCCGTTTTTCGTGGTCAGGAACCACCAGTTGTCCCCGGAGAATCCCTTGGTTTCGGTCCACGAGCGGAGCAGTTCCGGCCGGTCGTTTTCCGGGTAGAGACTGACGGAAACGAGTTGGAAGCGGGGATCGCTTCCGAATTCATCCTGGAGGCGCTTCATGGCATCAGCGACGCCGGCGCAGCCGCTGGGGCAGGTCGTATAGACGTAGGAAAGGACAATGACTTTGCCTTTGATCTCCTCGAGACGCCGTTCGCGGCCCTTGGCATCGATGAAAAATCCCGGGTCCTTTTCGACGGACTGCTTTTTGGGGAGCCGGCCCTTCATGAGATCCTGGCGGACCTTGAGGTAGTAATTGAACCAGACCACTGTGCCGAGGGCCATGAGGACGAGGCAGATGGCGACGGCGGTGCGTCTTGATGGAGGGGGCGTGTCCGGGGCGGGGGCTTCCATGATGTTTAGGAGAAGGACGGCTACCGTTCAGTTACGGGCGCAGCAAAGGACCACCGCGAGCATGCCCGGGAGGTAGAGCAGGGTTGCCAGAAATAGCCGGCGGGCCGCTGCGCGGTCGGGATTCCGGAGAAAGCGGAGACTGAGCCAGACCAGCCAACCTCCCAGCAGGAGCCCCGGGATCGCCGCAATCCATGAAGTGAACCCAGCCAGCGGAGGCCAGAGTGCCAACGGAAGCAGCAGCAGGCTCCATGCGAAGGCCCGGCGGGCCGTGGCGCGACCGGTTTCATCGTTGTTGCTCCACATCACGAAGCCACCCCTGATGTATTCCTCGCGGTACATCCAGTTGATGGCGAGAAAGTGAGGCAATTGCCAGAGAAAGAGGAGGGCGAACAGGAAGAAGGCGGGCTGCGCTGCGAGGAGGTCCCAGCGGATCAGTTCGCGGTGATAGTTGCGGAACTCCTTGCCACCGGCCACGGCGACCCAGCCGATGACAGGCGGAATGGCTCCGGACACGGCCCCCACGATCGTGTTCCAGACCGACGTGCGTTTCATCGGGGTGTAAATGAAAAGATACACCAGCAGCGTCAGGCCCGCGAGAGCAGCCGCTTCCACGTTCACTTTGACGCCCAGATGAATGAGCCCAGCTCCGGCAAGGAGGGCACCGATCAGAAAGGCGACTTCAGGCTGGAGACGGCGGGCAGCGAGGGGGCGGTCGGCCGTCCGCTGCATGCGAGCGTCGGCATCCATCTCCATGAGCTGGTTGAACACCGAGGCTCCAAAGGCCGTCAGCGCGGTTCCCAGCAGCGTATGGACAAGCCGCCATGGCAGGGCGTCCGGCCATTCACGCAGAGCGAGGTGCAGCGCATATCCTGCAGCCGTGGTGATCACCACCAGAGCGCTCAGGCGCGCCTTGGTGAGCAGCATGAAATCCCCGCGGCTGAATCCCGGGCGCAGGGGGACCGCCACGGGAGCATCGGAGGATTGGCCGGAAGCGGGAACAGGCATCAGGAAGTCAGATTGGCTGACGAGTTGTCTGGCTGCAACCGGCTGCGCAGCAGCAGGGCGAAAAGCAGACCGTGAAGTACGAAGGCAAGGACAAGATGGACGGGCTGAAGAGCCGCAGGCAGTCCGGCCCGGATGAGGAGGACACCGACCCCGTACTCCACGGCCACCAGCAGACCGAGCGCATTCGTAAGCAGCGGCGCTGCATCCGCCCCCTTCCCTGCTCCGAAGCGCAGGCGGAAAAAGGCGATGGCCACGAGCGTGAGCGTCGTGATGGCTCCGATGCGATGCCAGACGAGCGAGATTCCGAGATGCTGCTCCAGCCTGTCCCCGCAGCAGGATGCGAGGCTGTGCTCATCGACCAGTTCGCGCACCTGAGTGCCGACCACAGTCTGCACGAGGACCGCAAGCAGGCAGACAGCGAGGTGCCAACGCATCGATCGCGTCACCGGCACCGGTGATCCCGGACGCACACGGTGCAGAATGGCCAGCGCCATGGTGATGAGCCCCATGGCCAGCATCATGTGCAGCGTGATCTTCCATGGCAGGAGATTGGTATCCACGACCACCTTGCCTAGCCATGCCACCACCCCAAACAGCACCAGTTCCGCCAGCAGCAGGCCACGCAGCAGCCAGTCGCTCCGGGATGACAGGATGGAACAGAGAAACGTTGCCACCGCCGCAAGTCCACTCACGGCACCGAGGCAGCGGTTGATGAATTCGATCCATGTTTCCAGCGCGCTGAAATTCCTGCGGATGGATTCCTCCGTGACCTCCACGTCCTCTCTGCCGTGCGAAGCCCACGAGCGGCGGTACCGTTCAAGATCGAGTTTTGCCACATCGATGTCCTCCGCACGGGTGGGAGGAATGAGCTTCCCATAGCAACGGGGCCAATCCGGACAGCCCATGCCCGATCCGGTCGCCCGCACCACCGAACCAGCCAGCACCACAAGGTACAGGAGCACGAGGGTCAGCAGCGCAAGGCGCGGTAGCAGGCGGTCGGCTTTGGTGGCCATGATGGTCAGAGTCTCGGAAAATCTGTCTCTCCTCTGGAAACAGAGCGGGCGCTGAGACTCTCAGCGCCCGCGGTGATCATGATCTGTGGAGAACGGGTCGCTGTCTCACTGGACCGCCGGGGCGGGAGCCGCTGCCGGAGCCGGGGTGGCGGCGGGAGTTTCGGCGAGTCCGAGTTTCTTCGCGGCTTCCGCACCGAAGGGAGTGTCGCGGAATTTCGGCGCATCCTTTTCCCATCCTTCGAAGCTCTTCTGGTCGACCACGTGGAGGAGAGACTTCATGTTGCCGTGAGCTGCGCCGCAGAGCTGCCCGCAGATGACTTCCGAGTCGCCGAGAGCGGATGGGATGAACCACATGCGGCTGACTTTTCCAGGGTCGGCATCCTGAGCGATGCGCATGCCGACGAGGGCGAGGTTGTGGATCACGTCCTTCGAAGTGACGGCGATTTCAACTTTTTTGCCCTTGGGAAGGAAAAGTTCCGGAACCACGATGTCATCAAGTCCGTTCGGATCTTCCGGGTCGATTCCAATGGGGTTGGCGGACGAAATGAGGAACCGGTTTGTCATGCCGAATTTGCCGTCTGCACCGGTGTAATGGAAGTTCCATTTGAATTGTTCGGCCCATGCATTGATGCGGACATCGGGATCCGGGAACTGATCGACGCGCGTGGCCCAGAGTGGAAATGCGAACCCGAGGAGAAGGATGACCTCCGTAACGATGACCCCGATCTCAAGGTGGCTGGAAGCGTGACTGGTGACACCGGTGTACGACGCCTTCGGATTCCGTTTCCGGTAGAAGCGGAAGAGGGAATAGCCAACGAAAATGCTCCACCCAAGGCCGAGGGCAAGCATGAACCAGTGCACAATCTCGAGCATGTGGTCGAGCATGTGGCCATGCTCCGAGCCGACGGGCGGGATACCGAGGAGTTTATTGAGAAGTCCCATAACGGAAGGATGGAGGAATGTAGGGGATCAGGGCTGCGGATTGATGGCAGCGAAGCGGCGGGCGCGGCGGATGAACGAGATAACAACAGCGAGGATGGTGCCGAACACGAGAATGAGAGCACCCAGCATCACAAAGACGGCCCCATTGGCTGCCATGACGGTGACTTGGCCATCCTGACCGATGCAGGTGGCACAGGCGATGGAGAGGGATAGGCTCATGATTGAGGGGGGGTCCGGATTCAGACGATGATGGTGGGGGCCTTCTTGCGGACGTACCAGATGGTATAGGCGATGAGGACGGCAGCGATGACACCGAAGCCGACTCCATAGGCCCTCAGTTCCTCGGTGACGCTGTTCTCTCCGAGATACGCGTACGCCAGCATCCCGAGGTCGAAGAGAATCGCCAGCACGAGAAAAAAGACGTGGAAGGTTTTGAGGGACATGGCTGCAATCGGTTCAGGGCTGCAGAAAGGAATTATGGATCGGGTCGCTGTAAGCCAGACAGAAGAGGAACATCATGGCAGCGAAGAAGATCATCGTGAACAGGAGCGTCTTGTAGATCAGCCCCCGTTCATGGTTGAGGTGCATGAAGATGAGCGCGACCAGCGAAACCTTGAATGCTGCGATGAGCAGGCCGAGAGCGATGTTCAGATGGATATCTCCGAGGTCGACCTTGTAGGCGACGAAGACGGTGATGAACGTGAAGACGATCAGGGTGGCTCCGACCTTGAGGTAGGTCTTGATGGCCTTGCCGAAATCGATCGGATGATCGGGGGCGTCGTGCGCCGGATGGGTTTCGTGGGAGGAATCCATGGCAGTGAGCTTACATGAGGTAGTAGAGCGGGAAGAGGAAGATCCACACAAGGTCGACCAAGTGCCAGAAGAGGCCGCCTACTTCCACGCGGTTGGCGAGGTGTTCCGGATTTTCGCGGTACATTTTCTTTCCTGTGATGAGGAACCAGCCGAGCACGATGGCACCGCCGATAACGTGGAGGCCGTGCAGACCAGTCATCAGGAAGTAGATGGCGTAGTACGGGCTGAGGGCTGGAGTGAAGTTCGAGTAGAACCGTTTTTCGCTGCGGGGGAGACTGACGGTCTTCTCCCGGTCATGCAGCAGACTGTGGGCAAGGTCCTTGGGAAGGGTTTCCTCGAATTCGAAGCGGAGGGATTCCCGGAGGTTGTCAGGATCGCCGTCGGCCGTACCGGCCCTTTTCGGGTAGCGCTTCTTGAAGGATTCCGTCCTTTCATCGCGGTGACGGAGGAAATCGTCCTTGAGATCCGGATAGTACTTCCAGACGAGAGCCTTTTCCGGATCCTTGTTCTTGCGGAGGTCGATGAGGTCGGCGTTGAACTCGATGGAGTCGGTGACCAGTTTACCCTGGAGGACGGTGGAATCCTTGAAACTCATCTCGGCCTGACCGTAGCGGGCCAGCATTCCTTCCTTCACGAGGAAAAGGAGGGGATTCCCGACGACCTCCAGTTTGAGCGACTGCGTGAGGTCATCAGCCTTGGCTTTGTCGATGGCCTCCTTGTTCACGGCATCGAGGCGGACACCAATGGCTGAAAGGGCTTCTTCGTTGCCTTTGGCGGCGGCCTTTTCGAGTTCAAGTGCGGTGACCTTGCGGGAGAGGTCCGTGGCGGCATCCATCCACTGGCGCTTGGCGGTTTTGAGCCACTGTTTCGTGAGAGTGATTTCCTTGCCGCTGGGCGTCTTGAACTTGAGATCAGCGGTCGACGGAGCGGCGTAGGGAAGATCTCCCTTGGCTTCCCGCCGCTGGCTGAGGAAGTCGAGATTGCTGTTCCGGAGATCGAGGACGATCGACTTTACCTCGTCGAAGACAATGCGGTCCCCATGGTTCTTTTCGTCGGTGTGAACCGGGTGGCCATTGATGACCGACCCGTCCGTGAATTCGAACGAGTAGTGGATGAACTTGTGGTAGTACTCGTAGCCCTTGATTCCCATGAATCCCAGCGCGCAGAGGAGCGTGAAGATCATGTTGAACTGGAACCATCCGAAGCGGCGCGCCTTCACGGCCGCCCATGCGGCCACCACCGACACGGACGATGCGATGAGCACCATTGTGTTGATGAAGCCAGGCCTGACTTTCAGTTCATGGAATGGCCATGGGAAGTCGGCCCCGATTCGCAGGAAGACGTAGGAAGAGAACAATCCGCCGAAGAGCATGACTTCGGAGGCGAGGAACAGCCAGATACCGACTTTGGCATTGTAGAGGCCGGTATCGGGCCGTGCATTTACGGTGTAAGGGATCTCCATCGGAAAGGAATTCGTGGATTGCTGGTGGCACGCTCAGTGCGGGACTGCCACCTTGGCAGTTTCCTCGGCCTCCTTCGCCGTGACAGGTTCCCACTGCGGGCTGTAGTCCTTGTCAGCCCCGGGGACGCTGTACTCGTAGGGACCGCGGTAGACGACCGGTTCGGTCAGGAAGTTGCCGTGCGGCGGTGGGGTTGGAGCCGACCATTCAAGCGTTGTGGCGTTCCACGGGTTGTCCGACGTCACCTTGCGGCCGGCTTTGGCTGAGAGGAAGAAATTGATGATGAAGGGGATCTGGGCCAGACCGAGGCCCCATGCGCCCCATGAGATGATCTCATTCAGGTAGAAGTACTTGTGGCTGGTGATTTCGAAGACCTTGCCGCCATCGTACCAGCGGCGGTGGAATCCCGCCATCCCCTGAATGAACATCGGGGCGAAGAGGACATTCATCATGATGAGGGAGGGCCAGAAGTGCAGGTGACCGAGGAAGGAATTCATCATGCGGCCGGTCACCTTCGGATACCAGTGATAGACACCCGCAAAGAGGGCAAAGATGACACCGGGAGCGACCACGTAGTGGAAGTGGGCGATGACGTAGTAGGTGTCGTGGAGGTAGAGGTCAATGAAGCTGAAGGCGAGGGGGAGACCAGTGAGACCGCCGATACCGAACATGGGCAGGAAGGCGGTGGCGAACAGCATGGGCACCGGGAATCGGATTGATCCACCCCAGAGGGAGAGCATGAGGCAGGTAAGAAGGATAACGGACGGGACCGAGATCATCACCGTGGTGAACTGGAAGAACGTGGCGACGACCGTGCCCATGCCGGTTAGGTACATGTGGTGAGCCCAGACGATGAAGCTGAGGAAGGCGAGGGTCAGCAAGGCATAGACCATGGACTTGTAACCCCAGAGCGGCTTCCGGGTGTTGCAGGGAATGATCTCTGCGACGATTGCGATCCCCGGAAGGAGCAGGACGTAGACTTCGGGGTGGGCGAGGAACCAGAAAAGGTGCTGGAAGAGAACCGGGTGGCCGCCGCCGGAAATGTCAAGAATGCCGGCTTCGCTCGTCCATAGACCGGTCGGCAGGAAGAAGCTCGACTGGAAAACCTGGTCGCTCAGCTGCATGAGAGCGGCAACTTCGAGAGGCGGGAAGGCGAGGAGCAGGAGGAAGCCGATCACGAACATTGCCCATGTGAAGAACGGGAGGCGCATCCATGTGAGGCCCTTGGCGCGGAGGTTGATGACGGTGGTGAGGACGTTTACCGAGCCGAGGAGGGACGCGGAGATATTGAAGACCATGGCGAAGAGCCACTGGGTCTGACCGGTCCAGAAGCGGGCATCGGTATTCCGCTGCACGACGGCGGCGAGCGGTGAGTAGTTGGTCCAGCCAGCCTGGGCGGCTCCGGTGGGGAGGAGGAAGCTGGCCATCATGAAGACCCCGCTGATGAAGAAGAGCCAGTAGCTCCACATATTCAGTCTGGGGAAGGCCATGTCGGGAGCACCGATCTGGAGAGGCATGACGAAATTCACGAAGGCAGCGAAGCCGAGGGGCACGACACCGAAGAACACCATGATGGTGCCGTGCATGGCACCGAACATGTTGTAGAGGGAGCCCGAGACCTTGCCATCGGGGGCCCAGCGGGTGACGAAGTCATCACCGAAGATGTGAAGGATCCAGCGGAGTCCGCCCGGCAGCGGCTCACCGGGATGCGCGATGCTCCAGCGCATGACCAGCATGAGCATGAATCCGAAGGCGAGGAAGAGGAGACCGGAGATGCCGTACTGGACGCCGATCATCTTGTGGTCCGTCGAGAAGATGTACTTCTTGATGAAGCCCGGGTCGTGATGATCGTGGTGATCGTGGTCGTGCCCGTGCGCAGCGTGGTCGTGGGTGTGATCGGCGGTGGCAGCCATGGGATTGGGAAGTTCGGGTTTCAGCGGGAGGTTTGCGGAGCGGTTCGCGGATCAGAAAAGTCAGTTCTTGGCGGGTGCCGGAGCAGGTGTGGCGGCGGCTCCACCGGCGGCGGCTGAGATTTTGGCAGGCCATTCCGAGACAGGGCAGACCGCGTCGGCGGGAATGGCGGCTTCGAGGTCCGTCTGCGTCCATGAAGCCTGGCGGACGATTTCCTTTTTCACGGCGGCGACCTGGTCGTCGTAGATGAGGGATGCCTTGTTACCCCAGTCGTTGCGGATGTAGGAGGCGACCTGAGCGATTTGCTTGTTGTTGAGGGCTGTCCCCTGGGCGGGCATCTGGCCGTTGTAGGTCTTCCCGTTGACTGTGAAGGAACCACCGATGCCGTAGAGCAGGATGGCGACGAGGCGCTTATCGCTTCCGGTGACCCAATCCGACGCCTTGAGCGGAGGAAACTGGCCGGCGACGCCTTCGCCACTGGCCTGGTGGCAACCGACGCAGTTGCCAGCACCGGTGTAGACGGCCTTGCCGGCTGCGAGCCAGTTGGCGTCCTCGCGGAGTTCTTCATCGCTCATGGCGGTGCCACCTCCTCCGGCTCCTTCCGGGTACTGGAGGGTATAGTTGTAGCCGTTGAGGTTGGCGGCTCCGAGGTCCGAACCGGTATTGCGGCCGAGGTAGCCTCCGGCGAGGATGGTGACGACGCCGGTGGCAAGGACGACCCAGAGAGAGACCGGGGTAGTTCCGATGGGGGTAGCGGAGCGTTCGCGGGCGGCCGCCGCGTGGAGTCCGGCCACGTTCACCGTGCGGTCGTAGTCGATGTTGTCAGGAGAGGAGGCCATGGGAAAAGCTGGAAAAACGGTCGGTCACTGAGCACCCGGCTGCGGGACGATGCCGGTGATGGCGGAAGGGAGCGGGGCGTCGCGCTTTAGCCCGAGGATATATTCCACGAGGGCCTTGGCTTCGTCGGTTGGAATGATTTCGTATCCGTCATCCGGAGCGATGTTTGCGGGAAGCTGGAGAGCATCGCCACGTCCTTCCGGCTTTTCCTTGCGGACGGTGCGGAAGAGATGCTTGAAGGATGGACTGTTGGACCAGCCGCGGAGGGAGCGGGGGGAATAGAAGTGCTGGTAGAGAGCATTGACCTTTACGGGGTCAGGACGGCCATCCTTGTCGAGGTAACGGTACGCAGCATTGGCAAGATCCGGACCCACGCGGCGGACACCGATCATGGCGAAATCCTCGTGCATGTAATCCCACGGATGGGTTTGCCGGACCGCCACGGGAACTTCTTTGGCGTATTCCTGTTCGCGTCCGAATCCCTTCTTGAACTGGTCGATGCCTGCGTAGTCGGGCCGGACAACCTGGGTGTGGCATTGGGCACAGCCTTCGTGGGCGTAGACCATTTCACCGCGCTTCCGGTCGCCGGCGTAGTTGGTGGGGTAGTAGAGGCCTTTGAGTTCTTCGGGATCCTTGGGAGGGGCAGCTGGATTGGCGGGGTCCGGGAGCGATTGGTAGGCGACCGCCTGGCGGTTGCGTTCCTTGCCGTAGGGCAGGACGGCCATGACAAGGGTGGGAACGCCAACGCAGGCTCCCATGGTGAGAATGAATGATTTCAGACTGTTCATGCCTCGGCTCCTTCGGTGGTGATGACAATGTCGGCGGTGTCGTACGGCGTGGGTGCGATCAGGGTTGGGTCGCCCGCCTTGCGTCCCCGGTTCATTACCATGAGGGCGAGGTGGTGCAGGAAGACAACGTTGGCCACGAGCAGGAAGAGCCAGAGGAGAATTCTTCCCACGAGGTAGCCGCTGGAGAAGGTTACGGCGGACTCGAAGGAAGTATCCCATGTATCGATGGCCGCACCGTGCGAGAAGCCAGCCACGAGAAGCAGCAGGCAAAGCCCGATGCAGGCATAGGCAGACAGCCAGAAGTGGAGACGGATGCGGGCACCGCTGATCCATTCACAGCCCGTGATGCGTGGCACGATGAAGTAGATGGCTCCGAACATGGCCATGCTGAAAAACATGTAGGTTCCGGTGAGGAAGACCGCATCCTGCGTGAAGCTTAGGAAGGTGAATCGGCTCAGGGTCATGGATCCAAGAATGGCAGCCGCGAGGCAGAGACAGACGTAACCGACAGCGCCCATGAACGTGAAGCGGAGGCTCGGGCTGACAGCGACTAGTTCATGCGATCCGCTCACCGTTCTGAAGTGATTTACGCAGACGGCGAGCATGGGGATCAGCAGAAGAATCTGAGCCGTTCCTGCGACTGCCGGAATCCAGACGGGGACAGGGCCGCCGATGAGTTCCTGCGCGCCGGCCCATGGGGCGAGCACGATGAGCGACCAGAAAGCGAAGCTGCTGAGATTGTAGCTATGGATCGGCTTTCCGGTGATTTTCGGGATGATGAAGTAGGCGCTCGCGAGTCCGACGGGAACCATCCAGAGGAAGGTGACACCGCTGGAGTACCACGAGGCGACCACCGGGCCAGCGACACCGGCCTTCTTGAAGACGTTGAGGAGTACGTTGGCAACGAGGTAGATCCATGGCCAGGTGAAGCAGGCTGCGAGGATGTACCATTGGGAGACGTAGGTCTCCTGACGCCGGCGTGCGGCGAACATGATGACCAACCAGACCACGATGAGCGTGTAGGCGATGAGGAGAAGGGGCCAGACGAGCGGCGGGAACTCCATCATCTTCATGTGCAGGTTGCCCTGACCGCCGAGGATGCCAGCGATCCCAAGGGTAACGCCAAGGTTCCAGAAATGCCCGGCAACGATCAGCGTGACGGGGTTGCGGAGTTCCGTGCGGCAGAGTCGGGCCATGATCCAGATCATGACTCCGATGCCCGCCTGGAAGGCCCAGCCGTAGACGAGGGCGTTGACGAAAGCGGGTTGCACGCGTGCGAGGTTGAGCACCTCGAACTTGAAGGCTCCGGTGGCGACGAATTTCAGCGCGGCGAGGAGACCGAGCAGCGTGGCCACCAGCAGCCATGCGGCTCCGCTGGTGAAAAAGAAGAGAACCGGGAAGCGAGTGGAGCGGTCGATGGCGGCGCGCTGCTCGATATCCTCCGGGGTGACTCCGGGGGGCAGGGATGGTGTTTCCTGACTCATGGGCGGAAAAAGCGGGACGTTCCGGGTTGCGGTTACTTGCCTTCGAACTTGGAAAGGTTGGGATCGTGCTCGGTTTTCGACTTCTCCTCAGCCTCGCGGGCGGTGGCCTCTGGGGTTTTCAGAGGACCGGGCACGGGCTTCTGGGTCTTGAGGACAGCGGCGGCGTAAGAGATCAGCGCGTCGGCCGGGAGGCGGACGCTCTTTCCGGCTTCGACTTCCGCAGCGGTGCTATATTCCTTGCGTTGTTCGGAATGAACGGTAGCCGCGATGGTAGCGCGGGCGGCTCCGGCTCCGCCATCGGACGAAGCGCTGTCCGATGGGAGGGCCCACCAGCGGTAGAGAGCGAGCAACACGGCGACCGCGGCAATGGCGGCGAGGGCTCCCCAGAAGGTGAGGAAGCGGTTGCCGAGGGTATCTCCGGAATGATCTTGCATGGGAAGGAGAAGATGAGCCGTTTGGTTCAGTTGGCCACGTTGATGGATTCCTCGAGGCGGGGATCGCCGCAGGGATAGATGCTGTGCTTCGCGAGGTTCCGCAGGAGCGTGAATCCGTAGAGTCCGGCGAAAGTGACGAGGGCAATCAGGTCGAAGGCGACGTCACGGAGCCAAGTGGCGGAATCAGTCGCTGAACTGGCATCGTAGAGGGCACGACCGCGTTCGGGAACGATCATCCAGTACATTTCGAGCATGTGGACCCCGAGGATGAAGGCGGCGCATCCCATGATGAAGCCGATGTCGCGTTTGGCGTTACGGCGGAGCAGGAGGACGAAGGGGACGGCAAAGTGGAGGAAGACGAGGCCGAGGCTGGCGTACCACCATCCGTTGGTGTTCCGGATTCCGTAGAACTGAGTTTCTTCCGGAATGTTGGCGTACCAGATGAGGAAGAACTGGCTGAAGGCGATATAGGCCCAGAAGACCGTGAAGGCGAACATGAGTTTACCCATGAGGTGGAAGTGTTCCTCCGAAACGATGTGGCGGAGGTGTCCAGTTTTCACGAGGGTGCCCACCACGAGGATGGTGACAGCCATGGCGGCCAGTGCCGAGCCTGCGAACACATTGACCCCGAACATCGTTGAGAACCACTTGTAGTTCATGCTCTTGACCCAGTCGATGGACGCGAAGGTCGAGCAGACTGCGAAGAGGACCATGCCACCGCTGGCGAAGCGGCGGGCGCTGTACGTTGGTTTGACGTCGCCGGTGGCGTCCTGGCTGATCGAATAGCCGAGCATTTTCCGGGCGAGGAAGAAGAGAACGCCGAAGAAGATCAGGTAGCGGTAGTCCCAGCCAGGGAGGAAGTTCCAGCCGATATGAAGGTAGGGAAACTTCTTGTAGAGCAGGAGCGTGTCGTGATTTGCGCCAAGGGCATCGTGCAGGGAAAGCCCTTTCGTTTCCGGGGTTGGGTGGGCGAGCACGTCCTGGTGCAGGCCGATCCATTCCCAGACGTGGCGGGTCCATTCCGGCTTGGCGGCCAGCGGGAAGAGGGGAGTGAAGAGCGGAAGTCCGAGGAGGAAGAGGAGAACGAATGACTGCGCGAGTGTTTCCGGGATCCGGCGGATGGCGACTCCCCATGAGGAATTGGAAGCGCTGTGGAGGAGGATCCAGAACAGCGAACCTGCGGTCACCGTGAAGAAGACTTCGAAGGCAAAGAGGTAGCTGAAGGCGAACGAATTCGCCCGTTCTCCTCCGAGCAGGAAGAGGATCAGAGAGACCGCGAGGCCGGCAGCGCCGGCACCCAGGAGGATAGTCTTCCACTGAGCGAACCGGCCCGTCTGGAGCCGTTCGCCATCGGCAGGGAGATGTGAAACCGCAACGTGGTGGCTCATATCGGAAGAAGAAGGTATGTTACTTGGTGACAGCCACGGGAGCCGGGTTGAGGAGATCCCATGCGGCCTTCACAGCGGGATCGGAAAGAGGTGCGGAACGGCTCATCTGCAAGGTGCGGACCCACGCGACGATGGCCCAGCGTTCGTGCACCGGAATGTTGGCTCCGTAGCCGCCCATGAGGCCTTTCCCTTTGGTGATGGTTTCGTAGATGGAACCATTGGCCCGGTAGGCGGGGTCCTTCGGGTCGAGAAAGCCGGGAGTGTGGAAGTTGGCGATGTTGGGGACTCCGAATTTGCCGGTTACGCCCGCCCCATTGCCCGAGGTTCCGTGGCAGATGGCGCAGTTGACGTCGTAGCGTTCCTTGCCGAGGCGGAGGAAGGCTTCGTCGATGACGATCTGTTCCGGGTAGCCTTCGCCGTAGAAGTCGCCGATCCGGCCGGTATTGTAGTAATCGCTTCCGTGGGAGAATCCGTAGGCCACGAAGGCACCTTCCGCGGTAGTTTTCTCCGGGATTTCGAGACCCATGGGAACCGTGCCGGCCACGGGCTTGCGGGGACCGACTCCGTCACTGAAGAATCCGCTGGGCGACTGGGGTTTGAGTTTCGCCTGGTGGTCCATGTCATCGAAGATTTCGATGGGAGTGCGGGAGAATTTGTCACCCCGGAAACCTGCGGTTCCCACCACCATCACTCCTGCGAGGAGCAGAGCTAGGAAAAAGTAGCGCATATCTTAGACTTCGTCCTCCACGAGTTCGATGTTCTGGGCTCCCAGTTCCGAGAGGAAGGATTTGGTTTTCTCCAGCGAGAAGCGGGGATCGCGTGCCTCGATGCAGAGGAAGAAGCGGTCGTCCGAGAACCGGGAAAACGAAGGAGCGTTGAAGAGCGGGTGGTGCAGCCGCGGCAGCTTCATCATGGCGAGGCAGGTGAAGAGGGCGGTGAAGGCCGAGAAGAGGATGGTGAGTTCGAACATCACCGGAAAAAAGGCCGGCAGTGTGTAGATGTTGGCTGGCTTGGCCTGCACGACCGTTGGGTAGTCGATGACCTGCGTGTAGTACTGCAGGGCGAAGGCTGTGAGCAGGCCTGTGAGACCTCCGACGAAGACGAACTTCGGGAGGATGCTGCGGGGCAGACCCATGGCCTCATCCATGCCATGGATGGGGAAGGGAGAGTGGACGTCCCAGCTCGTGAAGCCGGCATCGCGCACTTTCTCGGCGGCGTGGTAGACATCCTGCACGGTGGTGAATTCCGCGAGGTATCCGTGGACTCGTTTCAATGGTGTGCTCAAGGCAGTGATCCGGTGAAAGGTTCAGGATGCGGTGGCGGTGGCGGAACCGGCAGCCGGGCGGCCGCCTGTGTGTTCGAGGTCGCCTTCGTAGGTGGGAGCCGGCACAGTGATGTCGCGGGATTTCGCGGTGGGGTCGTAGTGCGGGTCGGCTTCCGGCAGAACCGCCTTCACTTCGCCGATGGCGATGACGGGAAGGTAGCGCAGGAAGAGGAGGAACAGCATCGTGAAGAATCCGAAGGTTCCGATGAACGACCAGATTTCGACCCAGCTGGGGTGGTACATGTCCCACGCTCCTGGGAGGAAGTCGCGGGCGAGGGTGGTCACGATGATGACGAAGCGTTCGTACCACATGCCGGCGTTCACGCACATGCAGACAGCCATGACGATCCACAGGTTTTCGCGGCATTTTTTGAACCAGAAGGCCTGCGGGGCGATGACGTTGCAGAAGAACATGGCGTAGTAGGCCCAGGTGTAGGGTCCGTAGAGAATCCGCCATTTGAACGCATCGAACTCGAAGAGGCTGCCCGAGTACCATGCCACGTAGAGTTCCATGAGGTAGGCGTAGCCCACAATGGTTCCGGTGAGCACGATGATCTTCGCCATGTTGTCGATGTGCTTCATGGTGAAGAGGTCCTGGAGACCGTAGATCTTGCGGACCGGGATCATGAGGGTGAGCACCATGGCGAACCCGCCGAAGATGGCACCGGCCACGAAGTAGGGTGGGAAGATGGTGGTGTGCCATCCGGGGACCACGGACGTGGCGAAGTCGAAGGAAACGACGGTGTGGACCGAGAGGACCAGCGGGGTTGAGAGCGCGGCGAGCAGTCCGTAGGCAATCTCGTAGTGGCGCCACTGGCGGTTTCCGCCGCGCCAGCCGAGTGCGAAAATTCCATAGAGCGTGCGTTTGACCGGATGGGTCGTGCGGTCGCGCATGGTCGCGAGGTCAGGGACCAGCCCGAGGAACCAGAAGATCACGGAGACCGTGAAATAGGTGGACACAGCGAACACGTCCCAGAGGAGGGGCGATTTGAAGTTCTGCCAGATCTGGTTGCTGTTGGGGATGGGAGCAAGGAACCATGCCATCCAGACCCGTCCGACGTGGAGAGCCGGGAAGAGGCCGGCGCACATGACCGCGAAGATGGTCATGGCTTCCGCGGAACGATTCACGGCAGTCCGCCATTTCTGACGGGTCAGATACAGAATGGCCGAGATGAGGGTACCGGCGTGACCGATACCGATCCAGAACACGAAGTTGGTGATGTCCCAGCCCCATGCGGCGGGCTGGTTCGGCCCCCAGACGCCGACCCCTGTGGAGATCAGGTAGGTAAAGCAGCCCACCATGACGAGGGTGAGCAGGAAGCAGGGAACGATGAGGATCCACCAGAGGAGCGGCTGGGGTTCCTCGATGACGCTGGCGATCTTGTTCGTGATCCAGCTGTAGTTGCGGTTATTGAGAACCAGCGGCTCGCGGAGGAGCACCTTCGCGCGGGAAGGGGCACCGCTGGCGGGCGGGTGATCGTGGGCTTCTGCGGTGGCCATAGGCTGGCGGAACTGGGAAGTTGGGAGAGGGTGAAGGAAGGTTCAGTGAGCGGCTCCGGGGGTGCCGTGATCGACATGAATGTGGCGCGTCTTGGATCCCTGACCGACCTTGCGCTGTTCCCGTGGGGAGGCGGCGACGAGGGCGGGGTTGGGATTCTTGATGCGTGCGAGGTAGGTCGTGCGGGCCCGCACCGACAGGTAGCCGAGGAGTTCGTAATTGCGGGAATTGTTCTTCCAAGCGACCACGCTGCTCTTGTCGTCCTTGAGATTGCCGAAGGCGATGGCCTCTGCCGGGCAGGCTTCCTGGCAGGCGGTGCGCACGCGGTCCGTGGCAATCATGAGGTCCTTTTCCTCGATGACGAGCTTATCGTCCGTGGCACCGGTGGCGCGCGACTTCGCCTTGCGGGCGTTGGCGCGGGTATCGATGCGGGCGCTTTCGATGCGCTGCAGGCAATAGGTGCACTTCTCGATGACACCGCGCATCCGCACGGAAACGTTCGGATTCTTCTGGGCCTTGCTCAGTTCCGAGTCGTGCCGTTCCCCGGCGGGACCGGCGTAGAGGTTGTTGAACTCGAAGCTGCCGACCTTGCGGGTCACGAGTGGGTTGCGCTTGTTGTAATCGAAGAAATTGAAGCGGCGGGCCTTGAACGGGCAGTTGTTGGCGCAGTAGCGGGTACCGATGCAGCGGTTGTAGACCATCACATTGAGGCCATCCTCGCTGTGGACTGTGGCATTGACCGGGCAGACTGTTTCGCAGGGAGCGGATTCGCAGTGCTGGCACGCCACCGGTTGGACGAGCATTTCCGGGTCGTCCATTTCGTCTTCGTTCCATGAGTTGTCCTGGGAATCGAAGGGGTTGCGTTCGACGCGCCGGTTATTGAGGGCGGCGTCCGAGTCGAGGTCGGTGGCGAAGTAGCGATCCATGCGGATCCAGTGCATTTCGCGGCCGCGGCGGACTTGATCCTTGCCGACGATGGGAATGTTGTTTTCCGACTGGCAGGCGACGAGGCAGGAAGTACAGCCCGTGCACTTGTTGAGGTCGATGACCATGCCCCACTGGTGGGTGGGATCGCTCAGGTGCGGGATGCGGTTGCCATCGCTGTCCTTGGCTCCTTCCGGTTTGTAGAAGCTGTAGGCGTTTTCGGCGAATTTTTCCTCACGGTTGCCGTGGAGGTGGCCATCGGTTCCCTGATCGAGAACGAAGTCGGCATGGTTTTTCCAGTCTTCGACGGTCCCTTCGCGGACGAGGGCACGCCCGTACATGCTGTGGTGTTCCGAGGTGGTGCCGAGCGGGTAGACGGCGGGAATTTCTGTGCGGCCCGCGATGGTGGAGAGGGCATCACCGGTGACGGCGGCCTTCAGTTTGGCGACCTTGGCTCCTGCGGCGAAGTAGGGCGTGGCGGCGGAACGGAGGGGGTAGACATCGAAACCCGTTCCGTTGCCGACTTGTCCCGGGTCGTTCTGGCCGTAACCCGCGGTGAGGAGGATGCTGTTGTCGGCGTGTCCCGGGACGGTGATGACTGGGAACCACCGCTTCAGGCCATTGACCTCGACTTCGATGACATCGGCAGCGTCCTCATTGAAGAGGTTGATGCCGAGTTCCTTGGCGGTTTTGACACTGACGATGGCGGCATTATCCCATGTGACCTTGGAGATCGGGTCCGGCGCTTCCTGGAGCCAGCCATTGTTGATGTAGCGGCCATCGTGGATTTTGGCGCAGGGAACGAACACCACTTCGTACTCGCCCTGAGCAAGGGCCGTGTCGGTGGCGGTGCCGGCCAGCTGGGTGGCAGCAGCGGCGTTGAAGGCAGGGGCCGCCGGGTAGGCACTGGCCGCTGCAAAGCCATCGCGCAGGGCATTCGTCCATGCGTTGTCGTCAGCTCCCTTGACGAGAGCGTTGAAGGTATCGCGGACCGCTTTTGCTTCCGGGCCTGGATCTTCGGGAGCGCCCGGTGCGGGAGCGGCGGCGGGGGTAGCCGGGGCCGTGAGCGACTCATTGGTGACGAGCGAGAGAAGCAGATGGGTGTCGCTGATGGCAGCCGCGTAGAGCGGGGCGATCATGGGCTGAGCGACCGAATAGGTGCCGTCGAATCCGCGGGTATCGCCCCACTGTTCGAGGTAGTGGGTCGCGGGAACGATCCACGAGGCCGCTCGGGCGGTCGCCGTGCGGTGACGCAGCGTGTGGGCGATCACGTTGGGGACGTTCTTGAGGGCGTCGCCGAGTTTGGCAGCCGCTCCTTCAAAGACGGGATCGGTTTCTCCGAGGATGATGAGGGTATCGATCTGCTTGGCCGTGGCGGCGGTTGCCAGTTCGGCGGCTCCTCCTGCGATGGCGAGGACGGAACCCTGCTTGAGTTCGATGACCGTTCCGAGAGCGCCGAGGGCATCATTGATGAGTGCCGTGAGGGCGTGCACGGCCGGTTCGTGAGCCGATCCAGCCACCACGAGCGCTTTGCCTTTGGCGGCGACAAGATCGTCGGCGGCGCACTTGATCCATGCGGCGTAGTCGTCCCGACCGCGGAATTCGCCGGAAAGCTTCACGGCGGAGGCGGCCGTGGCAAGAGCCGACTGGCTGGCAGTTGCCGCGATGGCTTTGGCGAGGTCGACGGCAACCTTGAGCGTCTGGCTGGCGGGGACCCGGAGGCGGTGGTCCGCCATGCCGCCTGTGAGGGTGTAACGGCCTTCCACGACATAGAGTCGGTTCATGGAGGCGCCGTCATCCGGGCTATCCGCCTTGCGGCGCGACATGAACTGTCCAACCGACAGATTGCCGAGTCGGTCGAGTCCGAGGAAATCGCAATCCAGCGAGAAGATGCGGTCGGCCTTGTCGAAATGGTAATGGGCGACCGTTCCGGGTCCGTGAGCCGCGGCGAGGGCGGCCCGGGGATTGCCTGAGCCAAAGGCTTCGTGCTGGTAGACCTTGGCCTTGGGGAACTTCTTGACGATTTCACCGAGCAGACGTTCGCGGGTGGGGGCAACCGTCTCGTCCGTCAGGATGGCGAGGTTGGCTCCTTCCGCGGCGGCCCATTCTGTCTTTTTCTTTTCGAGGAAACCGAAGAAGTCGTCGCGGCTGGCTGGCTTTCCGAAATTGAGGATTTCTTTGGCCCGGTCCGGGTCATAGAGATTGAGAATGGATGCCTGGGCCTGGCTGTCGAGGCTGCCATTGCTTTCCGGGTGGAGCTTGTTGCCCTGGAGGTGGGTGGGCCTTCCTTCGTGGGTGTGGACGACCATGGCCGTGCCGCCGCCCGTGCGGGGCATGCTGGTGGCGTAGAAGAGGACCTTGCCGGGAATGACCCATTCCGGGGCCTTGGCGTAGGGGGTGATGTGGAGTTCCGGGCGGCGGCAGGCGGCCATGCCGGCCATCGCCGTGCTGGCACCCATCAGTTTCAGGAAGGAACGGCGGCTCGTTTCCGCGTCGGCTTCATCCTTCATTTCCGCAGCTCCGGCGGGGAATTCCCGGTCGAGCCATTCCTTTGATGAAGGAGTCTTGGCGAGTTGGGAGAGGCTGCGCCAGAAGCGCTTGCCGGTCTTTGGTTCTTCAGGGTGGTGCCAAATGCGTTTCATCGCGTTCCGGAAAGTTCTGCGGTCTTTGGTTTAGACAATCAGCTGGGGATCAGCGGTTTGCAGTAATTTGAATTGATTTCAGCGGTGGCATCCGGCGCAGTTTTCCGGGGGATTAATCTTCCACGCTGCCTTCAGTTTCTCGCCCATTTCCTTCTGGTTTTGTCCAGCGTCCTTGGCAGTCCAGTTCAGGTTTGTGATCTTGTCGAGTGGGCGGAGATGATTCTCGGGAGCGCGGTGGCAGTCGAGGCACCATCCCATGCTTTGGCTCTGGTCATGGAAGACTACAGGCATTTCATTGACCTTGCCATGGCAGCTCACGCAGGAAACGCCGCTGTTCACGTGGACGCTGTGGTTGAAGTAGGCGTAATCAGGCACCTTGTGGATTTTGACCCACTGCATGGGTTTCCCGGTTTCGACGCTTTCCTTGATCTTGGCGATGTGGGGGCTGTTCGTCTTGACGTGCTGGTGGCAGTTCCAGCAGGTGTTCGAACCGGGGACGTTGGCGTGTCCGGACTTTTCCACGAAGCTGTGGCAGTAGCGGCAGTCGAGCCCGAGTTGCCCGGCGTGGATTTCGTGGGAAAACGGAATCGGCTGCGATGGCATGTAGCCTTTGCGGGTGTACTCCTGGGTGAAGTAGTAGGTCACCCCGGCCGCCACCGAGGCCCCGACAAAACCGAGGGCAATCAGCAGCTTCAGCGGCAGCGTATTCGTCCAGCGTGGAAAGAGATTGGCCATGAGTGCAGAGAGAAGCGGGGCGGATCGTAGGAGCTTGTGAAAAATTTCACAAGCAGAAAGACGGGAAAAAATCGCGGATCTGCGGGTGACGTCGGCGATCCGGAGGGGACGGATGGGGCACCAACCCTGGAAGAGGATTTTAGTGGCTCTGCGGGCAGGCGGCAGAGGATGCAACGGGAAAATCGCGAACCATTCTGAAAACCCGGGGATTTCTGGAAAATCTGGCGGTGCGGTCGGGGGTCAGTTCCGTGAAAATCCGGGAGCAAAGCGCAATGGGTATGCTATATGCGCGGCTTTCCCTGATTTTTGATACCATGAATGAGACCACGAGAGAGCGCTATGCGGAGCAGATCATGAAGGCTGGAGTGCTGATTGAGGCCATGCCTTGGCTGCAACGCTTCCGGGGTCAGACTTTTCTGATCAAGTTCGGGGGGAGTGCGATGGATGATCCGGAACTGGTGCAGGGTTTGCTGCGGGATGTGGTGTTCATGGAGCTTGCCGGGATCAATCCGGTGGTGGTGCATGGCGGGGGGAAGGCGATTTCGCGGGCGATGGCCGAGGAGGGGCTGGAGGCGCGTTTCGTGGGTGGGCTGCGGGTGACTGATGCGCGTGCGATTTCCGTGGTGGAGAGGACGCTGCAGGACGTGGTGAACCGGGAGCTGGTGGGATTCATCAATCAGTCCGGCGGGCGGGCTGTGGGGTTGCGGGGTCGGGATGTGTTTCTGGGGCACCGGAATGCGCCGGTGAAGGGAGAGGATGGAGAGCCGGTGGACCTTGGGTTTGTGGGGTCGGTGCATGGCTTCCGGGTGGCGGAGGTGCTGGCGGCGGTGCACCGTGAGGAAGTTCCGGTGATTTCGCCGGTGGCGAGCGAGGAAGGAACGGATAACGTTTTGAATGTGAACGCCGATGTCGCTGCGGCGGCCCTGGCTGGCAAGCTGCGGGCGTCCAAGTTCGTCTACATTTCCGATGTGCTGGGGGTGATGCGGGATCCCGGGGATCCGGCCAGCCTGATTCCGTCCCTTGACCGGGAGGGTGTGGAGCGGCTGGTGAATGACGGGACGATCCGCGGGGGGATGATTCCGAAGGTGCGGTCCGCGCTGTCGGCGCTTGATGCCGGGGTTCAGAAAGTGCACATGATTGACGGACGGATTCCGCACAGTCTGCTGCTTGAAATCTTCACCAACCAGGGGATCGGCACCGAGATTGTGCCGTGACTGCGGCCATCTGAACAACCATGAACGAAAACACTTCTGCTGGGGCGGGTGCCGCCCGACTGTCGACGCTGGATCTGGTGAAGCGGTACACGGTTCCGAACTACGGGCGTCTGGCGCTGGCTCCGGTGCGCGGGGAAGGCAGCTGGCTGTGGGATGAGGAAGGGAAGCGCTACCTTGATTTCGGGGGAGGCGTAGCGGTCTGCTCGCTGGGGCATTGTCCACCGGTGATGACGGAGGCTCTTGAGCGTCAGGGCCGGACGCTGATTCATTGTTCGAACTGGTATCAGATCCGGGGTCAGGGCGAGCTGGGGCAGTTCCTTGTGGAATCGGTGATGGAGGCCCCCGGGAAGTGTTTCTTCTGCAACAGCGGGGCGGAGGCCAACGAAGCGCTGCTGAAACTGGCGCGGAAGTTCGGGCATCTGGTGCCGAAGGCCGACGGGACTCCGCGGAGGGGGATCATCACGTTCCATGGCAGCTTCCATGGCCGGACGTTCGGGGGCATTTCGGCGACGGGTCAGGACAAGGTGAAGACTGGGTTCGGACCGCTCCTCGAAGGGTTTCAGCATCTGCCGTTCAACGATGTGCGTGCGCTGGAGGCAGCGTTCAGTGAGGACACGGTCGCGGTGCTGCTGGAGCCCGTGCAGGGCGAGGGTGGGGTGCATGTGGCCAGCGAGGAATTCCTGCGGTCCTGTGAAGCGCTCTGCCGCCGCCACAATGCGCTGCTGCTCATGGACGAAGTACAGTGCGGACTGGGCCGGGCCGGTCACTGGTGCGGCTGGAAACCGGTGGTTCCGGATCTGGTGCCCGATGCTGTGAGCTGGGCCAAGGGGATTGCGGGTGGATTTCCGTTTGGCGGCGTCTGGATCAGCGAACGGGCGGTGGCGCCCGGACGGGAAGAAATGCTCTGCGATGTGCTTGGGCCGGGGAGTCATGGGACGACCTACGGGGGCAATCCCCTGGGCTGCGCGGTGGCTCTGGCGGTTCTCGGGGCCGTTGCCTCGGAGGACCTCTGTGCGGCGGCGGCCCGGACGGGTGCCCGCATCATGCGGGAAGTGCGTTCGTGGCATCATCCCCTTGTCCGCGAAGTGCGGGGACTGGGTCTGCTGATTGGATTTGAACTCGATGTGGAGGCGCTGGAAGCCTGCGGGGCGTGGCATTCGGACGACGGCATGGCGTCGCTTGCGGTGGTGCGGGCCCTCATGGACGAAGGGCTGCTCACGGTGGCTGCCGGGCCGACCGTGGTGCGCTGGCTTCCACCGCTCAATGTTTCGGCGCAGGAAGTGGATCTGGCGCTCGGGATGCTGCGGCGGGTGCTTGAGCGGCTCCACGGGAGTGGAAATGTGAGGAAATCGTGAACGCAGAACTTTATCTGCGGACTTGCAGGAAGCTGGCCGGTCCACAAGGTCAGGGAAGTTCCCCTGTGTCATGTTCCTTTCCTTCTTTTCCGTCAGATGCGTGTGCTGGACGTCTGTCCTCATCGGCACTTCCGCGCTCATTTCCTGTGCACCGGCCGTCAACGATGCCGAGGTCAAGGACCTCGAGCTGCAGGCGGAGAAGGCGCGGCAGGAATTGGTGACGCTGCACGCGAAGCACGATGTACTCCAGAAGGAGATGGCATCCCTGCAGCAGTACAAGGGAGAGAAGGCCGACGAGGCACTCCGCACGGGAGAATCGCTCCTCGAGGAACGCGATGCGCTGCTGGCGCTCCGCAAGGAAGTGCAGGAGCGAGTCGCCAAACTCAAAGCCGGGCGGGAGGCCCACCGGCAGACCCTTGAGTCGGGCAACGCCAACTGATTCTCGATCATGGACACTTCCGGAATCCGTTCCCTGCTTCTCTTTCTCGCCCTCGGCGGTGGCCTTGCCTATTTCTGGGACCGCAACAAGCGCTCCGAGAAGTTCGAATCCGCCAAGGCCGAAGTCGCCAGCATCACCGGCACCATGGCCCAACGCCAGTCCGAGATTGACTTTCTCGAGAAAAAGCTCGGGCCACTGCGGGAAGCCCAGAAGGAAGCGGTCACCAAGGACGTACCGAAACTGCAGGAGGAAATCGCCGCCCTGAAGCAGGAACTCGATGCCCTCAAGATAGAATGGGACGCCTCCGTGACCGATTTCGAGGCCGCCATGACCGAAGTCCGCCTCACCGCCAAGCAGCAGACCTATCCAGAGCTGGCGCTGCCGTCTGGCGAAGTTCTCAAGGCTGCCAGCATCAGCAAATTCGGTCAGGGATTCGTGACCATCCAGCATGATGGTGGCGTCAAGAAGGTGCTCTCGGAAGATCTGCCGGCCGGCTGGAGCGAGAAGTACTCCCTTGATTATGTGCCCGACACCGGACGCGAGGAACTGGCCGGACAGATTCAGGAATCCACGGCTGCCCCGACCAATCCGGCGGGTACCGTCGATGCAGCCCTTGCGAAAACCGATGCCATCTACGAACAGGAACTGAGGCTTTCCCAGGAAATCCGGGAAATGAAGATGGAATCGAACCGGATCGTGCAGGAAGGCTTCCGGGCCGCCATCAACCGCGGTCTCAGTGGCGATGCCGCCGCCGCTGCGCGCCGCAGCTACTTCCAGAAGGCCGATGCCATCCGGAAGTCGATCGAACCCAAGGTCGAACAGTACCGCAATCTGCGCGAGCGTCGTCTCTCCATCCAGCAGGAACAGGTTCAGAAGACCAACGCGGCCAAGCCAAAGCAGAACTGAGCAAGGCGGGTGCTGCCACGTTGCGATTCTGCGCTCCCGCAGCCCGTATGTCGGTGAAACGGTGCTCTTGGCCCAGTATAGGGGTGCGGTTTAATGAAGTTACCCTGAATTAAAATCGATTCATTAAAGGAAAGGCGTTGACTTCCGGTGTCGATTTTGTCACTCTAACAGGGTCTCAGCGTTTTTAAGCTCATAACCCTATCCTCCTTATGCGCATTTCACCGATCTTCATTGCCCTCGCGGCCAGCGCAGGAATCGCCGGCGCGGCTTCTGTCAACATTGTCAATCCTGGATTTGAAGACGACCTCGCGCTCATTCAGGGAGGCGGCGGCTGGTCCGATGCGGTCCCCAATGGCTGGTCCGATCCTCAGGGTGGCGACAACACTAATTTCATGGAGACGATCGGGGGCTTTGCGTCGGATGGTCTCGCGCACCTTGGTTTTGACGGCAACGAGTTCGGTCTGATCTATCAGGATCTCGGGACAGCCTGGGCCGCCAACACTACCTATACGCTCACGGTAGGCGTGGGGAACCGGGCCAACTGGGGTGCTGGCACGGGGCGGTTTTCCCTGACTTCCTCGCTGGATGCGCTGCCCGCTCCCGGTGCCGTCGGTGGTCCGTACACCCTGTACACGCCCTCGGGCTTCTTTTCCGATCTGGATACCAGCACGATCGCTCCGGCGGGTGGTACCTTCGGTGACGCCACCTTCTCGTGGACGACTGGTGCCGTGGCTCCGGGGGGCAACCTCCGCATCGCGGTGCAGAGCCTTACCGGGACGCGACTGCACATCGACAATTTCCGCCTCGACGCGACGGCGATCCCCGAACCGGCCGCCGGCGTGCTGGGTCTGCTCGGTGCAGCTTTCGTGCTGCGCCGCCGCCGGGCCTGATTTTTGTTAGGTACGTGTGTCTTCTGGGGCGGCCGATCCTGCGAGGGGTCGGCCGTTCCTTTTGAGAGAACTGCTGATCCGGTACGTTCGGAAATCGATGCGAATGGGACGCAAAAGGCTTTTCCTGATCGGGACGCGGTGCCTCGTGGCGGTCCTTGGGGTGGGGATCTGCGAGCCGGCGGCGGCGGAGGAGGAAAGTGCAGCGGTTTGTCCGGTGCCGCGGCCGGTGATGCCGGATCCGGCGCAGGAAGGTTGGGAGACGGAGGCATTTGCGGAGGCGGCGCAGGCGCAGCTGAAGCGGTTGCTGCAACCGCTGGAGGATGCCGGAGAGGATGCGGATTCCCTGCGGGGAAGGTTTGCGGTGATTTCCGGGGAGGCGGAAAAGCTGTCGACCGATTCCGTGGGGATCCGGCGGGGTGGCGCGGTGGCGGAGCCCGGGAAGGACGTGCCATGGAAGGATGCGCTGGCGCAGCTGCGGGCTCTCCTCGGCGGGGATGGTGCGATTCATTTCAAAGTGAAGACGGTGGGGGTGAAGCCACCGGCGAAAAAGGGAGGCAGCACGGTCACGACTCATCTGCTTCATCTGGACGGTGCGGTCCCGGCGGGCGGGCGTCGCGAAGTGAATCTGAACTGGGAGGCACGCTGGCGGACGGAACGGGCCGATCAGCCGGGTGTGCTGCAGGGCGTGCGTTGTCTTTCCTTCGAGGAAGTGACGGCGGCGGCCGAGCGCCCGTGGTTCAGCGATCAGACCGCGGAGGTACTCGCTGGGTTGCCTGAAGTGGCTGCGCAGCTGGCGGGAGGGAACGGCGGCTATCGTCTCCAGCTGCAGGCATCGCTGCCCTTCTTCAAGTTCGGACATCATGGGGTTTCCGTGGCCGACGTGAATGGTGATGGACGTGAAGACGTTTATGTCTGCCAGCCCGGGGGTCTGCCGAACCGGCTTCTCCTGCATCGTGACGATGGGACGGTCGAGGATGCGGGAGCTTCCTGGGGAGTGGACCTGCTGGATTCCTCGCAGTGCGCGCTCTTTGCGGATTTCGACAATGACGGCGATGCGGATCTGGTCGTGGCGACCGCTGGTCCGCTGGTGTTTTTCGAGAATACCGGGAACCGCATGGTCCCGCGGCTGCGGTTGCCGCCCGTGCTCAACGTGTACGGCCTCGCCGGGGCCGATTACGATGGCGACGGCGACATCGATCTGTATGCCGCCCGCTATTTTCCCAGTGCGGGGGAAGGTGGTGAACTGGCCGTTCCCATGCCGCATTTCGACGCCAACAACGGGGGACCGAATTTCCTGATCCGGAACGACGGAGCGGGGCCTGCGGGATCGTGGCAGCGGTTTGCCGATGCGACCGCCGAGACCGGTCTCGATGCCGGCAACCGCCGCTTCAGTTACGCGGCCGTCTGGGACGATTTCAATGACGATGGCCTCGCGGACCTTTATGTGGCCAACGACTTCGGGCGGAACAACCTCTTCCTGCAGAGCCGGCGGGATGGAAAGCCTCAGTTCCGGGACACCACGGAAGCGGCGGGCCTCAGCGAAGGTGCCTTTGGCATGAGTGCGGCGACCGGCGATCTCAACCGGGATGGCTGGCCGGACATTCATCTGGGAGCGATGTTTTCGTCCGCGGGCAGCCGCATCACGGCGCAGGACCGCTTCCGGCCCGATCTGCCGGAAGACGTGAGGGGGAGGTTCCGGAGGCTGGCGCGCGGCAATACTCTCTTTCTCAATCAGGCCAATCAGGCGGGCCGGTTCCGCGATGTGAGTGTTCCGGCAGGCATCACGGTCGGACGGTGGAGCTGGGCCTCGCTCTTTGCGGACATCGACAGCGACAGCTGGCCGGATCTGCTCGTGGCGAACGGCTTTGTGACCGGGGCAATCCCGGACGATTTGTGAAGTGTCTTCTGGAGGCAGGTTGTCTCCACGTCCCCCCTCCTCCTTGAGGAAAAGGAACTGGACTCCCGGAGCCCGTACCGTCAGTCCATCCGGCGGGTCGATGAACTGATCGATGCCGGGAATTCACTCAGTGGCCGCGAACCGAATTGTGCCTTTCTGAATGCGGGGAACGGGACGTTTGCGACGGTGTCGGCGCTGAGCGGCTTCGATTTTCCGGACGATGCCCGGTCGCTGGCCCTGACCGACTGGGATGGGGATGGAGATCTGGATGTCTGGGTGACGAACCGGACGGCTCCCATGGTGCGATTTCTGCGCAATGAGGCACCGTCGGGCCGCAGCCTCCAGATCCGGCTGGAAGGAACGGAAGCCTGCCGGGACGCGGCGGGAGCAAAAGTGGAAGTGCGGCTGCGGTCGGCTCCGGAACGACCGCTCGTGCGGACCGTGAAGCTTGGAGAGGGATTTCTCGGGCAGAGCAGCCGGACCCTGCATTTCGGGCTCGGAAAGAATCCGGAGATTGACTCGGTGAGCGTGCGGTGGCCGGATGGCAGCCGAGAGGAACTGCGCGAGGTGAAGCCGGGGACTCTGGTGCAATTCACCCAGGGCGACCCATTTCCGGCCGTCTCTCCGCTGAAGTCAGCAGCCGCACCGCAAGCGCCACATCCCCTCGAGGCCCGCAGCCCGGCCCTCTCCGGTGCAGTGACCCTCTTTCATCCCGTCCCCTTCCCTGTCCTGCCTTCGCAGCGGCCCGACGGCAGCGCATGGTCCATCAGCGACGCGGAGGGACCCATCCTCCTCAACCTTTTTGCTTCATGGTGTCCAGATTGCCGCAGCGAACTGGCGGAATGGAAGGAAGCCGCCGCCCAGTTCAAGGCGGCCGGGGTCACACCGGTGCTGCTCTGCGCAGATGGCCGCGATGAACTGCACCGCACGAAGCCGCAGGACGCATGGGCATGGCTGCGGAAGGAAGCTGTTCCCTTCCCGGCCGGATTGCTGACCGATGAAGCGTTCCGGCGTCTTGGTTCGGCGCACCGTCAGCTCTTCGGAGCAATTGTGAGCCTCCCGATTCCGACTAGCTTTCTGCTGGATGGGCGGGGTCGGCTGGTGGCCATCTACCGCGGCAGGACCGGCGCGGACCGGATCCTGCGCGACGCCGCCGCGGCCCGGGCCGGGTCGGAGCGCCACGATGCAGCGCTTCCGTTTCCGGGACGCTGGCTGGTGGAACCCGCAGCACCCGATCCATCGTTCTGGCTGAACGACCTCACGCTGGGTGGTCATCTCGGGGAAGCCGCGGCTTTCTTCCGCCGACATGCCCGTCTTCTGGAACGCCACCGGAACTTTCCGGCGATGGCCGGAGCGCTCGGAGGGAAGCTCGCGGAGGCCGGGCAGATGGCGGATGCGATCCACTGCCTCGAGACCGGGCTGACGCGGGCTCCGGAAGATCTGAGTCTGCTCAACAACCTCGCGGGCCTGCTGGCCACCGGTCCTGCAAAGGATCTGCGCAGACCTGCCGAAGCCCTCGCCATGGCCAGAAAGGCCAACCAGCTGAGCGCCGGAAAATCACCCTTTGTCCTCGACACGCTGGCGGCCGCGCAGGCAGCCAACGGGGACTTCAGGGGAGCAGCCGCCACGGCCACCGAAGCTCTCACGGCCGCGGTATCCGCTGGTGAGAAGGACCTTGCCGCCGCTCTGCGGAAAGCGCTGGCCGCCTACCGGGAAGAACGGCTGCCCTGACCATGCAGGCAGGGCTTGCGGCTATCCACCGGAAGCGTAGAAAGGCGGATCATGGATCACGACCCAGTTCAGCCAGCCTGGCGGGAGAAGCTGCGCCGCATCATTTTCTATTCGGATACGCGGGCCGGCTGGATCTTCGATGTAGTGCTGCTGATTCTGATCGCCTGCAGCGTGATCGTCGTCATGCTCGAGAGTGTCGAGGAAATCCGGGCCGGAAACCTCCGGCTTTTCCAGATTCTCGAGTGGACCTTCACCCTGCTCTTCACTGCCGAGTATCTGCTGCGCCTTGCAGTCGTGCGGCGGCCAGGGCGCTATGCGCTGAGCTTCCTCGGCATCATTGATCTCATCTCGATTCTGCCGGGCTATCTTGAACTGCTGCTGCCGGGTTCGCACTTCCTGATGGCCGTGCGGGTACTGCGGCTCATGCGCATGTTCCGCATCCTCAAAATGGCCGAGTATCTGGGTGAAGCCAGTCTGCTGCTCAATGCGATCCGGGCCAGCCGCCGCAAGATACTCATCTTCCTCACCGCCGTCCTCACTCTCGTGCTCGTGGAGGGAACGATCGTCTATGTGCTCGAGAGCGGCGCGAATCCAGATTTCGCGAACATCCCGCAGGCGATCTACTGGGCGATCGTGACGATTACCACGGTGGGCTACGGGGATGTCGCTCCCATCACGGTGGCCGGGAAATTCATGGCCTCGGTGATCATGCTGACGGGATTTGCGATCATTGCGGTACCAACAGGGGTCGTGACTGCCGAGATCGGACGCGAAATGTCGCGTTCGCGGCAGCGGCGCTGCTGTCCGGAATGCGGCTGGGACGATCACGATTTCCGGGCGCGCTACTGTCATCAGTGCGGGATGGAATTCACGTGAAGTCCCCATTTCCGCACTTGCCCGCGAGTTGCTTTTCCGGTCTAGGGATGCCGCATGGATCTCAGCAAGCTTCTCAAGCAGGCGCAGCGCGCACAGCAGGATATGCAGCGCGTGCAGGCGGAACTCGCCCAGAAGACCGTGGAAGGCTCCGCGGCCGCCGGTAAGGTCCGCGTGCAGGCCACCGCCGCGGGAGACATTCAATCCATCCGCATCGATCCTTCCATCGTGGATCCCGGAGACGTCGAAATCCTCGAAGACCTCGTGCTTGCGGCGGTGCGCCAGGCTCTCGAAGCTGGCCGCAACCTCGCCGCAGGCGAAATGAAGAAGATGACTTCCGGCATGGGTCTGCCGCCAGGCTTTGGTCTGTGATCACCGGCCGGATTCTGCGCCACCGAACCGACCCGCAGCGGGCACCGGCGCGCTTGCCTCCCGGGGTCATGGAGCGCATGATCCCAAACCTCTGACTTCACTGCATGTCCTCCCAGCATCCGTTCCTTGCCTCGCCGTTTCATGTTCCATGGTCGCAGCTGACCCCCGAGCGGATCGGCCCAGACATCCGGAAGGCGCTGGAGCAGGCGCGGGAGAACATTGAGGCCCTCTGCCGCACGGACCGGGGCCGGATGAATTTCGGAACTGTGCTGCAGGCCTTTGAGGACGCCCTCACGCCACTGCATGACGCATGGGGCCTCGTCAGTCATCTCGACAGCGTGTGCAATTCCCCAGAACTGCGGGAAGCCTACAACGCCATGCTGCCCGAGGTCTCCGAATTCTTCGCGGGTCTGTACCTCAATGAATCGCTCTGGGATGTGATCCGCACCTTCGCAGGAACGCCGGAAGCCGCCCGGCTGGAAGGAGTGCAGCGCCGGTTTCTGGAGGAAACTCTGGCGGATTTCCGGCAGAGCGGGGCCGATCTCCCGCCGGAGGCAAGGAAGCGCCTTGAATCGCTGGAGGCCGAGCTGGCGCGCGACACGCAGAAGTTTTCCGAGAACGTGCTCGATGCGACCAATGCATGGGAAATGCTCATCGACGACGAGGCGAAGCTCGCCGGTCTGCCGGATTCGGCCCGGGCCGCCGCCCTCGCAGATGCGCGCGCGAAGGGGCTCGGGACTGAGGAAAGGCCGGTATGGCGGTTTACTCTGAAGGTTCCGAGTCTGATGGCGGTGCTGGAGCACCTCGACGATGGGGAACTCCGCCGACGCGCATGGGAAGCGAGCAGCCGGGTTGGCCGCGATGATCCATGGGACAATACGCCGCTGCTGCGTTCGATTCTTGCGCTGCGGCAGGAAAAGGCTGCCCTCATGGGGAAGGCACACTTTGCAGACCTCGTGCTGGAACGCCGCATGGCGCGCAACGGCGAGCGCGCGCTCGATTTCGTGACGGATCTCCATGCCCGCATTGCCACGGCCTTCAGCCGTCAGTGCCGCGAACTTCAGGAATTCCGCGCCGAGCAGCTGCGGACCCCGGCCGAGCCTCTGCAGCCGTGGGAAGTTGCCTACTGGACCGAAAAACGCCGCCGCGCCCTCTATGATTTCGATGAAGAGGAACTGCGCCCGTGGTTTCCCATCGACGGTGTCCTCAGTGGCATGTTCCGCCTGTGCGAGCGCCTCTTTGCGATCGAAATCCGCGAGTGCCCGGTCGTTTTCGTGGCCCCGGGGGCAGAGCGCCCGGAAGGAACCGCGGCCGAGGCCGTGGAGGTCTGGCACCCGGAAGTGAAGTTCTACGAGATCCGCAATTCCCGCGGCGTGCATCTCGGTTCGTTCTATGCCGACTGGCATCCGCGCGACAGCAAGCGCGGCGGAGCATGGATGAATTCCCTGCGCACCGGGCGGCCTCCGGTCGGTGATGCCGACCGTGAACCACACCTTGGACTGATCTGCGGCAACATGACTCCATCCGTCGATGGCAGGCCGGCTCTGCTGCTGCATCACGAAGTCGAGACCGTCTTCCACGAGTTCGGACACCTCCTGCACCATCTGCTGGGCCAGGTCGAAGTGCGCTCGCTCAACGGGGTCAATGTCGCCTGGGATTTCGTGGAACTTCCCTCGCAGATCATGGAGAATTTCTGCTGGGAACGGGAGAGTCTTGACTTCTTTGCGCGGCATGTGGAGACCGGCGAACCGATTCCGCAGAAGCTCTTCCGTAAGATGCTGGCGGCGCGCAATTACATGTCGGCAGCCACCTTCATGCGGCAGTTGAGCTTTGCACGCATGGACCTCGGGCTGCACATGCATGCCGCCACGTCCATTGCGTCCGGTGCCGACCTTGATGCGGCTGTCGATGAAATGCTGGAGGGATACCTGATGCCCCTGCAGACGCGGCCGCCGGCCATGGCCCGCCGCTTCACGCATCTCTTTGCCAGTCCGGTCGGCTACGCAGCCGGCTACTATAGCTACAAGTGGGCCGAGGTACTCGATGCCGACTGCTTCAGCCGGTTCCAGCGGGATGGCGTGCTCAATGAGGAAACGGGCCGCGCCTTCCGCGACTGCATTCTTGCGAAGGGGAACAGCGAACCTCCCGAAAAGCTCTTCCGTGACTTCATGGGCCGCGATCCCGAACTTGGTCCGCTCCTTGCACGGTCGGGGCTTGGCTGATCCGGGCCCTGCGGCGGGGCCGCCCCGGGTCTCAGGCGGGGCCGCCCGCTTTCAGAAGCGGCGGCGCAGGTGACTCGGTAGAATGCCGAGTGCTTCCCGGTACTTGGCGACGGTGCGCCGGGCAATCCGCACCCCGCGTTCCGTGAGCATCTTCGCAAGGTCTTCATCACTGAGGGGACTGGCTCCCTCTTCGGCGCGGATCAATTCGGCGAGTGCCGTCTTCACACTCGTATTGGAACGCTGCTCTCCGTCATCGGTCGCCAGACCGGAAGTGAAGAAGTAGCGCATTTCCTGAACGCCCTGGGGTGTGGCCATGTATTTGCCCGCAATGGCGCGGCTCACGGTGGTCTCGTGCACGCCCACGGCTTCCGCCACCGTGGCCATGTTGAGCGGGCGCAGTTCCGACGGACCGCTGCGGAGAAACGGTTCCTGCCGGGCCACAATTTCCTCGGCGATGCGCTGAATGGTCTGCTGCCGCTGATGAATGCTGCGGATGAGGAATTTGCCGCTCCGGATCTTGTCGCGGATGTAGCTCTTCACATTGTCGCGCTCACCCGGCTTGGACATGATGTCCTTGTAGAGATTGCTGATGCGCAGCCGCGGCAACTGGTCATCGGTCATCGTGACAACGTACTTTCCATTCTGCCGGCTCACAATGACATCGGGTGTGATGAACTGCCGTGGAGTCGATGCAAAGGCGGAAGCCGGACGCGGATTGAGCTGAGCGATGGCGGAGGCGGCCCGGTTGATGTCGGCCACTTCGACGGAGAGACGCCGCGCCATAAGCGGATAGCGTTTGTGCGCCAGGTCCTCGAGATGCTGCGAAATGATGCGGCTTTCAAGGCTGTGTTCCCGGCCATCGCGCCGCAGCTGCAGCAGCAGATTCTCCCGCATGTCCTCCGCTCCCACGCCCGCGGGATCGAACGACTGCAGGATGTCGCGCGCCTCCTCCAGATCCGGGAGGGGAATCCCGAATTCCAGACTGACATCGCCGATGCGCGTGCCGAGGAAACCGCGGTCGTCGAGACTCCCGATGAGCATTTCCACGAGTCGGCGCACCTCCGGCCGCGCTTCCACCATGGCCAGCTGCTGGGTCAGGTGTTCCTGCAGCGTGACAGGTTCCGAGAGGGAATCGAAGAGAAACTGGCGGCGTTCCTCCTCCTCCGCAGTGCGGGGTCCGCGCGAGGCACTGGCCTGCGAAAGGTAATTGCGCCATTCGTCATCCATCCTCGAAAGCTCGCTGAATTCGCGGTCGAACCCGTCGTCCTCCAGTTCCCTTTCCGGACGTTCCTGTTCAAGGGAGACCTCATGACTCTCCGCTTCGAGGACTGGATTCTGCTGCAGTTCCTGATCGATCATCTGCCGCAGTTCGAAGACAGGTGCCTGCAAAATGTTCAGGCTCTGCTGCAGCTGCGGGGAGAGCCTCTGCTGCTGGCTGAGGTGCTGTCCGAGAGACTGCGATGGCTTCATGGGGTGGACCGGCCCGATCCGGCCACCCGTGTCTCGCATAGCCTCGGAGCACGATCAAGCAAATATCGTACCAAGTGCTATCCGATTTTTCATGAAGCAATCCCCGGCAGCCATGCAAGGCGGGCCGCAAGGGCCTGCGGCAGCTGCAGGAGAAGCGGGGTAGCCGACGGCTGGAGCCACTGGAGAAGGCTGGCGAGGTGGGCTGCGTCCATGGCCGTGCAGCCGGCTGTGGTGGCTTCGGGATGGTCCCAGATGTGGAGGAAAATGCAGGATCCGGCACCGGGCTGCTGGTCCCAGTTGTGGCGGACGACGAGTCCGAGCCGGTAGACTCCGCTGCCTGGAATCATGTTCTCCGCACTGCTCCAGTCGGGCAGCACGGAGCGGCGGTCGACGATGCGGTTGTAGTGACGGGAACGGGGGTCGTCGACTCCGGCGTGGTGACTGGTCATGGGGAGCCATGGCCATCGGGAGGGACGCGAAGTCTTGGGGGCCGTGCCGAAGGCGGTGTCGAGGGAGAAAAGCCCGGCGGGCGAGCAGCCGTCGCCTTCCTGCTTGGCTGGTTGGCCGGGAATGGCCGGGTGGAGACCGCGGCCGGGGCGGAGGCCTGCGCGGCCGAGGACGACGGCAATGGACTGGGCGGCGGGAGTCCATGGGCTGCGGCTGTCCGGGCGTTCCCAGCGGCGGAGCGTGGCGCGGGTGGCGTTCCATGCCGGTGCGATCACCGTGATGAGCTGGCGGCATTGCTCCGGAACGGTGAGGCTGGCCGCCGCGGCCCGGGAGACGGGACTGGTGAGGGCGGCGAGTTGCAGCAGAAGAGTTCGGCGCGGCATCATCCTTGTGGGCAGTTTACGATTGTTTCCGGAGATCTGCCATTCCGGATTTCGATTGGCGGAGGTGGCGATCCCGGTGCATCGGCAGGGGTGCCGGCAGTTTTTGGCAGTATTTTCCGCGATTTCGTCTTCAAGCCCGTGCTGCGGCCGGTGGTGCGGCTGATCTGCGGGCTGGTGGCGATTCCGCTGTTCCGTTTTCTGCTGCGGCGGGTGCTGCGGGTGCAGACGTCGGATGCCGAGCTGGAGCGGGATCTGGAGCACTGGTTCCGGGGGGCGCTGCTACTGCTGGCGGCGACGGCCAATCTGGAAGATGTGCTTTTCGGGTGGCTGCCATGGCATCGGACCACGGATGAATCGCAGGTCTGGCAGACGCTCGTGCTGCGGCTGCTGCTGGCCGTGGGGGTGATTGAGAGCATGCCCGACGAGGACCTTTTCGGCTTCCTGCACCGGAAGCCGCTGTCGCTCCGGCTGCACACGGCGGAAGGCAGGCGGGCTGCGTGGCGGGAGCGGCGCGACATTATCCGGAATCTCTTCTACCTGCACCTGCGGCGTTCGTCACCCGTGCTGGCCATCATGGCGGTGGTATGGGGTGGTTCGCCGGGATCGGCTGCCAGTGCCGTGGGCTGGTGGTGCTACGGGCTGGCCATTACCCAGTATCTGGTCATTGCGATGGTGACCCAGCGTGACCGGGTGCAGGGCCTGCTGACGGCGTTTGAGGAGGAGACGGCGGCGATGCGGGAGCTGGCGATGCCGCCGGCTGCGGAGGGGTCGCCGGGGCCGACTGACCAATCAGATCGCCGATCTGCTGGAGAATGACCGGGAGGAGCAGGGCGGCCGAGTAATGGCCGACGGGGAGTTCTCGGTGATGTTCTCCGGCAAGTCCGGCGGCGGCAGCGAAGGCATGCGAACAGCGCGGAGGAACCACCTCATCGAATTTCCCGCTGAAGAGCCATGTGCGGGAGGAATCGACGCGGTGAGCGAGGCGCATGGGTTCAATGGCCATCGAGAGTTCGCGGATCTGATCGTGGGTAATCCCGGCTGCCTCGAGTTGCCGCCGCATGCCTGCGGCGTCGCGGTTCCCGTGGAGCAGGACTTCGGAAAGCTGGCCCCCTGCGAGGAGGATGAAGGCACGCTGGTAGGCCCGGTCGAGTCCGGCCACCGTAGCCGTGACGAAGCCACCGAGGCTGGTGCCCTGCACGGCGATGAGCGAGGCATCGACCTGCGGGAGGGCAGCGATGGCATCCCGGGCGCGGCGCACATCGGCCACGGCCTGGCGCATCGAAGGCAGGAGGTTGCGGATGTCCGCGGTCCAGTCCGAGCGGCGGGCTCCGTAGCCCGGCAGATGAATCAGAAAGGTGTGGAACTGACGCGTGCGCAGACCGCGTGCAAAGGTGCGGCCGGCCACCATGCCCTTTCCGGATTCGTGAACGACGACGACGGCGGGGGCGCGCAGCAGTTTTCCATCGCGGCTGCGGGCCTGGTACCATTCGAGGGCCACGCGGTCATTCTTCTCATGGCCGCTGGGGAGGGCACTCGGAAAGCGGAGCAGGAGGTCGCCATGGGTTTCGTGGCGGGGTTCGCAGGTCACGGAAAAATCCGCAGTCGTCCATGTGAGTTGCTGGAGGCAGGCGGCCGCATCGGTTTCCGGGTCGCTGGCCGGAGACAGGGTGTCGCGCGCCGCGAAGGTGTCGCCCGGACGGACGTCTGCGGGTGCATCTGCAGGGGCAGGGCAGACCGCGAGGGCCAGCAGGGCAGCGAGCAGGGCGGAAAATCGCAGCGTCATGCCTTCATCCTGCCACAGGGGCACGCCTGCAGCCACGGATTTTCCACGGGCCACCGCTGGAAGCTTTACGGGAGGGAGACCCGGAACCGGAGCGCGCCCGCTGGATGGGACGCCATGGATTCCGTGAGGCGGAAGGTGCGGTAGTTCCAGCCGGCCGGGAGAGCCGGGAGGCCATCCGCGAGGGCGGGCCACCACTCGGCAACGGAGGCGTTCCACGACTCGAGATTCCGCAGGGATCCCTCCACTTTGCAGGTGAAGCCGTCGACCGAAGCCGATCCGGAGGAAAAGACCGCACCTGATCGCACCGGGAAAGTGGCCGCCAGAAAATCCTCGCCCGTGACGCGGACGGTGGCGGCGCGGAGCGAGGGAGCTGAATCTCCGCTGCGGGGGTCGCCCGCCATGGCGAACTCCAGCAGGTTCGGGACGCCATCGGCATCCGGGTCTGACGTGGGAGTCGCCTCGGCTCCCTGAAGTCCGGCGGCGGCAGCCCATTGGTCAAAAGGCGAACTGGGTCCGCTGAGAACTTCGATCGTGCCTTGACCGGAGAAGCGGTCGGACGTGCTGGTGGCACCGGATCCCGGGGCACCCCAGCGTCCGGCTGGCTGCGGTACACCATCAACGAACAGGGACCGGACCGGCATGTCTCCGGTGAAGGCCAGCGTGAGCCGGCCACCGCCTTCGAGGTGGATGTCGCCCCGGTCATCGAAAGACGCCGCTGCGATTTCGAGATTGCCATCGGTTACGCTGGTGCCGCCCGTGTGCAGGCACGTACCGGAGAGACGGAGGGTGCCGGGACCGGTTTTGCGGAGCGCAAGGGGAGCCGGGCCATCGGCGAAGGTCCCGCTGAATTGCCCACCGGCCACGGTGACCGTGGAGGGCGAGGCCGCCGCATTCGCGACGATGCCCTCGCCGGAGAGCGCACCCAGTTCGATCTGGCCGGCGGCGATCTCGAGCGCATTGCCCTGCGCGATGAACCATGAAGCAGCTGCGCTACCCGATCGGGGATCGGCGAGCCGAAGCATGGCATTGCCCGAAGCAGCCGCGACCCGGATGGTCCCGGTAAATCCGCTGTTATCGCCTGTGAGGATGAGCCGATCCGCCGTCCGCGGCGTCGAGGCCGATACGGTAAGCGTGGCATTTCCCCTGATGGGGGCTGCCACCGTGAAGAAGACCGGGGTGGCCGGCTTGGAATTCTGATTGGGCAGACTGAGGGTGCTGTCGGCCAGCACTTCTATGGTTCCGCCTGCCGTCATGCTCTGGTAGAGCGAACTACTGAAGACCGGACCAACGCTGAAAGTTCCGCCGTTCAATTCGATGCGCCCACTGAAGTCGAGGGCACCGCTCAGCTTGCAGAGATTGAATTCGCCTCCGTCAAGGCGCGCCGTGAAATCCGCAGGCACCACAAGACTGCGGGCACCCGAGCCACCCGAAACAAGGGTCACCGTTCCCTGCGTGCAGACCATGCGCCCGCGGCGGACATCGTAACCACCATCGATCTGCACAAAGCCCGGGCCGTTCTTCGTGAGCGTACGCCCACCCAGATCAAGCACCGTCTCGGCCCGGCCCACCAGTTTCAGATCCGCTGCCTGCGTGGTATCCGCGATGTCCCATGACTGATCCGCCGTAAGCTCAAGGTCGGGACTCAACTCAAGATGATAGCTCGTCTCGAACTGGGAAATGCCGCCCTCGACCGCGATGCCTCCTGCGCCAATCCCCAGAACAGCGCCCGCCGTGACATTCACTGCCAGTGGATTCCCGGCGTCCGTGACCCGGATGCCTTTGACTTCGAGGGATCCACCCAGCGGAGCAAACCGGTAGAAGCGGATCGTCCGGTCCACCACCACCATGTCGTCAGGCCCCGGAACCACTCCCCCGAGCCAGCTGAGGGGATCGTTGAGCGGCGTGACATTATCCGCCTTGATGATGTCGATGGCCCCGGCAGGCTGGAACGCACAGACCGATGCGGCGATCAGGATTTTCTTCATGAATTGCGTTCCTAACTGATATCCGCGGGCGGTGCCAGCCGGAAATCCTGACGATTCCCATGGGGAGGCAGTGGTTATTTCCGCAGCCAGATCGTCTTGCCGTCCTTGATGGTTTCCATGACACGGATGTCGCGGATGGTCATGGGATCCACCTTGAGGGGATTGCGTTCGAGCAGGACGAGGTCGGCGCGCCTGCCATTTTCGAGCGTGCCCTTGGTATCGTCCTCGAAGTACTGCCATGCGGCCCATGCGGTCACCGCTTTGAGGGCGATGAAGGGAGAAACCCGTTCGGCCGAACCGATCACTGCGCCGCTGCGGCTGACGCGGTTCACAGCCGACCAGACGAGCCGCATCATGTCCGGCGGAACGACGGGAGAATCGTTGTGATTCGAGTACTTGAGTCCGATGGCATGGGCGCGGGCGAGTGGGCTGATGCGGTGTGCGCGGTCGCGTCCGAAGCTCTGCACATGCCAGTCGCCCCAGAAGAAAGTGTGGGCCGAGAAGAAGCTGGGCATGATGCCGAGTTCCTTCATGCGGTCGAGCTGATCGTAGCGGGCGAGCTGGGCATGAATGGCGACGGGGCGCAGGTCCTTGTTTCCGTGATTGCCGCGAGCGGCGGCCACCGCGGTGAGGAGCTGATCGACGGCGGCATCGCCATTGGTGTGAGCGATGACCTGGATGCCGTGGCGGTACGCGGCGTCGAGCCATGCGCTGACTTCCTCCTGTTCGAGGGTTGGATAGGCACGGTAGCTTTCCTTCTGACCGGGCGGCGGGGCATGATACGGCTGCGTCATGAATGCTGTTTTCCCCTGCGGTGAACCATCGAGCGTGATCTTGATGCCGCCGATCTTGTGATGGTGGCCGTAGGTGCCCACCTTGAGCTTTCCCCGGGAACTGGCATCGATGGAGGGCGGGGTGGCAGCCGGGCGGTCCGATTCGTAGGCCCGGCCGGCATTGGAGAGCTGGGATCCGGGCGGGTAGATATCGAAGGAGGCAGCGCGCGCATCGAAATCGCCGACTTTGCCCAGGAGTTTCCACATCGGGTAGGAAATCACATCGAGGATGAGACGGCCGGTGCGGTCGGCTTCCCGGAGCATCGCCAGTGAGGCCGGATTGCTTAATCCATCCTGAGCGGTGGTCAGGCCGTAGCTGGCCCACCATGCCTGGATTTCGTCGAACAGGCGGAGCTGTTCCGGCAGGGCCATGCGCGGCAGGCGTGCCATGAATGGATAGCCGGCCGTTTCCTCGAGGACGCCATTGGGTTCCCGGCTCCCCTGTTCCCGCTGGATGACCCCGCCGTCCGGATCCTCGGTTTCCGCAGTGATGCCGACCATGGCCAGTGCCGGAGAATTGGCGACCACGAGGTGGCCGGATGCATGCACGATCAGAATCGGGACGTTCGTGCTGACCTTGTCGAGGTCATGTCGGGTGGGATGGCGTTTCTCCTCGAGCAGGCTGTCATCATAGCCACTGATGACGACCAGCTGATCGGCAGGAGGAGCCGATCTGGCCAGGTAGACCGACAGCTTCTTCTGGATATCGGTGATGGTGCGGGTGTCGCCGACCGGGGGCGGGCTGAGGTCGGGTTTACCCCATGACATCACGTAATCAGCAATGTGTCCGTGGCCGTCGATGAAACCAGGAAGGAGCGTGCGGCCGCCGAGTTCCATGATTTCCGGGGACGTTCCCGCGATCTGGCGGGCTTCACTGAGGTCACCGGCGTGAATGATGCGGCCGTTCTCAACCGCGAGCGCCTCGACGTATTCCGGGGCATCACCACGCATGGTGAGGATGTCGCCTCCCATATAGATGCGGACACTGCGCGGTGCGGTGGCAGCGGGCAGAGACTGGGCAGCCTCGGGAGATCGGGCAGAAAGCAGAAAGGCGGCGGATCCCGCCGCAAGGGCAGCGGCCGCGGGCAGCAGATGGCGGAAATTCATGGTGTGGCGGGACTTGTTCAGAAGCCGTACTGAAGGCTCAGCATGGTCGACCAACCCTCATTAGCACGGTCGGATCCCTGCAGGCCAAGGTATTCGGTTCTTCGCCACGTCTGCTCAAGGCCGACGGTGAGTTCCGGGGTTATGCTCGAGAACAGGTTGAGATAGGCGGTCTGGTTGCGGGCAACCTGTCCGGCAAAGAGGTCGGCGCGATCCGGTTGGTCGATGCCGTATCCGGCATTCATGCGGAGGCTGGGGGTGAAGACGAGCGTGGCTTCCAGCCAGCCACCGTGGCTGGCGATCGCCTTCCGGTTCGCGGGATTGACCGTCTGGAGGGCTGTGCCGAGGTAATTGCCGAGGGCTTCGCCGGCATAGAGTTCCCCGTGGATGCCGAAGCGGCTGCCGAGGCGGGCTCCGGCCTCGAGTGCGGCTCCCCACGGACGGATGATATCAGGCGGCGGCCATGGCGGAGCCGTTCCCGTGAACTTGCGGAACTCGCCGTAGACGCCCGAGACGCCGGCTTCCAGGGCTGGCCGGGCAAGCAGAGTATCGCCATCGGGCTGACCGAGGCGGAGCTGGGCCTTTGCTTCAAGATTGGGCATGCCGTTGTCTTCGGCCCGGTCCTTGAAGTCATCGGAGATGCTGGTGGAGATCGGCTCGCTCAGAGCAGCGCCGAGGCTGAAGGCGTGGTCACCACCGAATTCACTTCGGTATTCGGCGCGCAGCTGGGTGCGCAGGCTGTTGCCCGGATTACCGGAGGCTCCGAGGATGCCGAATCCATCGACCATTTCCGGCTGCCGTTCACTGAAGAGGTCGAACCGGCGGCCAAACGAAAGATTCCAGTGCCCATCATCGAGCCATGCATACGCGAGCCCCGGAGTGAAGCCGTACTGGTCATCCAGCAGCTGGCCATTGTAGAACTGAAAGAGCATGGTGGCTCCGGTCTTCATTCCATGGAACTCCGGACCCTCGATGCCTGCCCGGAGGGTGCTGTACTGTGCGGTGTAATCGAAAACACTTTCCGTCCCCGTGACATCCGGAGGAGCGAGCATGAAAACCGCCCCGGCACTGCCCACCGGACGCTTCTCACTGTACATGGCCACCGCCCGGACCGACCCCCCCAGCGTCAGGCGGAAGTCAGGACGGGACGTTTTCACCAGCCCTCCGGACGGAGGCACGGACGCAGGACGAGCAGCAGGCGGCTCCACGGGCTGCTTCGAAGGAGGCGAATCCGAGGGAGCCGCGGAGGTCGCGGAAGAGGGCACTTCGGGTGAGGGCTCCGGGGATGACTGATCCGCGCTGCGCAACCGCTCGACTTCCGCCGCGAGGGCATCATTGCGCTGCACCTGCTGCAGGAGAAGCTGTTTCAGCGAGGCCATTTCCCGTTCCAGAGCGGCAAGGCGGGCGGTTTCCGAATCCGCAGCATGGACCGGGCGTGAGGCCGAAAAGGCAACCGCCGCCGCAACGGGCCAGACGGCGAAAGGGACGATACCGTTGTGCTTCATGATCCCGGCCCTCATTCAGGCTGCATGCCCGCGGCCATGGCGAGGCGGCCAAGAACCGCAGCGTTCACCATGTCAAGCGGGCGCGGAAAGCGGACCGGCTGAAGGCTGCAGACGCACAGCCCAGTACCGGGACCCTGCGGGAGCGCTCCGGTGGTCGCTGACTTCTGGTAGACCGTGCGGCCTTCCTTGATGGTTTCCTCGACCGCGATGTCCTTGATGCTGGCCGGCTCCACCTTGAGCGGATTGCGGTCCAGAATGACAAGGTCCGCCAGTTTGCCGACTTCGAGCGTTCCCTTGGTTTTTTCCTCGCGGATCTGGAAGGCCGCCATCGCAGTGACGGCCCGCAGGGCTGCATACGCCGGAATCCGTTCGTCCGGTCCGACGACCGTGCCGCTGCCCGCCACCCGGTTCACGCCCGCATCCACCAACCCGAGAATCGTGGGCACGGGAGAGACTGGTGCATCGTGTGAAAAGGTAAAGGGAAGGCCGCGCTTCAGGAAGGTATTGGCCGCCATGGCTCCGGCCGAGCGCTCCGGACCCCAGAGCTTCACGACGGAGTCGCCCCCGGACGCAATTCCCGCCGTCAGGAAGCTGGGAATGGCTCCGCAGTCCTTCATGCGGTCGATCTGATCTTTCCGCAGCCACGTGGCGTGGATGAAAACCGGACGGTGGTCCGACATCCCGTGCTTCTGGACAGCGCGTTCAATGGCCCTGAGGGCCTGATCGGCCGCCGCATCTCCGTTCATGTGCATGTGAATCTGAAAATTCGTCGGCCAGTACTTGTCGAAGGCCGCGTCGAGCACCTCGTCCGGAATCTGACGGTAGCCCGCGAACGCCCCTTCCTTGCCCGGCGGATTGACGGTGTACGGCTCGGTGAACCATGCCGTATCGAGGCTCCCATCCAGCCAGAACTTCACTCCACCGAGCCGGACCCGGTTGATGTAGCGTTTGTCGAGATCAGGACGTTCCGCGAGGAGCTTCTGCGACGTGCCTTCCGGATTGCGGTTGTACTCGCTGGCCACCGTGTAGGCCGCATGGATCGTCTCATCAGTCGTCGAATCCTTGGCCGCAATGAACAGGTCGATGGGCAGCAATTGGTTGTCGATGGCATGGCGGACGATGGCAATGTCGTCGTTCCCCAGACCGAGCCCGGCTTCCTGCGCCGTCGTCTGTCCGTAGCTGGCCCAGAGGCGGGCCGCTCCAGTGACAGCCTGCTCCGCCAGTTTCCCGCTGAAGGGCGGGCGCTTGCTGCGCACCGCATTGAGCGCCGTCTCCTCCATCGGTCCCGCCAGTTCCCGCGAACCCTCCCGGCGCGCAAAGACTCCGCCCGCCGGGTCGGGTGTTTCCGCGCTGATTCCAGCCGCCTTGAACGCCGCCGTGTTGCCCGCACCGAGGTGCCCGGAACTGTCGACCACCATGACGGGGCGCCCGGCTGAGACACTGTCGAGTTCCTCAATGGTCGGGGGCCGACCTTCCTTCATGGTGCGCGCCTGATAACCAAAGCCCACAATCCATGCGTCCTCAGGCACCCTTGCCACCTGCGCCTTCATGCGGGCCAGCAGGTCGGGAATGTCCGCGCAGTTGAAGAGATTGGCATCGACCAGATTCTTGCCCGCATAAATCATGTGCCCGTGCGTGTCGATGAATCCGGGCAGCATGGTCCGGCCTCCCAGGTCAACCACTTTCGTGGCGGCACCCTTGTTCTTCAAGACGGACTCCCGGCTGCCGATGGCGGCGATGCGCCCATCCTTGATGGCAAGCGCTTCGGCGTATGCGGGCTCGGTTCCCGCCATGGTGAGAATGTCGCCGCCAGTGAAGATGAGATCGGCTCCGCTATTGGTGACCGCGGTTTCGGTCCGGCTGCAGCAGAGCAGACCAAGTACGCTGGAAAGGAGAACCACAGGCAAGGCAAGTGATGCAGGGGATCGGTGAGCTTTGGATGGCATACCTATGCATGCATGCCGCTGCACTTCAGCCCGTCGAGAATTCTTCTCTGTTCCGGAAATCGGTTCAGTTTCCGCTTGGATCCTCCGCCCGATCCGGACATGGAGCATCCCCATGAACAAGCGCCCATGGTCCCGACGCGGCAATCCTCCCCTGAGCCGGGAACTGATCCCGCGGGTGACGAGGGCGGATGCCGCTGAACAGGCGCTGCGCGAAGGAATTCTGTCCGGCCGCTGGACAGGGGAACTCCCGGGACTGCGGTTTCTCGCGAAGGCACTTGGTGTGGGACATGGAAATGTGGCCACGGCCCTGAGCCGACTCGTGCGGGATGGCCTTATCGAGACCCGCGGAGCACGCTGCCGTTTCCGGGTCCGCGGCGATGCGCTGCCGCCGCCTGCCGCACTCCCTCAGAACCCGCGCCATCTTGTGTTCCTGACTCCCCGTGATCTCGGCGCCTCTCCCAACGAAGCGTTCTGGATGACCGTCGCCCGCATCGGCGAAATCCTCGGGCCGGAGCATTGGACGATCCGGGTGCATGCCGTGGACTACGGCTCGGATCAGCGACATCATGCGCAATGGGCGGCGGTGCTGCAGCTGGAACGTCCCCAGGCCGTGATTGCCGTCCGGGGAACGCCCGCCCTTGCAGAATGGGGGCAGGACTGCGGCGTTCCCTTCTTTCAGTTCGCCGGCTCACCCGGTGCCGCCCGGGTGCCCTGTGTGGGCTACGCAGGAGCGCAAATGGTGGAGGAAGCCGTGCGCCGCGCCGTCGGCCAGGGCCACCGCTTCATCACCGCGCCGCTGCTCGACCGGCCTCCGGCCTTTCTCAAGGCCTTCCGCAAAGCTCTGGCTTCCGTGGTTCATGAAGCAGGCGGACGCTTTTCGGCCGGCGTCTCCACTCCCGTGGAACACGAGTTCAGCCCCGCAGCCATGCGCCGGTGTCTGCGCCGGGTCTGGCGGCTCCGTCCGCCCACCGCTGTGATCACGGTTTCCTGGTTTGAGTACCTCGCCGCCTTCAGTTTCCTGCAGCAGCAGGGATTGAGGATACCAAAGGACGTCTCCCTGATCTGCCTGAGCGACGACCCTACCGCGGCGTGGATGAATCCGGAACCGGCTCGCTTTGTCCATGACAGCGGCCGGGTGGCAGAGGTGCTGGCGAATTGGGTGTCGGCCCCTCCTTCCTACGAGGCGGACCGCGCCCCTTTCATCGAGGTCGCGAGCCGCTGGGCCCACGGTGGCAGCCTCGCACCACCGCCCTGACGCCATCACCTCCAGCAGCAGAAATCAGCCGCAGTGGCTCGACCCATTCAGAACGGCGGCCGGGGAAGCCGCCAGTCGCGGGAGACCGGAGCGGTGCTGCCACCGGCAGGGCAATCACGGAAGCTGACGATGACCCGGGAGCGAAGCTCGCGGCCCGGCGGAAGCGTGCCGTTTCCGCCAAGGACCTTCAACCAGAGGGCACCATAGAGATCGGTGTCCGTAAGATGGTTGGTGACGGTCACGAAGGTGCCACGCACCGCAAGCTGGTGCAGCAGTTCCCACAGGGCAGCCCGGACGCGGCCCGCGGGCAGCTGGTCGGGCGCAGGAGGCTCGAAGTTCTCTTTCTGAAGGGCCGCCCCGGGACGCAGCCAATCGCTGGCAGACTCGGAGTCGTCTGCTTCCAGTTCAGAGACCAGTTCATCGGCGGGATATTCCATGGCACTGATCGGCTCGGTTTTTTCGCCGGCCGAGGAACGCGCCCATGGCGGGTGCGGTAGAAAGCGATCGCGGTCGGTCACAGGTGCCGGACCATCGAAATCCCAGCATTCCTCGAGGTTTTCCGTGTCCTCGAAGGCTTCATCGTAACCAGGAGCGCCGAGAGCGGGCGAACAGTCGTGATGACAGTTCATCTGAAACGACAGCGGAATGTCCTCGAAGTCATGGTCAAGCCAATCGTCAAGATGCCGGTAGAGAGCGTCGTCGGTCATGGAATTGGTGAATTCAAAGAAACACCGGTGCGCCGCGAGGGCATAGAGCAGTTCCCACAGGTACCCTTTGAGATCGATCGGCGGGATCGCCTCCGGTTCCACGGGCTCAAATCCCCGGCGTTTCATGATCGTCCGCCCCGTGGTGATCGGCGCATTCTCCAGCGCGGCAAACAACTGGTGTGGATCGTATGGCGCAGGGGTATCGGGTTCAGTATCGATGTCGTTCATGCCGGGATCGTGTCATCCCGGGCGGTGACTGTCGAGGAAAAATAGTGAAGGCCCCGCTTTTGCGGCGTTACCAGTAATCACACGGGTGCCGGTGCTCGCCCGGGCATGTCTGCCAAGGGGGCGGTGCGAGGTGATTTCCAGTTGCTGGGGTGGGAGGCAGCGGCATGAGTGGCCGATCTATGGCCACCATCATTGAAATGCCGAAGCTCAGCGATACCATGACCGAGGGTACCCTCGTGAAGTGGCTGAAGAAAGAGGGAGACAAGGTCGCCGTGGGCGATGTGCTGGCTGAGGTGGAGACCGACAAGGCAACCATGGAAATGGCGGCCAACGACGACGGGATTCTCGGGAAGATTTATGTCACGGCGGGGAGCAAGGCGGTGCTGGGCGCAGCCCTCGCGGTTCTGGTGGAGGAAGGCGAAGCCGTTCCCGAAGCACCGGTAGCCAAGGCCCCGGTGAAGCCAGCGGCCCCGGCGGCATCCGGCGGTGGTGCAGCCTCGGCACCCGCAGCAAAGGGCAACTCTTCCCGGGCGGCGGCGGCACCCACGAACGGTGGACGCATCAAGGCTTCTCCGCTCGCCAGGAAAATCGCTGCCGAAAAGGGCGTCGATCTGCGGACGCTGGCCGGGACCGGACCGGGAGGCCGCATCGTGCGCGCCGACGTCCTGAGCGCCCCAGTGGGAGGATCTGCTCCAGCCGGACGTCCCGTGCAGACAATCCGCCCGGTCGCAGGACCTGACGATCAGAGGATTCCCCTGACAGGCATGCGGACCATCATTGCAGACCGCCTGCTGGCCAGCAAGACCCAGATTCCCCACTTCTACCTGAACATCGAAGTGGACGCCGCGCCCATCCTTGCGCTGCGCCAGGAAATCAATGCCGGGACCGAGAAGAGTGGTGGCAACAAGTACACCGTCAACGATTTCATCCTCAAGGCAGTCGCCGCCGCGGCGGCCCAGGTTCCCGGAGTGAACGCATCCTTCGACGGCGATGCCATCGTGCAGTTCGCCGCAGTCAATGTGAGTGTGGCCATTGCGGTCGAAGAGGGCCTCGTGACGCCCGTGCTGCGCGATGCCCACCGGAAGTCGCTCCTCGAAATCAGCACCGCTGTGAAGGACTTCGCAGCACGGGCCAAGTCGAAGAAACTCTCGCCGGATGAATTCGCCGGCGGAACCATCACAGTTTCCAATCTCGGAGCCTACGGCATCGACAATTTCGACGCGATCATCAATCCTCCGCAATCAGCCATTCTGTCCATCGGGGCGGCCCGCAAGGTTCCCGTAGTCAACGCCAAGGGCGAACTGACCGTGGGCGACCGCATGTGGGTCGGCATGAGCTGCGACCACCGGGTCATCGACGGAGCCGTGGGAGCCACTTACCTCGCTGCTCTGCGCAAACTGCTCGAGAATCCAGCCCTCATGCTGGTCTGAGCAAAGGCCGCGATTTGCCGACCGGCTGACCAGATCCAGCGCCAGCCATAGCCGAACGCGCTGGGCGTCATGGCTACCCAGCTGACTGGCTGACTACCGTCGCATCAGCGCCCGCCACCGCCCCCGGGTGGGCCTCCGCGGCCGCCGCCACCACCACCGCCAGGCCCGCGGCCACCGCCGCCCCCGGGGCCACGCCCACCTCCGCCGCCAGGACCGCGGCCACCATCACCCCGTCCGCCGCCCCCGGCTCCGGGACGTCCACCGCCGCCGGGTCCACCGGGACCACCCACGGCAGGTCCTCCGGGGATACCACCACCGGGAATGCCAGCTCCCGCCCCGCCGCCGCCACCGAGTCCGGTCGTGAAGGCCTGTGGATTTGCCATGGTCGGGATCCAGAACACGAGCCGGACAGGATCGTATCCATCAATAAACTGCAGCGTCATCTCGACAAAGGACGGACGTCTCGTATTCGTGAGCGGCCATTCCAGTTCCCACTCCTGCGTGGTGTCATTGAAGAAGCGCCAGCCAAGAAAGGCAATGCCGTCAAGCAGCGTGAGCCGACCCAGCACCTTCGATTCCTCGAACTGACCCTGCTGCCAGAGCTGACTCTGTTCCTCATCCAGATAGAGCACGGACGCCTGCTGGCCAAGCCCGCTGGCTCCCCGCTCCGTCCGGAAAATGACGGTTTTCGATCCAGCCGTGATGCCTGGCCAATTGAAGGCGAGAGGATAATCCGTGAAGGCGACTTCCGTGAGGTCCGATCCTCCACCGCCGTACGCCTGGAGATTGACCCGGGAATTCCCCGGTGCCTGTTCGAAGGTGCGGCGGAGCAGTTCGCAGAAGGCATGCACCCGCATGGTCTTGGCTTCCCGTTCCGCAATTTCCGTGCTCACCGTGAGCGCTCCCCGCTGCACGGCAAAAATCGCTCCCGTGAGCAGGCCCACGAGCGCCATGCCGAGCATGACCTCCACCAGCGTAAAGCCCCGCAGGACGCGTTGTGCCGGATTCCGTTTCATCTTCCTCCTCCTGGTGGCGGGGTGCCCTGCCCTCCCCCAGCCGGCGGTGCGGCCGCCCCGGCCGTTCCCGTCGTCTGGTACAGCCGGCCGTACCGCAGCGTCTCAGCAGACATTTCGCCCGCCTGTCCGAAATTGTCGTAGAATCCCGTGACCCGGATCCGGTACATGTCCGTAAGCGGCTGACCCTCCGAATTCAGAATGTCCTCGAGCAGGACCACTTCCGTTTCCGTCCACACGCCCAGTTCGTCAGGATCACTGCGCCAGCTGCCTTCCTCAATGCGGGCAATCTTGCTGTACTCCGTAAGCGTCGACTGCAGCCGCAGAATCATGCGGAGTTCCAGCTGGGAAATCACCGCAGTCTGCGCCGCCACCGTGAGCGCACGGATCAGTCCAGTCACGGCAAGCCCGAACACTCCCAGCGCCACGAGCACCTCCATGATGATCATGGCGGATCGGCGCGGTCTGCGGCGGACAGAAGTCGTCTTCATTCGTTAGCCGGAAAGAATTCCTCATAGTTCACCGCCGCCGTCAAAGGATCAAACTGCACCGCAATCGCTCCAATCGAACTCCGGAAGCGCACACTGATCGGCTCACAGAGCCCACTGTGCTCGAAAACCCAGACGTCGGGCAGAGGCGGATGCCATTCCCTCTCCGCCCAGTGCCGGATCTCCACCTGCACCTCGGGATCGAACGAATACGTCACAATCCCCGATCCCCGGCGCGCGAGCTGATCCGCAGCCGCCATCATGGCACGGTCGTCCGCCTGAGTCGCCTGGCGCGGTTCAAGCACCATGCTGCCCGGCCGGAACCGGATCTGCCACGCCCGCTGTTCCTGCATGGACCGCTGCCACGCCTTCTTCGCCATCGACCGGAGTTCGTTGAGCGGTGCCCGCAGCGCACGTTCGTCATTGAGCGACGCCATCCCACGGAACGCCCCCGCAAAGAGCATGCCCACAATCGCCAGCACGACGAGCATCTCCATGAGCGTGAAGCCGTGCCGTTTCATTGGGAAAAGTCAGGTGGTGCCGGAGACGCAAGGCCTCCCGTGAACAGGGGACGATCCCCCGCGAGGTCTACTCACTGCGCCATCGACCAGTTGCCGATGTCGTCTTCCGTACCTTCAATCTTGTCCTTCCCCTTGGAATAGAGATCGTACTTGTCCGCCGTGCTGCGGCGGGCCGGAATGTTGTACTGCAGCGGCTCACCCCAAGGATCCATGAGTTCCTCCGGAGCCGAAGCAATCCCCGTGTTCAGCAGGGCCTGCAGCCCCACCGCCTGCGTCGGCAGCCGCCCGTTCTGACGCGACGTGTACATCTGAATGTACCCTTGGATCCGCGCCAACTGCGTCTCGGTCTTGGTAATCCGGGCGTTGTCCATGACCCCGCTGAAGGCCACCGAACCACCCGCCACCAGCAGACCAATGATGGCCAGCACCAGCAGAAGTTCCATGAGCGTGAAGCCGCGACGCCGGCGGCGCTGAATCGAAGAAGCGAATTTCATAGGATCAGTAAAAAAACAGGTTGAATCGGGTGGTTCGCGAAGGCCGCAGAACCACGCCCTCCCAGATTTAGATGCGCAGCCCTGCCAAACGTTCAATCCCAGATACGGTCATCCTCCCCAGCCACCACCCCCACGGACATCCGCGGGTGCGGATGCCCAACCCCATGCACCCACCGCCCCAACTCCACAGCTACCAGCCACCCCACCGATCCCGCTGCCATTTTCAGTAAAGTGGCTCCACCGGGAATCGAACCCAGATTTGAAGTTTAGGAAACCCCCGTTCTATCCGTTGAACTATGGAGCCGATTGATTTTCAGTCGGTTGCGAAGCTCTAGAGCCTGGCATCCGGGGAAGATGCAGGGAAACTTACCGGTCGTCCACTCGCTTCCCAAGCCATCCGTATGCTTCCGGCGCATAAGTTTCCAGCGGATTATTGAACCTTCCCGCACGGCCCCATGGCCACGGCTTCGTCTTCCACCCGACGGCCCCTTCCCCTGCCCGCACCCACCGACGGCCACAAGGATCAAGCGCCACACGGGAATCAGCCTCCTCGTTTCCCTTGCCAACGACCGAACCTTTCCGCCCCCGTTTCGCCCGGAGGCGGTCACGTTTCCACAATCTCCCCTTCACTGGCTCATCCGTTTCCCTCTCGTTTCCGCCGTTCGCCCCCTCGCCTCCCGATTCCCACCTGGGGACGGGAAACAAGAAACGGGGCACCCCGCCGCCTGCACCTCGCTTCATCATCCGTGTCCGCATTGACTCATGACCGCCTTGGAATATCCACCCCGTCCCGACTCCATTGCCTTTCCCCCGCCGCGCTTTTTCGGTATCTCTAATTCCCCATCCGCAGCACTCCGCTGCATGTCCAATCGGTTCTTCGACGACCCCATCCCCCGGCAGGCTGATCCGGGCCTCACTCCCCGACGACTCTGGAAGCTCATTCAAAAAAGATGATCACTGCCGCCCAGCCGGTTTCCGCCTGATCGAATCCGTGTTATGCTTTCCGCGTGCGCCGCACCGACGACTTCCACTGCTTCCGCGCCGATCCGCTGATCCGCTGGCAGGCCATCGCCGCTGCTCTGGAAACCAATCCAGCGGCATGGGACTGGGCGCTGGCCAATATTGAACGCTGGCTCTCTCAGGCACGGCTGCATCCCGCCCCCCTCCTCGAATGGCGGCAGTGGCTGCTGGAGGGCTGCCGGGATCCGGAAAGTCGTGCGGCACTGCTGGAGGTTCTGCGCCGTCCACCTGCGGATGCACACCACGATCAGTTGCGGTCCTGCTCGCCTTTTGTCGGTGGGCCCTTCCCCAAACCGACTCTCTCTGCATAAACCTCAGTTCCTTTCAGTATTTGGTTCGGTCCGTGAGAACCCTCGCCGAGGATTGTCGGGTCGTCGTCCTTGGCTCCGCCTCCCTGCTGGCCTCATTTCCGGGGCTAGGGGTCGGCTCAGAGCCCCTCGCCGCCACCTATGATGCCGACCCCTGCCCGCTTCCCTTTGATGAAGCCACTGCGCTGATGATCCATCAGTCTCTCGGCGAACCCGGGGCCTTTCATCTCCGTCACGGCTATCATGCCGATGTCCTGCGCGATTCCATCTTCGAGACGCTGCCTGTCGGCTGGCGGGAACGACTCGTCCCGGTTCCCGACTGCGACGGAACAGGCGCACTGGATCCGCACGACCTGGCCGCCACTAAGCTGCTCGTCGGACGGCCCAAGGACATCGCCCTCGTTCGCCATCTCGCCAAGACCGGGCGCGTGTCCCGCATCACTGTCGAGCAGCGTCTCGACTCCATCGCCAAAGCCAGCCGCCTCATTATCACCTCAAGCCAGGCTCTCCATCAGGCCTTCGACTCTGCCTCTCTGGATTGTGTTGAATGACCCCGGCTTGGTAGCTCGACGGGAAATTGTTCCGTTGACGGGGAAGCTTACACCATTCGGTCCCTTACGAGCCCTCGATGAGGCGGCGGGCTTCGGCGAGGGCTGCGTCGAGTTTGCTGACATCCTTGCCGCCGCCGCGGGCGAAGTCCGGCTTCCCGCCGCCTTTGCCGCCGACGATGGGGGCGATGGCGCTGATGATTTTGCCGGCCTGGACTCTGCTTTGGAAATCCGGGGAGACGGCGGCGATGAGAGCGACGCTGCCGGCGCTGCTGGAGCCGAGGACAACGATGCCTTTGAACGAGGCCTTGAGGGCATCGCTGACGGCCATGGTGTAATCCGCGTCGGTCTCGCCGAGGCTGGCGACAATGGTGTTGCCGGAGGCGGTGGCGAGGAGGTCCCGGGCGCATCCGGCGGCTTCGCGCTGCTGGGCGGCGCGGAGGGATTTCTCGAGGGTTTTGGCGTGTTCGGTGAGGAGGTCGATTTTCTTTTCGAGGTCCGGGAGGGGGCTGCCGATCCTTGTGGCGAGGGCCTTGAGGCGGGCGCTGTCCTGCGCAGCCTGTTCGTAGGCGGTGAGTCCGGCGACGGCTTCGATGCGGCGGATGCCTGCACCGGTGGCGGCTTCGCCGACGATGCGGAAGAGGCCGATTTCGCCTGTGCCGCGCACGTGGGTGCCGCCGCAGAGTTCCATGCTGTAGCCATCGAGGCCGGTGGCCTTGCCGCCGATCTGGACGACGCGGACCCAGTCGCCGTACTTCTCGCCGAAGGCCTGCATGATGTCGCTGCGTTCCCGGATGTGGCTGTACTTCACCTCCTGCCATGTGACCGGCGCGTTTTCGAGAATGCGTTCGTTCACGAGGCGTTCGACATCCACGAGCTGCTGTGGGCTGAGGGCGGCGCTGTTGAAGTCGAAGGTCAGCTTCTCCGGACCGACGTAGGAACCCTTCTGGGTGGCGTCGCGTGAAACCACTTCGTGGAGTGCCCAGTGCAGCAGGTGCGTCACGCTGTGGTGACGGGAAATGGCCGCGCGGCGGGCTGGGTCGACCCGTGCCGTCACCGTGGCACCAGGCTGGAGCTTCGTGTCCGGATCCACGTAGTGCAGCCATGTGTGGCCTGACTTCTGGGTATTGTGGACAGGAATGATTTCCGCGCCAGCGAGCAGCGTGCCGGTATCGCCGAGCTGACCACCCATTTCCGCATAGAACGGAGAAGCGTCCAGCACGACGGCGGCCTTGCCATCCATGTGCACCACTTCAAGCACCTTCGATTCCACTTCCGGGAGATCGTAGCCTTTGAATTCCGTGGCTTCCTTCGTTTCGATTTCCGACAGTTTGATGACCGTCTTCTTCTGGGCGGCGCGGGCGCGTTCCCGTTGTTCCTCCATGAGTGTCTCGAAGCCATCCTTGTCGACCGTCAGCCCACGCTCACGGGCCATCAGTTCCGTGAGGTCGAGCGGGAAGCCCTGTTCGTCGTAGAGGCGGAACGCGAAGGCCCCGGAGATCCGTCCCGGGGAAGCTGGCTGGGCGGCTTCCTGTTCAAAGAGGGCAATCCCCTTATCGAGAGTCCGGTTGAAGGCTTCTTCTTCGGTTTTGAGGGTTTGCTTTACGAAATCCTTCCGTTGTTTGAGTTCGGGGAAGACATCGCCCATGTGGCTGGCGAGGGTATCGACGAGTTTGTAGAAGAAGGGTTCGGTGAAGCCGAGGGTACGGCCGTAGCGGACGGCGCGGCGGAGGATGCGGCGGAGAACGTAGTTCCGGTCACTGTTGCCGGGGACGATGCCATCGGCGATGGAGAAGGTGAGAGTGCGGATGTGGTCGGCGATGACGCGGAAGGCGACGTCGACTTTCTCCTGTTCGGTTGCGCCTGTGCTGCCGGGCGCGGGCAAGGTCGATGTATATTGGCGGCCGCTTAGTTTTTCGATTTCGTCGAAGAGGGGGCGGAAGACATCGGTTTCGTAGTTGGAGATGCGTGCGTTTTCGAAGTCGGTGAAATTCTTCGTGCCGTGGATGATGGAGACGACGCGTTCGAAGCCCATGCCGGTGTCGACGTGCTGGGCGGGGAGAGGGACGAAGGATCCGTCGGGGTTGGCATTGTACTGGATGAAGACATTGTTCCAGATTTCGATGCAGGCGGCGGTGGGGCCATTGACGAGGAGGGCACCGGCCTTCTGGCGTGCGATGTCTGTGCGGACGGGACCGGGGGTGAGGTCGACGTGAATTTCCGTGCAGGGGCCGCAGGGACCGGTTTCGCCCATCATCCAGAAGTTGTCCTTCTTGTTGCCGTTCACGATGTGGATCTCCGGGTCGAGGCCGACGCTGCGGAACTTCTCCGCCCAGATTTCCCATGCTTCCTGATCGCGTTCCGAGGGGTCGCCGGGACCGGGTTGGTAGATGGTGGCGTAGACGCGTTCCGCGGGGAATTTCCAGACCTCGATGATGAGTTCCCATGCCCATGCGATGGCTTCCTTCTTGAAGTAGTCGCCGAAGCTCCAGTTCCCGAGCATTTCGAAGAACGTGTGGTGGTAGGTATCGAGTCCGACGTCGTCGAGGTCGTTGTGCTTGCCGCCGGCGCGGATGCACTTCTGGGTATCGGCGGCGCGCCCGGGTTTGTAGGGGCATTCGATCTGACCGAGGAAGATGGGCACGAACTGGTTCATGCCGGCATTGGTGAAGAGGAGGTTCGGGCTATCCGGCAGGAGGCTGCTGGAGGGCACGATGGTGTGCTGCTTCGAGCGGAAGAAATCGAGGAAGCTCTGGCGGATCTGAGCGGCGGTCATCATAGGGAAAAATCGCTGAAGGGTGGGCGTGGGGGACCACGGTCTGGAAATCGGGAGTCGCGAGGCTATCGCGGCCCGCTGGAAAATAAAGCGGCGTTTGGAAGCGGGGCGCGGGCGCGGGCTTGACGCCCTGCGGCGCGGGTTCCACGCTTACGGACACTTATGAAGCGACTGCTTTTCACCACTGCACTTGCGGCGGCCATGGCCGCTACGGTTTTCATGTCCAGCCATCACGCCACTGCTGCCAGCGAGGCCACTGCCGCCCCGTACCGCCACGTCGTTCTGTTCAAATTCAAGGATGACGCCCCGAAGGAGAAGGTTGACGAGGTCGTGAAGGCCTTTGCGGCCCTCAAGACGAAGCTGCCGTCCGTGCTGTCATTCGAGCACGGCACGAACGTGAGCCCCGAGGGTCTTGATCAGGGATTCACGCATGTTTTCACAGCGACCTTCAAGGACAAGGCCTCGCTGGAGAATCATTACCTCAAGGAACCGGCGCACGTGGAGTTCGTGGGCCTGCTCAAGCCTGTGCTCGATAAGGTTCTGGTGGTCGACTACTACGCCCACTGAGCCTGTTCATTCCGCGCTGCGGAAGCAATAGATGACTCCGTCGTCGGCCCCCATGACGAGGCGGCCGGCGGCGGGGCATGGGCTGGTCTGGACAGGCTGACCGACCTCGTATTTCCAGAGTTCCTCGCCATCCTTCGGGCTGACCGCGTAGATGAAGCCGTCGTCGCTCCCGAAGAGGATGGCGGAACCGGCGGCGACGGGTGAGCTGTCGATGCGTCCTTTGGCGCGGAAGGCCCATTTTTCCGAGCCGTCCGCGAGGTTGAGGGCATGGAGCCGCTTGCCGCGGTCGCCTGCGATGACGAGTCCGTCCGGGGTGACGGCCGGGGACGAGAAGAAGGGGAATTCGCGGTCCTTGTACGTCCATTTCGGGGATCGGCTGCGGGCGTCGATGGCGACGATTTCATTGCCGTAGTGACCGAAGACGGCGATGCCGTCGCGGGCGGCCACGGTGCTGGCGATGGGATTGTTGACTTCCGTTTTGCCGGCCTCCGAGCCATCCGTGAGCCTGATGGCATAGAGAAAGCCGTCGCAGCCTCCGAACATGGTCTGACCATCCGTGATGCAGGCGCTGCCATTGACGTAATTGCCTGTTTCGACGGCCCAGACTTTGGCTCCGGTGGCGGAGTCGAGCGCGTAGAGCCGGTTGTCGTAGGAACCCACGATGACGAGCGGAGTGGCTCCCTCGCGGTTCCAGAAATTGGCACCAGAGCGGACTTCCCCTTCCGTGGTGAAGCGCCACTGCTGCTTTCCGGTCGCTGCTTCCAGGGCGTAGACATTGCCATCCACGCATCCGAAGACAACGGAATCGCGCACGATCAGGGCACTGCCTTCGATGGCGTCGCCGGCCGCGAATTCCCATGCGACCGATCCGTCATCGGCCTTGAGGGCGCGGAAGACGCCCTTGCCGTCGCCGATGAAAAAGTGCTTCCCGTCGCTCACCGCCGTCGCCTTGATGGGTTTGGCGGCCGTGAATTTCCATGCGAGCTTGAGCGGAAACTGGAAGGTGGTGCTGCTTACGCCGGTCATGGCGCTGTCGCCGCGCCAGACGGGCCACGTGTCGGCGGCTGCCGGGGCGCACGCTGCCAGCAGGAGGAGGGCGGAGAAAGAGAGGGCATTCATGGGATGGGAAAATTGAACCGGGGGATTGCAGATCCTACGTCTGCCGGGACCGATCCGTCCATGGAGGGATGACATGCAACCAAGGTTCCATGGCGCGATCCCGGGAATCCGTGTACGCGGGCTATGCGGCTAGCGAAAGAAGCTGCCTGATCACCACCTCTATGAAAGCCACTGCCCTGATCTTCCTTGCTGCTGTCACTGCCAGCCTTTTCAGTTCCTGTGCCGCCGGACGCGTCGACCGTGTCGAGGACCGCATGGACCGCCGTGAAGACCGCGTCGACCGCCGTCATTACAACGGACCTGCCGACCGCATCGAGGATTACTACGACAAGCGCGAGAACGTGAATGACAAGCTGCGCGGCCGCCGCGGGCTGCTCTACTGAGATCCGCCGCGCGGATCCCCGGTACAAGGCCGGTGCGCACCTTGCAGGCAGCCTGCCTTCCTGAGGCAGAGTTTGCTTTCCTGTGTCCCGTGGTCGTGCGGTGGCGCGGTGATTTCCGCCGCCTTGCGGAGTCGCGGGCCACTTCCGTACTTGCAATGCCTCTGTCTTTCCTGACAAGAAAGTCCTTCCTCATCCACCTCACCCAACCAACCCCCATGAAACCCCTGTTCTCTGCCCTCTGCACCATCACCGCAACCGCCGCGATGGTGACGGCCGCCGAGCCCTCCACCGCGGCCGCCGAGCCCGCCGGCGGAGGCGGCGATCTCGCCCAGCAGCTGGCTAATCCTGTGGCCAGCCTGATTTCCGTGCCGTTTCAGGCGAACTGGGATTTCGGAATTGGCGTGAACGATGCGACCCGCTTCACGCTGAATGTGCAGCCGGTGATTCCGATGAGTCTGAATGACGACTGGAATCTGATTGTGCGGACGATTCTTCCGGTGATCGATGCTGAATCGCCGGCTCCCGGCATCGACAATGCCTCCGGACTTGGCGATACCGTGCAGAGCTTTTTCTTTTCGCCCAAGGCTCCCGTGAACGGCTGGATTCTGGCCGCTGGTCCGGTTGTGCTCTGGCCGACCGCCACGGATCATCTGCTGGGAGCGGAGAAATGGGGCGCGGGACCGACGGCGCTGGCCCTGCAGCAGAAGGGTCCGTGGACGTACGGGATGCTGGCGAATCACATCTGGTCTTTTGCGGGCGACGGTGCCCGTCCTGAGGTCAATGCCACCTTCCTGCAGCCATTCTGTTCCTACATCACGAAGACGAAGACGACCTTCACGGTCAATTCCGAGAGCACCTACGACTGGGAACGTGACCAGTGGACGGCTCCGGTGAATCTGATTGTTTCGCAGCTGTTCAAGATCGGGAATCAGCCCATGCAGGCGTTCGTGGGGGGCCGCTATTACTTTGATGCTCCTTCCGGCGGGCCTGAGTGGGGCATCCGGGCGGGTCTGATTCTGCTGTTCCCGAAGTGAGCTGGCTTGCTAGTCTGATCCTATGACGCTGCGATACCCGATTCTGGCTGCTGGACTGGCTTTTGGCCTCCCGGCGGTGTCTGCCGAGCCTGCTGCGGTTCCTGCGGTGGAATCCGCCAAGTCCCCGAGTTACGGGGGACCGATCATGGAACGCTCGACGCTGCTGGGTTCCCTGTGGGGCCTCCGCGATACCTGGGCTGAGCATGGCTTCACGTTCGAACGGAATGTCGTCTACACCTTCCAGGGCATCAGTTCGGGTGGACGGACGCAGGCTGGTCACGACACGGCGCATCTGTTTTCCGGGAATCTTGTGGCGAGGCTGGACACGGAAAAGGCCGACCTCTGGAAGGGTGGCTACTGGAACGTCCGGCTGGAAGGCCGCGAAGGCCAGTCGGTCAACCGGCGCGCCGGGACGATTTCACCGGTCAATGCCGATGCCCTGCTGCCGCTCAACGAGGGCGAACTCGGAGAAAATGCATGGGCGCTTTCGGAAGTCAGTTTCACCCAGTTCGTGCATCCGGAATTCGCCCTGACCGCAGGTCTGCTTAATACGGCCAGCAGCGACGCCAATCCGCTCGCCGGGTCGCTCCAGTCGAACAGCCACTTCCTCAACACAGGGATCGTGATGTCGCCGGTCATCATCGGGCAGTTGCCCCAGACGGCGCTGGGCGGCGGCTTTCTCTGGAAGCCATCCGATGAATTCCGGGCCACCGTCCTGGCCATGGGGACGAAGGAAACCGCGGGAAGCAATCCTTTCGAGGAATACGAAGGCACCACGTTCCTTGCCGAACTGGACTGGGAATATGAATTGTTCGGGGAACGCCCCGGCGGCATGGGCCTCAGCGCCACCTACAGCATTGGTCAGGAACGCCGCGCCGTGACCGGTGATCCGCGCATTGTCCTCACCGAATTCCTCGAGGAAGGGGAGGCCCTCACCGAGGCCGATGCGTGGGCCGTCTTCTGGAATGGCTTCCAGTTCGTGAACGGAACGGCCGAGCGAGGCTGGGGAGTCTTCGGGCGTCTCGGATTTTCGGATGCCAGCCCGAGCCCGGTCAGTTTTCATTTGGCAGCGGGCCTCGGCGGGACCGGGCTTCTGCCGGGCCGCAGCCGCGACCGCTGGGGACTCGGCGTCTACCATCAGGAACTGTCGGACAAGGGACTGCTCGGCAGGCTTCCGCTCGGCAGCGAAACCGGTGGCGAAGCATTCTACAGCATTGCCTTCACCCCATGGATGAGGCTGACGCTCGATGCGCAGTACGTTGATTCGGCCCTCCCACGGGTGGGTCATGCGGTCGCCCTTGGCACGAGGCTGGGCATTGACTTCTGAGGCATCACCACAGGCAAAAGGTCATTGCGCGCCGGGGTCACTGCGGTGACTGATGGGGAGCCATGATCCGTCTGTTTCCCGTCCCTGCCTTCATCTGCGCAGCCTTTGCGTTCTGCGTGTCTCCGCACGCTTCCGCCCAGGAGGAAGCTCCGGGCAAGGCCGGGGAGGCGCAGGCAGCCGCCGAGGCCGCACCGCTCCCGAAAGTGGAAGCCATCCGCGAAGCAGACGTGCGCAAGCTCATCGGTCAGAAGGCCATTGTCTCCGGCCGGGTTTCCAATGCTCATGAATCCACCAAGGGCATTACCTTCCTGACCCTTGAAGGCGGGAAATTCACCGTGGTATGCTGGAAGGAAAGCTACAGCCGCTTTGAAGGGGGCAGTCCCGCCAAACTCTACAAGGACAAGACCATCGAAGTCACCGGCGACATTTTCGAATACAAGGGCAAGGACGGAAAGACCAAGGGGCAGCTTGAAATCAAGCTGCGCGATCCCTCCCAGATCCGCATCGTGAAGGATGCCGCAGCCAAGGAGGAAGCGAAGGATGCGGGGGCCGGACCGACCTCTCCCGAGAAGAGCGACCCACCCGCTCCCAAGGCCCCAGAGGGCCGCGTGGATGCGAAGAAATACTTCCGCTGAGCCCAGCGCTTCCCAATTCCGATGGCCCGCGACCGCCATGCGCCTTCCGGTATTACCGACCTCGCCCTCGGGCTGGCGCTGACCGGGGCTGTCTGTGCGGTTTTCTGGTGGGTCTTTGCGAACCTTGACACGGCATGGGGCTGGTCCCGGGCATGGGATTTCCGGGTTTCCCTCTGGCGGGGCTGGCTGGTGACGCTGCAGCTTTCCGCGGGTGCCCTGATCGGCTCGTGTCTCGTCGGTGGCCTTCTCGTGGCTGGTCAGCGATCTGCGTTCCGGTCGCTCCGCTGGTTCAGCCGGGCCTTTGTGGAACTGGTGCGTGGGATGCCCCTGCTCACGCTCGTGCTCATTGGCTACTATGTGATCTTTGCGCAGAGCCATGTGGCGGGTCTGCTCGACCGCATCGGGATCGGCGGCAAGATCTTCACGGGGATGGCGCTGCTTTCCATTTTCACCGGGGCCTACCTGAGCGAAATTCTGCGGGGCGGGCTCGAGAGCATTCCGCAGGGACAGATCGACAGTGCACGTGCCGTCGGTTTCAGCCGGCCGCAGATTCTGCGCTATGTGATTCTGCCGCAGGCGCTCCGCCGCGTGCTACCCGCTCTGGCCGGACAATTTGTGTCGCTCGTGAAGGATTCCTCTCTGCTCAGTGTGATCGGTGTCCAGGAATTCACGATGCAGGCGAGGTCGTTCAATTCGGCGACTTATGGCGGGATTGAGGCGTTTCTGCCGCTCGCAGCCGGCTACCTGCTGCTCACGCTGCCGCTGGCGGCCTTTGCTCATGCCATGGAGCAGCGCTTCCGCTATCAGATGTAGCCATGAAGATCCACGCGGACCAGTTGACCCGGCGCTACGGGAGCCTTGCGGCTCTCGACGCTCTTTCGCTTGATGTGAGCGGTGTCCGCGTGCTCGCCCTGATTGGTCCGAGCGGCGGCGGCAAAAGCACGCTGCTGCGGACCCTTGGCGGACTTGAGCAACCCGACTCCGGACAACTCGAGATCAATGGCGAACGGATCGATGGCGATCCTGGGAAGCTGCTGGCATGGCGGCGGCGCAATGGCTTTCTCTTCCAGCAGTTCAATCTGTTCCCGCACCTGACCGCGCACCGCAACATCACGCTGCCGCTGGAGAAGGTTCATGGCCGCAGCCCTGCGGAGGCGACCGCCACAGCCGACCAATGCCTTGATCGGTTTGGTCTGGCCGGCCACGCCCACAAGCTTCCGGCCCAGCTCTCCGGGGGTCAGCAGCAGCGGGTGGGACTTGCCCGTGCCATCGCCGCCGGCCCGGAAATCCTCATTCTTGATGAACCCACCTCGGCGCTGGATCCGGAAATGACCGCGGAAGTCCTTGAACTGATCGGCGAACTCGCTGCCGGTGGTCAGGACATTATCCTCAGCACGCACGAGATGGGATTCGCCCGCGCCGTCGCGGATCATGTTGCCTTCATCGCGGCGGGCCAGGTCGCGGAACACGGTCCTGCGGCCCCGCTTTTCGCTTCCCCGCAGGGCGAGGCCACGCGCCGTTTCCTGTCAAAGGTCATGCGCTTCAACTGATGTCCGGACCTTCTGTCATGCAGCGGCTTTCCTGGTGCCTTTCCGCTTTCACTGCCCTTGGCCTGTTCTCCGCAGTGGTCGGCTGCAGCCGGACCCCGGAACCAGCGCCTCAACCGCCCCCGGTGGCAGCCGCCCCGGCCAAACGCGAATTTCCGGAAATTGTCAGATCGCCTCAGCCGCCGGAGCCGCCGCAATGGCCTTCGCTCGAAGGTGCCGCCCCACCGCTCACGGTCAACAAATCGGCACGCGTTTCGGTGCTTGGCTATCATGAATTCACCAAAGGGAAGCCGTCGAATCCCATGCAGGTCAGCGAAGCGCAGTTCCGGGCACAGATGCAGGCAATCCGCGAGGCGCAGATTCCCGTCATCGGGATGCCCGATTTCCTTGCGTGGCGGCGCGGCGCCAAGGACCTGCCGAATCTCTCGATTCTCATCACCATGGATGACGGCTGGGAGAGTGTGCACCGCGTTGCCCTGCCGGTTCTCCGCGAATTCGGCTATCCCTTCACGGTATTTCTCTACAAGCGGTTCGTGAATGGCGGCAGCAAGTCGATGACCACGGCGGAGATCCGCGAACTGATGGCGGCAGGCGGCACGATCGGCAGCCACAGTGTCAGCCATCCCTACCGCAAACGGATCGATGCTGCCTTCCGCAAGGGTCCGAAATCCGGCGAGGCCTTTCTGCGGACGGAGATGCGCGACTCCCGGCAGTTCCTCGAGGATCTCTTCGGTCAGACAGTGACTACCTATGCGTATCCGGGTGGATTCCACTCGCCCCGCGAGGAGGAATTCGGACGCGAAGCCGGCTACGAGGCCCTCTTCACGGTCAATCCGGCCCGGGTCACATGGGACACCCCCGCCGCCTCGCTGGGAAGATTCATCGTCATCGGAACTGATCCCAACGATGCTGCCTTCAAGCTGGCGATCCGGACGCGCGGCACTGCTGCGGGACTCCGCGTGCGCCATGCGGCGGGAGGCACTGCCGAGGACGCGGCTGGCATCACGGTTTCCCCTGAGCCGGACGCCGTCGTGGCGAATCGGCTGCCGCTTGTTTCCGTGCAGTTTGCGGACTCCGCGGCAATCGATCCCGGCAGCCTTGTCATGACGGTGGCTGGTTTCGGGCGGGTGCCTGCTGTCTTCGACGCAGGCAGCCGGACGTTCCGCTGGCAGGTCAGCGAGCCTCTGCGCAGCAATGAATGCCGCGTGACCGTTTCCTTCCGCCGGGCAGGCGCGGTCCCTCCGGATACTTTGAACTGGCGCTTTTTCGTGGATCTCGTTTCCGCGTATCTCCCGGAAGCGCCGGAGCAACTGGCCACCCCGGAGGAAGTCGCTCTGCCGGAGCCCGCCGAACCCGAGACCCCCGCAGACACGGGATCCGGGCCGGACGGCGCGCGCTGACCTTGCGGCCTCAGAATTGTCCGGCGAGTGCCTGGAGCAGGCTGTCGGTCATGCGGTCGGCGGGTGTGCTGAGCGGGAGCGATTTCACTTCCTGCGCCGATGCCATGTCCTTCCGGAAGAGCCGGTCTTCGAGTTCGCGGACGGCGGAAGGATCGGAGAAACCGATGTTCCATTCGTCGTTCACGCCGGCGCTGAGCCTGTCGAAATTGGCGGATCCAGTGCAGGCCCAGCCATCATAGAGGGCAGCTTTCACATGAGACATGCCGGGCAGAAGATAGACGCGGACCCCCCAACGGAGCAGCTGGGGAATGAGCGCCCGGTTGCTTGCGGCCATGAGGGCCATGTCGTTCTCGGCGGGAAGAATGACGCGGACGTCGACACCACGGTAGCGTGCTGCGACGAGCGCCCGGGTGATCCGGGGGTCGGTGAGGTAGGCATTCTCGATCCAGATGCGGCTGCGTGCGTGCCGGATGGCTTCGAGCTGCGCACGGAAAAGGGTGGCCTGCAGCGGGCCGCCGGGCAGAGGCCGGACGGGTACGGCTCCGGCGGGGGGCACGATCTTCCGGGCGGTGCGGCCGCGGAAATGATTCCACAGAGCGGCAGCATCGCCTCCCCAGCCGGCATGGGCCCATGTATGCTGAAAATCCTGTTCCATGGTCTGCACCAGCGGCCCTTCGATCCGGATCATCATGTCATGCCACTCGCTGCGGTATTCCCGTCCCACGTTCATGCCGCCGGTCCAGCCGGTCTCTCCATCAATGATGATCAGCTTGGAATGACTGGAACAAAGTCCGGTCATCGCCATCGGGCGGACCTTGATGCGGGAATCGCGCCGGAGCCACGCCGCCATGTAGGGCGGACCGTCGTCGGCACCGGCCTGAGCCACCTTGGAATCTTCCGCTCCGGCCTGCCATGATGCCAGTTCATCCATGAGGATCCGGACCCGGACCGATTCCGACCGACGCTTGAGCAGATGACCGATTTCGAGGGCGTAGGGATCGTTATCGAAGATGTAGACCTGAAGGTCGATGGCTTGCCGGGCCGACTGCACGTCGGCCATGAAGGCAGGAAAGAATTCGGATCCGTCGATGTGGAACGAGAGCTTTGCGGGCAGCGGGGCGGGCATTTTCAGGCCATCCAGTCGTGCTTCCCATGCAGCTGGATCCGGGACGGCGGCATGGTGCAGCGGCGGCGGTGGCTCCGTCGGCCATGGATCGGCCGCATTGGAAACGAGGACGTGCAGGAAACTGAAGGCATTGCCGGCCACGCGTGCCGCAGAGGTGCAGGGATTCTTGGCCGCGGCCAGCAATCCGCTGCGGACACCCAGAGAAAGGGCGGCCCCGAAGGCGAGGCGGGACGATTGCCCGATGCCATCGATGGGATGCATCTCGCACGGTTCCGCAAGGTAGACGGCCCGCCGCTGCGACTTCTGCATCCAGATGAAGCCGGGATGGGATCCGGTGGCGAGGACGAAGGGTGTGCCATTGCCGGGCGTGTGTCCGGAATCCATCATGGCATCGAGTGCCAGCGGCAGCAGTTGTTCCATGGTGCGGTGACCGGAAATCACGACCCCTTGGGGAAACTGTCCCGGCGCGAAGAATCCCGGGATTCCCATGGGATCCCGGGCGGCGAGCATTTCGCGTCCCCCTGCGGTGACAAGGATCCCACGGCCCTTTCCCTGTGGAGCAAGCCTCGCCGCAAGGTCTGCCCGGATTCCCTGCCACACTTCCGGAGGATAGACCCGCAGCGGCATGGCTTTGCGCTGACTGGCGGCCAGCCATGCTGCCTTTGCTTCCGGGCCGCGCGCCAGCACGGCCAGTTGTTCCCCGCTGGAATCGGGAAGCTGCGCCGTTGCATAACTGTCCCGGCCTCCGCGGAAAAACCGCAGCACAAGGGTGCCGTCCGTTCCTTCCAGCGCGAGAACGGAAGCATCGGGTGCCACCTTGTCCCCACGGTGCGGGCCAGCGGAAGGAACCCGGCAGCTGAGCAGGCCGCCCGCCATGCCGAGCGCCAGCACGAGGCGCAGCAGGCCATTCCAGCCCCAGCATGACTCGAATCTCAGCCGCATCTTTCGCTTCTATCACCAAACCCGCCGCGTCGCCATAGCGATGTCGTGCGGCCACGCCATGGATGGCAGGCGTTGCTGTGGGGTGCAGTCTCCTGATTTCCCGCTCACCCGGAACGATGCCCTCGCCCGCTGGCGCCAGTTTCTGCCCGCCATTCCCCGCTATGCCATGATGCGGAATCATGTGGGCGAGCGCCACGATCATGTCTCCCGCCTTTCCGTTGCATTCCGCTTCGGACTGATCTCTCCGGAGGAAATTGTCCGGGAAACACTGGAGACTCATTCCTTCGAGTCGGCCGGGAAATGGCTGCAGGAAGTCTGCTGGCGCAGCTACTGGCGGGCGTGGCTGCGGCGGCGGCCACAGATTTGGACGGATTGGCGGAGACGGGTCCGGCATCTGGAATCCACCCTGCCGGAGGAAGTAGTCGGGCGGGCCACTGCCGTGTCGGAAGGCTGCAGCGGCGTTGCCGTGATGGACCACTTCGCCCGCGAACTCCGCGCCACCGGCTATCTTCACAATCACGCCCGCATGTGGTGGGCTGCCTTCTGGATTCACACCGAGCGACTCCCATGGGAACTCGGCGCTGCCTTCTTCTTCCGCCACCTGCTTGATGCCGATCCCGCCAGCAACACGCTGTCGTGGCGCTGGGTGGCCGGCCGTCAGACCGCAGGAAAATCCTATCTGGTGCGCCGCAGCAACATGGAGAAATACGCAGCCCCCGAACTACTGGCAGACACCCGTGGTCTCGAGCGGATCGACGACTCCGTGGCTGCGGCCGCGGAACTGGGCGATGACTCCGCGATTCGAACCATCGAACCGGAGGACTTTCCCACGGAACTTCCCACTCCTGCCGGGCGGCTCGGGATCTGGCTGCACGCCGACGATGGACTGATCGAAGAAAGCCCGCTGGCATCGTGCCATCCAGTGTCGGTGGCCGCTTTCCTCTGCCCTGCCGCCTTCGCCGCCTATGGATTAAGCGAACTGCGCTCTGCCGCCATCGAGACCGCGCTGAGGGATGCCGCGGGCCGCGCCGCACGCCATTTCCAATGCCCTTCCGTTCTCGCCAGCGCCGAGAGGACCGCCAAAGCCATCACTTCGTGGGCCCTCGAAAACCGGCTGCAGACCGTCGCCGCGATGGCCCCGGGCATCGGACCTGTCCACGATGCGGTTCCCGCCATCCGCGCAGCCCTCGCGTCTCATGGCATCGGCCTCCTCCTCTGCCGGCGTCCCTGGGATCAGCAGATGAACGCGATGGCCACCGCAGGATTCTTCCCGTTCTGGAATCAGGCCACCCGATTCCTCCAGAAACGTTTTGCCCGCCTGCCCTGAACGAGTGATGAACGGAGTCAGAAAGGAAAACCTTCCCCACAAGACCTGTGCGGCTTGTGGCCGTCCCTTTGCATGGCGCCGCAAGTGGGCCCGCGACTGGGAAAATGTCCGCTATTGCAGCGATGCCTGCCGGACAGGCCGCCGGGTCGCAGACCTCCAGCGCAAAAAAACCGGCAGCCGCACCTGACGGCTGCCGGTTCCCTGAAGACGGTGGCGGTTCAGCTGATGAAGTCGTTGAGGACGTTCTCGAGCATTTCCTGACGTCCGCTGGCGACCATGGGTTCCTTGCGGAGGCCGAGCACGTGGGCTTCGAGTTCGTCGAAGCTGGTTTTCCGCTGTTCGATCTTCTTGCCGATGCCGCTGTCGAAGCTGCTGTAGCGGGCTTTCACGAAGTCCTCGATGTCACCGCTTTCGAGCAGGCGGTGAGCGATCTTGAGGCCGCGTGCGAAGGCGTCCATGCCGCCGATGTGTGCGTGGAAGAGGTCTTCGGGCTCGAAGCTTTCACGGCGCACCTTGGCATCGAAGTTCAGGCCACCGGTTTTGAAGCCTCCCATCTTGAGCACCTGGATCATGATGTGGGTGGTCATGTAGATGTTCACCGGGAACTGGTCCGTGTCCCAGCCGATCAGCTCGTCGCCGGCATTGGCATCAATGCTGCCGAGCGCTCCGGCAGCAGCCGAGACGGCGAGTTCGTGCTGCACCGTGTGTCCGGCAAGGGTCGCATGATTCGTCTCGATGTTCAGCTTGAAGTGATCAAGCAGACCGTATTCCCGCAGGAAGTTGAGGCAGGCGGCCGCATCGCTGTCGTACTGGTGAGTGGATGGTTCGCGCGGCTTTGGTTCGATGTAGAACTGGCCTTTGAAGCCGATCTTCTTCTTGTAGTCGACGGCCATGTGGAGGAGCGCGGCGAGGTGATCCATTTCGCGCTTCAGGTTTGTATTGAGCAGGGTTGCGTAGCCTTCACGGCCACCCCAGAAGGTATAGCCGGTGCCGCCGAGCTTCTTGGTGACATCCATGGCCTTCTTGACCTGAGCGGCTGCGTAGGCAAAGACGTCGGCATTGGGTGAAGTGGCTGCTCCCTGGCAGTAGCGGGGATGCGCGAAGAGGCAGGCGGTGCCCCAGAGCAGCTTGATGCCGGTCTTCTTCTGGAGCTTGAGGAGGTGGTCGGCCACGGCATCGAGAGCGGCATTGCTCTCGGCCAGCGTCGGCATTTCCGGGGCGACATCGCGGTCGTGGAAGCAGTAGAATTCGACTCCGAGCTTGCCCATGAATTCGAAGCAGGCATCGGCGACGCGCTTGGCGTTTTCGACCGTGCGGCTGCCGTCATCCCACGGGCGTATGGCAGTGCCTGCACCGAACGGGTCGGCCAGCGAGTTCTTCATGGCATGCCAGTAGGCGACCGCGAAGCGCAGATGCTCCTTCATGGTCTTCTTGCCTACTTTTTCGTCGGCGTTGTAATGACGGAAGGCGAGGGCCTTCTTGGCCTTCGGTCCTTCGTAGGCGATCTTGCTGATTTTCGGGAAGAATTCCTGACTCATAGGGCGGCGAGTTTCGGGGAGAGGTTCAGCCGCGGCAAGCCCCGAAATTGCGCACGAATATGGAGGAATCCTCCAGATGGAGTCATTGCCGGCGGCCACGGGCCCAGCAATGACGGAAGATCAGCAGGGCGACGGCGCGCAGGGCGAAGCAGGCTCCAATCCATCCGCCGAGGGCGGCAAGAGAGCTTTCCCATGCCACGGGCAGGCCGCGGGCCATGGGCATGCCCCATGAGAAGGCGAGCGGCCCAAGGGCGATCAGCAGGACCGCGGCCACCCCGCAGATTCCCGCGAGCACAGCGCACAATGTCGCGAGCCAGCGGAGCAGGCGCCAGTCGGGAATGAGGACATCGGCTGGGACGACGATGCCGCCGAAGCTGCGGGGTGCCGTGGTCCAATCCCACGCAGGCCGCAGCAGCGGAAGGACTGCGGTGGCCCATGCGAAGCCCCATGCGGCAGGGGCCTTCCATGCGGCAAAATCCCCGGACCATGGCCATGCCGTCGTGAGCCACCGGCAGCTCATAGCCGTCAGCCACATTGCCCCGGCAGCAGTAAAGGCGGCGGGCACCGACCGCAGGACGGCGGCAGCACTGGACCGTGTCCAGGAGCGCCACGCAGGCTCGGGACTAACCGGAACCCAGCCGTGCGAGCTGGGTCGGCCTGCGCTCAGAAGAACGGGATGTTCGGTGAAGCATAGATGCAGTTCGGCCGCCGGGAGAATCTCCCAGAGATGGACACCGAGCCAGATCCACGCCGCCAGCTCGGCGAAGGGATGCCCGGCGAGCAGCAGCAGCAGCACGGGAGCAAAAACCATGATCCGGCTCCGGTGATCCAGCCGCAGCCGATCCCGTACCCATGGCCTGGATCGGGCCTGCTCCCTCCCTGCATGCTGCGCGATCCTTTCCCGGAGGGCGGCTGCCGCCATTACGGTCGTCCACGCAGGTTCCAGCGATGCTCCGGCACCGTCAGACTCGCCCGCTTCGCGAACGGGTTCTTCCGTTTCATCGTCCCACCATTCATCCCATGCACTGCCGTGAGGGTTCTCGTTCCAGAGCGACTCATCCCACGCGGGCACGGAGGGAACTGCGCGCAGAGTGGCGATGGTACGGCCGATGACAGGAAAGGCCGTCCCGCCAAGCAGCGCCAGCCACAGCAGCGACCCCCACGGGAGTGAGGGTGCCTCAGCGGGCCAGCTCAGCAAGGCGGAGCCGGGCAGCCAGCGATGCAGTTCCCGGCCGATGGGCTGAATCCAACTTCTCCCGAAGGCAGTTTCCCAGTAGAGCGGAGCCGCCACGAGAAGGATCAGTCCGAGCGTCAGCAATCCCGCGAGCGCCCCGCGAATTCTCAGGGGCACAAGACGGGCCATGCGGGAGAATCCTAGCCGCAGGCGAGGCAGCACCGCCGCGAACAGCACGATCTGCAGCCACAGACCCAGAGCGGCGGGAACAGTGAAACCCGCGCGCCATGGCCAGCCAAGGCGAGCCGCCACTGACCCATGCACCAGCACCATCCCCAGTGCGGCTTCCAGGGCTGCAAGGATGGTGATCACGAATCCCCGGATCCAGAATTCCCGGGCGTAACGACCGAGAAATTCCGGTTCCACCGGTGCCATCAGCAGCGCCAGCGGCAAGTCCGGCAGTTCCCGGAGCCGCTGCTTCAGGGCCGCAGCCAGCACGAACGAAGACGCCAGCCAAAGCAGAGAAGTCATGCCCGCACAGGCTTCAAGGGAGGCCCGGCGCGACGCGAGGGCCGGGCCATTGTAGACCACCATCAGCGTGAAGACCACGGAGAGCAGGGCAATGGCCGTGCCGAGAGGCCAGACCGACCACGTCCGGCCGGCATCAGCAGCATGGCGCAGCCGTTCTGCCGTCTCCACTGACCAGAACCGCGTCCGCATTCAGGCCTCCCCGGAAAGGATGATCGCTTCAAGCCGCGCCGGGTCACGCCCGAAGTCCCGCTCGGGATCGAGCATTCTGACCTTTCCGCCGGCAATGAGCAGGACAGTGTCCGCAAAGGCCGATGCCAGTTCGGGAATCTGCGTGCTGTAGACAACCGAGGCCCCGCGCGCCGCAGCCGCCGCCGCTTCCCTGCGGAACACAGCAAGGCCCCGCGGATCCATGCCCGATGCCAACGGTTCATCGAGAATCCACAGCTCGGGATCGACCGCCAGAAGAGCCAGCAGCGCCGCCTTGTAGCCCTGTCCGCGCGAAAGCCCCTGCACGGACCGTCCGGCCTCCGGCAGCATCCCCATTGCTTCCAGCCATCCCGCCACCTTGTCTTCCACCCCCGGGCGATCCGCTTCCCAGAACCGCAGATGCGCCGCCACATTCTCCAGCACATCCGCCCCGGGGAAGGCCGGCGGAAAATCCGGCAGAAACATGAGCCGCCTCCGCAGATCCAGCCTTCCGATCCGCAGTTCCTCTCCATCGATGAACACCCCGCCCCGGTCGCCGGAGGAAAGCCCGGAAAGACAACGCAACAGGGTCGTCTTCCCGGCACCGTTCATCCCGAGCACCGCCGTGACAGCACCCGCGGGTATGGTCAGACTGACCCCATCAAGCACCCGGCGCGGTCCAAATCCCTTGGACAGACCCTCAAGCCTCAGGTTCACCGGGCCTGCGGCGTCACAAAGTAATTGGTCCGGTCACGTTCCCAGGTTTCCACTTCCTCCCGCGTGCCCCATGCGTGAGTTTCGCGAGCGCTCAGTTTGCTCGAGGACGGACGACCAGCCGTTTCACAGCTGTTCAGCAGTGGCGCGCAGACGGCGATGACGAGGAAGAGGAGGGAGCGGGACATGGATCGAAAGCAGAGGAGGGAATTCACGGCCAGACGGCACAGGACGCCAAGTCTCCAGCCACAGAGTCAAGAGACTCGACTCTGCAATCCCAATTCACAAGCGGAATGGCAGGGCCACCCCTCCGGGCGGCATCACAGCCCGAAGGCCTTCTCCATCTGTTCACGGACTTTGCGGAGTCGGTCGACGCCACCGCCGCCCACTTCCGCCGTGGCCCAGCCCGTCCACTTCGTTTCGGCAATGGCCTTGCGGACGTCCGCCCACGGAAGGTCGTCGTCCTCGCCCGTGATTTCCGTGAAGGAATTCTTCGCCCGGCTGAAGCCCTTGACGTCGAACTTCACCGCCCGTGGCCCGAAGGCACGGATCCATTCTCCCGGCTGCCCGTACTTCCAATGGTTGCCGATGTCATAATACTGACCCACCCACGGGCTCTGGAAGCTGTCGATGAACTTCACGTGACGCTCGGCGCTCTGCTCGGGGGCCTTGTCGTGGTCGTACATCATCTGGTTCCAGACGTTCTCGAAAAGGATGCGCTGCCCCAGCGAGGCCGCCAGCGGGATGGACTTCTGAATCTCAAGACGCGCCCGTTCTTCGATTTCCTCCGCGGCTCCGTCGCTGCCCTTGCCAACCACGATGAGAATGCCGCTGCCGCCTCCCGCATGGGAACACCGCAGACAGTGATCAAGATTCGCCCGTGCCTTGTCCCGCACTTCCTGCTTCGCATCGGTCAGCCGCGTGCCCCAGTGCTCGTGATTGATCGCATTGTGCACGAAAACCCCCGACTCCCTCACGGCCTCGCGCACCTGCTCGGGAGTGAAGCCTCCCGCTTCATCGAAGTCCACGCCATCAAAGCCCGCCTCCGCTGCCAGCTGGAGACGCTCGGCAATCTTCAGCTGCTTCCCGCCGGCCTCGCGCGCAATCATCCCGAGCTTGCAGGAAAGCAGAATCCCGCGCGATGACTTCGGCAGTACAATGGGGGAAGGCGACTTCTCTTCGGCAGCCGCCGTACCGGGGCCGCTCATGGCAGCCGCCGTGGCCGCAGTCAGGGAAGTTGTCAGAAAATGGCGTCGCAGAGAAGATGGCATGGCTTTGGAGTAGCGGTGGAGTTTCAGGCCATTGAACCTGGTTCTGACGCCCGCGGAAAGCGAAATTGTGCGGAATGCCGCGTAAACACAGCACCCGGAGCGTAAAAAGGAAGCTGGAATCCTTCATTTTCCAGCCCTCTGCCCGATGTTGCCACTGGCATCGGCGCGGTTCTGCCTTACGGTCCCTCCCGATCGGCCCATGCATTCCTTCCTGACAGCAAACTGGCGCACCATCCTCGAGGCTCTCCTCATGGGTGGTGTTCTGCTGCTGCTCTGGAGGTTCCTCCGCGAAGCACCGGCATCGCGCGTCCTTGCCCAGATCACGGTCCTCGTCCTCACCCTGCTCATCGCCGCCCACCTGCTCCAGATGGAACTCATCCGGAGCATCGCCCTCTTCGCAGGACTCGTCCTCGTCGTCGTCTTCCAGCCGGAAGTCCGCCGCGCCTTCGTCATGCTCGGAAGCACCCGCTTCTTCTCCACGTCACGCGAAAACCTCGCCCTCGTCGAAGCCGTCACAGAAGCCGCTAGCCAGCTGGCCGCCAAACGCTGCGGTGCCCTGCTCGCCTTCGAACGCGGCATGGACCTCGACCAATTCGTCGAAACCGGCGTCGAAATGGACAGCAAGTTCACCCCGGAACTCGTCCTCACCATCTTCCACCCGAAAACCGCCCTCCACGACGGCGGCATGGTCCTCCGCCAGGGCCGCATCGCCGCGGCCGGATGCGTGTTCCCCGTCAGCCAGCGCGAACTCAACGACCGCAGCATCGGCCTCCGCCACCGCGCCGGCATCGGCATCACGGAACAAACCGACGCCATCGCCGTGGTCGTCTCCGAGGAAACCGGCACCATTTCCCTCTGCGTTCAGGGCGAAATCGAACAGGCCTTGCCCCTCGCCGTCTTCCGCGAACGCCTCGCGCACCACCTCAGCGACCGCAGCACCCTCGATACCGAAGACCGCGATCCCTCCAGCGAACGCGCGCCCACCCGCCGCATCGAAGCCTGATCCTTCCCCCCCGTCCATGTTCCAGGTCATCTTCAACGAAATCAGTGCCGCAGAAATCAGTCAGCTCGGCACCCTCCTCCAGCTGGAACTGCTCACCGAATTCAAGGTCACCCCGGAAGACCTCAAAAACCCGGACGGCGAACGCTTCGGCATCATCCGCCACGGCGGCAAATCCCTCTACCGCTACCGCGCCGGAAGCTATCGCATCTACTTCGAAGTCGTCGACAATGGCGTCAGGGTCCATCGCGTCCTCCACCGCAATTCCCTCGAAGATTTCCTCTTCCGCAACGGACGCAAAGTCGCCGGCCAGGAAGACGAAATCCTCTCCCGCAGCCGCAGCTTCTGGAAACTCATCGAGGAAGGCGAACGCGCCCGTACCGCCTGACCCCGCACCCCCGCGGCCCGCTTCAGGACGATTTCCACAAGGCTTTGCCCCTCTAGTTTGCGTATCCGCATTTCCTTGCGGGTATGAGCGGGAACGCATAAGCTCGCGGTACCTTAACCCACATCCGATACACCCCATGAAGCACCCCTTCCCATTGTTTGGTTTCCTCCTGGCGACCGTGTCTCTGTCATCGCCATCCGCAGCGCAGGAACTGCCGTCGGAGCCGTATTTTCCCGGGCTCAAGCTGGCGAAAGCAGCCCGCGGCAGTGCGATTCTGGGAGCGCTTGGGAGAAATCTTCCCGAGGTGGCCCGGCAGTATCGCATGACGGAACAGGAACTCGGCAAGCTCTGCCTGACGGACCGCGATCTCGCCGTCGATGTCAGCGGCAAACTTCTCTACGTCTGCGAAGGCTCGGTCGCACAAGCGCCCACCGCGCAGAAGGCCGCCACGGAAGCCCTGCTCAGCTACCCGAAGGAGCAGACCTTCGTGCTCCACAGCAAACCGGGAACGTCCCGCGTTCTCTACCTTGATTTCAATGGGCATACGACCTCCGGCACGAGCTGGAAAAGCGGAGCCACCTTCACTTCTCCAGCCTACGATACCGACGGCAACCCCGCCAGCTTCAGCGACGCGGAACTGGCAAGCATCCAGGAAATCTGGAAGCGCGTCAGCGAGGATTTCGCCCCGTGGGCCGTCGACGTCACCACCGAGGAACCACCGCTTGAATCCCTCCGGAAAACCACCACCACCGACACGGCCTACGGCGTCCGCATGGTCATCGGTGGCAGCAGCTACGACTGGTATGGATCCGGAGCCGGCGGCGTCGCCTATCTGAACTCATTCAGCTGGAACAGCGATACCCCGGCGTTCGTGTTCCCCGCCCAGCTCGGCAATGGCTTCCCGAAATACGTTGCCGAAGCAGTCAGCCATGAAGCCGGCCACACGGTTTCTCTCGCCCATGACGGCGTTCTCAATGGCTCCGCCTACTATCAGGGGCACGACAACTGGGCTCCCATCATGGGCGTCGGCTACTACAAACCCGTCACCCAGTTCAGCCGCGGCGAGTACACGAATGCCAACAACACGGAGGACGATGCCGCCAAAATCAACGGCCACATTCCAAGAAACGCCGACCTCGCCGGAAGCGACATCCTCACCGCCGTTCCCCTCAGCGGCACGGTCATCGACGTCACCGGCATCATCGACAGCCAAAGCGACGCCGATCTGTACCGCATCAATGCCGGGGCCGGCACCATCAGTCTGAATGCAGGCAACGCTGCGCCTGATGCCAACCTCGACATTTCCCTGGCCCTCTACAACGGCGCAGGCGATCTCGTGGCCTCCGCCAACCCCTCCACCCTGGGCGCGACGCTCAGCGCCACCGTGACCGGCGGCACCTACTACATCGCGGTCGACGGTGCCGGCACCGGCACGGGAATCACAGGCTACACGGATTACGGCAGCCTCGGACAATTCATCCTGACCGGATCCGTTCCCGCTCCCGCAGGATTGCCCCCCGTGGCCAGCATCACCCCCAGCGGCCCCATCAGAGGAGCTGGTCCCCTGACCGTGTCCTTCAACGGTTCCGGTTCCTCCGATCCCGAAGGATCCGCACTCAGCTTCGACTGGGACTTCGGTGACGGCACCGGCTCCACGGAAGCCAACCCAACCCATGTCTATACGGCAGTCGGAACCTACACCGCCTCACTCGTGGTCACGGACGCCACGGGCCTGTCGGGCTCGGCCTCTGTCACCATCACTGTGGTGCCGCCATCTTCGGTGGTCTACGTCAGCGGCATCAGCATGACGAAGAGTGTCTCCAACCGCGGAACCTCGGCGCGGGCCACCGTCACGATACGCGACGGCACGGGCAAGCTGAAGTCAGGCGTTGTCGTGGCTGGTGTCTGGTCGGGACTGACCACGGGCAACTCCAGCGGCACCACCGGATCGAAGGGTACGGTGGCCCTCAACAGCGCCACCACCACCGCCAATGGCACGTTCACATTCACCATCACCGGCCTGAGCGGTACCGGCCTGGTCTACGATGCCTCCCGCAATACAGTCACCAGCGGATCAATCGTGAAGTAAACCCGTTCCCATCACAATCGAACGGCGTCCTGGAACAAACCAGGACGCCGTTCTGCTTTCAGGGAATTGAGACCGGGCACAAATCCTTGTCAGCCCTTCTTGCCGTGACCGCCGGTGCCGCCGGTCTTGGGCTGACGGGGCTGACGCGAACGTTCCACCGGCTTGGCCGACTGCCGGGATGGCATGACGCGCTTGGTGGTTTCGCGGATCTGGGTTCGTTCGTTGGGGACTCCTCCGGAGGCGAGCTTCTTTTTCATAAGTAACTCACCATAGCATTCCACGGTCTTATTGCCAAGCCTTGTCGGCAGACAGAACAAGAGTACGCGTCTGGCCCTCAGCGCCGGGCCGCCCGACGCTTGAAGAAGGCGTGGAGGGCCGGTTGGTAATTGGTGCCGGTGCGCACGTCGATGCGGTCGACCGCCGCTGCCTTGAGCGTCTGATCAAGCGAGGCCTGCCATGCGCTCCGCGCCTGCTGATACTGCTCCCGGACCCGCCGGGAACCTGTATTCACATCCATGAGTTCGCCCGTCTCCGGATCCATCAGCCGCACCCAGCCTGCCTCCGGAAGTTCATCCTCGGCCGGATCCGAGATCTGCACGGCGACCACATCATGACGCACCGCCGCCACGCCAAGCTGACGCGAAAAATCCGGCGCAATGAAGTCGCTAAGGATGATGACGAGGCTGCGTCGGGGCAGATGGCTGGTGAGCTTGTCGAGGGCGGCTCCAATGTCGGTGCCGCGGCCCCGGGGCTGCGCGTGCAGGATTTCCCGGATGATGCGCAGGCAATGGGTACTTCCCTTGCGCGGGGCGAGGTACAGTTCTGCCTCGTCCGTGAACAGGAGGAGCCCAACTTTGTCCTGATTCTGCGAGGCGCTGAAAGCGAAGAGCGCGGCGATTTCCGCAGCCAGTTCCCGTTTGGAGACATCGACGCCGCCGAAGTTCTTGGAGGCACTGATGTCGACGGCGAGAAACACCGTGAGTTCCCGTTCCTCCACGAACTTCTTGATGAAGGGCATACCCATCCGCGCGGTCACATTCCAGTCGATGCTCCGCACCTCATCGCCGGGCTGATACTCGCGGAAATCATCGAAATCGATCCCCTGGCCCTTGAAGACGGAATGGTATTCGCCGCCGACGGCCGCACGCACGATTCCCCGCGTGATCAGTTCGATCTTGCGCACCTTCTTCAGAATCTCGGAAAGGGAATCCGCCACGATTCCGGCTTCTCCGCCAGCCGAAAGCAACGGGCAAGCGGGCTCTTCCGACGCAGAGATGGCGCGGTCGGTCCCGCCAAACCCACGTTTCATCCCCGCATGCTTGGCAGGACCAGCGGCTTCAGCCAGATTCCCCCGGACAACTTCCTGCCATGAGAGCCTCCCTCCCCATCTTTTCCCCACTGGCCCCCACCATCACCGGAATCGCAACCCATCTCCTCCTGGTTCCGGGCCTCATGGCTCATCCAGGCCACGAGGGCGGACCGGCGGCTGCCATCCTCGCGGAACTCGCCGCGGCCACCAAAATCACATGGGTCACCGACCCCGGAATCCGGAACGAAGTCGCCCAGCGCACCGCTGACGGCTTCCGCTTCATCACCTCGAATGGCTGGCCAGACCACTCACCAGGGGAGTTTCCGCGCCGCGGCAACCCGAACCCCATCAGTCCGCAGAAGCACGAATTCCGGATCACTCTGAGCCCGCAAGCCGCGGAATCTCCCGTCTTCCGCGGTGGCTGGTGGTGGGGTGTCGCTCTCAATGGCGTCCCCTTTGAACCGGGCACCGGCGAGACATGGAACAATGACCCGCAATCGGGCTGGCGCTACGAAGCCGCCACCGGTTTTCTGAATCTCGGTCTCGACGAACACAATGCCCACGTCCAGCCCACCGGAGCCTATCACTATCACGCTCTGCCAAAGGGCATGGTCGCAAAGCTCGGCGGCGACCAGCAGCACATGCTCCTCGTGGGCTGGGCCGCAGACGGATTCCCGCTGTACACATCGAGGGCACATGAGAAGGCAGACGATTCCGCCAGTCCGCTGCGCGCGATGCGTTCGAGCTACCAGCTGCGCAAAGGGAACCGCCCCGGCGGCGAAGACGGACCCGGCGGCCAGTTCGATGGCCGTTTCACCCAGGATTTCGAATTCACTGCTGGCAGCGGCGACCTCGACGAATGCAATGGCCGCACCGGCGTCACCCCGGAATTCCCCAAGGGGACTTACTACTACTGCATCACGGAAAACTTCCCGTTCCTTCCCCGCAAATGGCGCGGTCAGCCGGATCCGAGCTTTGGAAAGGGAGGCCCTCCGCCCGGTGGAGCGGGAGCACGCCGCGGGGCGCGGCCCGGCGGGGCTCCCCGTGGCATTCTCGAGGAACCCGGCGGCGGCCCACCGCCGGACGGACCTCCCGGCTTTCCCGGCCCCCCTCCCATCATCACTGCCCTCGACACGGACCAAGATGGCACCCTGAGCCCAGAAGAACTCGACAAGGCCGCTGCCTCGTTGCGCACCCTCGACCGCAATGGCGACGGTGCCCTGTCACCCGACGAATACCGTCCCGCTGGACGCCCGCCGCGTCCTCGCCCGGGCGAATGAATGCGCGCCGAAGCCTCACGCAGCCCTCAGTCGATGGCCCGCATCGCCGTCTGCGGCTGCAGCCAGTGCAGCACGGCCATGCGGCAGGCGATCCCATTCTCCACCTGCTGATTGATCAGGCACTTTTCGTAGGTCATGACCCCGTCCACCAATTCCACACCGCGGTTCACCGGCCCCGGATGCATGATCGGAAGCCCGCGGCGGCGGATCTCCGCGAGCCGTTCATCCGTGACCCCATAGAGCCGGTGGTATTCGTGCAGACTCGGAAAGAACTGATCCTTCTGCCGCTCCAGTTGGATCCTCAGCAGGTAGACAATGTCCGGTTCCCACTGGAACACTTCCTCGAAGGTCCGCAGCGCTGGAATACCCGGCCGCCGATCCTCCGGAATCAGTGTGCCCGGTCCGAAGAAGGCGACTTCCGCCCCCAGCTTGTGCAGGATCGTACTCGTGCTCCGGGCGACCCGGCTGTGCAGAATGTCCCCAATGATCACCACCCGCCGCCCTGCCAGATCCGGCCCCAGCGCCTCCTGCATGGTGTAGGCATCCAGCAGACCCTGCGTCGGATGCGCATGGTGCCCGTCCCCCGCATTGATGACGCTCGCCGCCGTGTGCCGCGCAATCAGATTCGGCACTCCCGATGAACTGTGACGCACCACGATGTAATCCACCTGCATCGCCTGAAGGGTATCGATCGTGTCGATGATCGATTCCCCCTTCACCACACTGCTCGTCGACACCGTGAAGTTCGTCACATCGGCACTGAGCCGCTTGGCGGCGATCTCGAAGGACGAGCGGGTCCGCGTGCTCGGTTCGTAGAAAAGCGTGAGCACATGACGTCCCCGCAGCGGCGGAACTTTCCGGACGCTCTGCCGCAGCAGATCCTTGAAGGGACGGGCACCAGCCAGCAGGTGCTCGATTTCCTCCCGGCTGAGGCTCTCGATGTCGAGGAAGTCTTTGCGGCGGTTCATGGGGCGTAATCCTTGCTCGGAATCACATACAGTCCATCCTGTCCATCCTGTTCCCGCAGCCTGACACGCAGATACTCGCTCGGACCAGTCGGCCGCAGCAGCCCGCAATAGTCGGGCTGAATCGGCAGTTCCCGGTGCCCACGGTCCACCAGCACCGCCAGTTCAATCCGGGACGGACGCCCGAGATCAAGGATCGCATCAATGGCCGCACGGATCGTCCGCCCAGTGTAAAGAACGTCATCGACCAGAATCACATGCCGACCCACCGGCGAAAACGGAATGTCAGTCGCCGCCATGGCTTCGCTCACATCCACACTCCGCGGATCATCGTGATAAAGGGTAATGTCGAGCATGCCGACGGGAATGCCGGGCCGCTCGTTCTCGAGGACGCGGGCGATGCGGCGGGCCAGCGGAACCCCGCGACGGTGAATCCCCACGAGCGCGAACTCGCTGCGCGGATGATTCTCCAGAATCTCAAACGCGAGCCGATGGATCTTGGTATCCAGCTCGCGCGCTCCCAGCAGCTGCTGTCCGGCATTTTCCATGGCTCGGGAATCAGGCGGCACCGCCCTCGGGGGTTTCAAAGTGCATAGTGGCAATGTCGGTCCGGTTCTGCCGTCCGTCGAATGCGATTTTCGTCGCCTCCGCATAGACATGATCACGGGCTTCGGTCCGGCTGGCCGCCTGAGCCACCAGCGCAAGCACGCGCCCCCCGTTGGTCTCGAAAACACCGTCGGCATTCCGGCGGGTTCCGCAGTGATAGACGCGGATGCCGCTGACTTCACCAAGACCCCGGATGGCATCGCCGCTCCGGCTGCTCTCCGGATAGCCGGCACTGGCAAGGATCAGACAAACACTCCAGCCGTCCCGGAATTCAAGAAGTTCTGGCTGCAGCCGACCGCTCGCGGCCTCAAAAAGATACCGGGCGAAATCGCCCCCGAACAAGGGCATGACCGCTTCGCACTCGGGATCGCCGAACCGGCAGTTGTACTCAATGACCTTCGGGCCATCCAGGGTCAGCATCAGCCCGAAATAGAGAAATCCGCGGTACGGCAGCCCATCGCGCTGCAGACCTTCCACGGTTGGACGGATGATCTTTTCACTGATCTCGGCGAGCGTGGCGGCACTGACCAGATCACGGCTCGCCACCGCCCCCATCCCGCCCGTATTGGGCCCCTCGTCGCGATCCCGGATCCGTTTGTAGTCGCGCGCCGGAGTCAGCAGATGCCAGGCTCCGTCCACAATGCTGCAGAAGACACTCAGCTCCGGTCCCGTCAGGCATTCTTCGATCACCAGCCGACCCGGCCCGAACTGCCGCTTCACAAAGACAATCTCAAGGAATTCATCCACCATCTCAGCCGTCGTGCATACGGCCACCCCCTTGCCCGCCGCCAATCCGTCGAACTTCAGGACGACCGGCAGGGAGGTCACGGCCGCACGCGCTTCCTCGAGGGTCGCGGCCGTGCCGAAAGCTGCCGTCGGAATGCCGTGCCGCACCAGAAAATGCTTGGCGAATTCCTTGCTGGCCTCAAGTTGCGCACTCTCCTTCGGCGGTCCCCAGCAGGGAATGCCGGCCGCACGGCACAGATTCGCGAGTCCCTCGCCCGTCACCAGCAGGCTCTCATCGCCCGCCACACAGAGGTCAATGCCCTCGCGCTGCATCCATGCCACCAGTTCCGGCACATCCGCTGCCGGAGCCCGCTCAGCCAACCCGGCAATCGCATCACTGCCCGGCCAGCTGAACAACTGATGCGACCCTGGCGACTCATGCAGTGCGGTGACCAGCGCGTGCTCGCGCCCGCCTTTGCCCGTAACGAGGATTTTCATGGAGGTTGTTCATGGACACCCGATCCCGCATTGCAAGACGGTTTCCCCCGGTCACGCGACCGCCGACTGCATTTTTTGCTTCCCGCTCCCGCGCGGAAACCGCTATGGATCCCGCTTCGCCATCCCCCCAAAACTCCCCATTTCCATTCCGCCATGACCGCGAGCGACGAAAAACCCGACATGAAGCTCTTCTGGGCCTGCTTCATCGCCCTTGTGGCCACTTCCTTCGTCTTCGGAATCCGGAGCGATCTCATCGGTGAACTGGCCGCGCGCTTCAATCTGTCGGAAAGCGACAAGGGCGAGATTCTCGGAGTCGGCCTGTGGCCCTTCGCCCTCAGCATCATCGCCTTCAGCTTCATCATCGACCGCATCGGATACAAAACCGCCGCCATTTTTGCGATCGTCTGCCACCTCGCCGCCATCGCCATGACGCTCATGGCCAAGGACAAGACCCTGCTCTACTGGGGCACCTTCATCGTTTCCATCGGCAACGGCACCGTCGAAGCCTTCATCAACCCGGTCGTCGCCACCATCTTCCGGCGCGACAAAACCAAGTGGCTCAACATCCTGCACGCCGGCTGGCCGGCCGGCATCGTGCTCGGCGTGGTCTTCAATAAGCTCTTTGGCGGACTCGACTGGACCCTGCGCTTCGGTCTCTGCTTGATCCCTGTGATCGTCTACAGCCTCCTCATTCTGCCGAGGAAATTCCCCGTCCAGGAACGCGTGGCCGCAGGCGTCCCGTACCGGGAAATGCTACGCGAAGTCGGCGGACTCGGCTTTTTCCTGACCGGCTGGCTCGTGGTCATGGGGGTCTCCCAGATGTTCAATCTCGGCCTCGGCCTCGGGGCCTGCGCGGGCATCGGAGCCCTCATCGGCATCGCCCTCGGAGCCTACACCGGATCCATCGGCAATCCGGTCTTCCTGCTCGTGCTCATGACCATGCCATTCCTCGCCACCACGGAACTGGGCACGGACACATGGCTCCCGGACCTCCTCAAACCGGAACTCGGACAGAATGCCGGACTCGCTCTCGCATGGAGCGCCTTCCTCATGACAATCCTGCGGGCCTTTGCTGGCCCCATTGTGCACCGCTTCTCCCCGGTGGGACTGCTCGTCGTGAGCGCTGCCGTGGCAGTCATCGGACTGCTCGTCCTGGGTTCCGTCTCGGGAAGCGTGGCAGTGCTCGCCGCAGTCACCCTCTACGCAATCGGCAAGACCTTCCTCTGGTCCACCACCCTTGGCATGGTCTCGGAACAGTTCCCCAAAGGCGGTGCTCTCACCCTCAATGGCGTTTCGGCCGTCGGCGTCCTCGGCATGGGCATCCTCGGCAGCGTCGCCATGGGCTACTTCCAGGACGCCAGCGTCGCCCGCGACCTCAAGACCGCTGGCATCTACGAACGCGTGGCCGGCAAGCCCACCCCCACCTACCTCGGTGACGCACCCGGCATCGACGCCGCCAAAGTCGCCGCCCTCCCGGAAGCCGAAGCCACCCGGGTCGCGGAAATCCGCGCCACCCACCGCAAGGGCAGCTTCCTCCGCCAAGCCGCCCTCCCGGCCGTCATGCTCGCCTGCTACCTCGTCCTCTACTTCTACTACCGCTCCCGCGGGGGATACCGCCCGGTCGACCTCACGGCGGCGCAGCACTGATTCCATGGAAACGGCGCGCCTATACTCCTTCGTTGGTCCAGACCGGCTGCGTCACCTTCGCCGCGACCCATCGGTCTCCGGGCCTGCGTCCGCCGCGCAGCTGCTTGCATGGGTCAGTGCGCAGCTTCCACGGGGCCGCAGGGACGGGGCCCTCACGGTGACATACACCATTGATCCCAGCGGCCAATTGTGGGTCGCGGACCGCCACTCGGAACATGTGGCCTGCGCTGATGGCGGCCCGGTGCTTGCCGCCGGTGAAATGACCTTCTCTTTCCGCGCGGACCAGATCAGCGCCACCGGCATCACGAATCAGTCGACCGGATTCTGCCCGGAACCCGACTGCTGGCCAGCCGTCGCCGGAGCGCTTGATCGTCTGGCGATCTCCCATCCTGGAAGCTTCGAGCACGCCTTCCTGTTCCGCCGCTGCCCGCAGTGCGCAGCCATCAATCTCGTCAAGGAAGAGATCTTTTCCTGCGACTGCTGCGCGGCAGATCTTCCGGCCGACTGGAATTTCGCCTGACTCAGGTGAACCGCGGGTGCAGCCTTTGCCTCGCCCTCAATCCGCCACTCCCTTGAGATCGGCCGGCAGTTCCGGGCTGTCTCTGGCCGCTTCGGCTTCCAGCAGGGCCCGCAGTTCGGCCACTCTGGAGGTTTCCGTTTCGGCGAGGTCGTCGCGCTCGTACGGATCGCGGCCGAGATGGAAGAGCTGGGCTTTACCCTTGCCGCCGAGGATCAGTTTCCAGTCACCCCGGCGCAGCGACTTCCCTCCTCTGGTGGCGATGTAAATGTTGCGTTCCGGCGGGATCGTGCCGTTGCGGAGCGTGGCCCACTGGCTCACTCCATCCCACTGCGGATCCCCCTCGGGACGGCGGTGCATCATGTCGGCAAGGGTAGGCAGCCAGTCGACCGCATGCATGGAAACACTTATCTTGCGGGGGGCCAGCACTCCCGGAAAATTCGCGAACGCACAAACCCGCGTGCCTCCTTCATAAAGCCCACCCTTTTCTCCCCGCAGCGGATCGTTCTCGCTGTTCAGCGGCGAATCGCCCACCGTTCCGGCATAGGCATTCCGCAGCGACTCAATGCCGCCGTTGTCGCTCGTGAAGATGATGAGGGTATTGGCCCGCTGCCCGGTTTCCTCGAGGGCGGCCACCATCTGCCCGATCTTGGCATCCAGCTGCGAAACCATCGCGGCCATGCGGAGCCTCGAATCCTGCTTCGCGGGATCATCATGGAACTTCACTCCCGCATACTGCTTCCGGTATTCCTCAGGCGCATCCACGGGCGTGTGCACGGCATGAAACGGAACGTAGACGAACCACTGCGGCTGCTTCACCCGAATGTGCCGTAGCGCTTCCGCCGCAATCAGCTCAGTGGCATTCCCTTCTTCCCGGAACTTCGTCCCGTCCCGGTGCCACGTGTCCTCGTACGGCGAACCCTTCCGGTACTTGTGCGTCCACGGATCAGCCGCACCGGTGAGCGTCCCATAACTCGTGTCGAATCCATAGCGGTTGGGAATCCACTCGGGCCGCGCTCCCAGATGCCACTTCCCGCACAGATGGGTGCGGTAGCCATGCGATTTCAGAAACGAGGCCATCGTCAGCGTGCCCAGCGGCATGGCGCGCAGATTACTCGGAGCCAGTGCCTGCGGCCCGAACCGCCCAGGATACCGCCCGCTCATGAGGGCGGTGCGCGTCGGCGTGCACACCGGCTGGACATAATGCTGATCCAATTCCACGCCTTCCCGCACGAGGCGATCCATCACGGGCGTCTTCGCAAATCCTCCATGCCACCCCACATCGGACCACCCCAGATCGTCGGCCACCACCAGCAGAATATTCGGCGGGCGCGATTCTCCACAGGCAGGCAGCGGTAGCCAGACAAAGGCAATCAGCAGCAGGCAGCAGCAGCAGGATTTCACAATTCGTTTCATGGGGACATCCCATCATAACAGGCATCTGCGGAAGATCGAAAGGTTGATTTCACCCAGCCTCCGCACCATGCAGCAGCATTCATGATCCCCGAACCCCGCGACGAATCAGAACTGGCTGAAGCCGTCAGGGCCCATCGCCGTGTCCTGCCCATCGGCAACGGAACGAAGTCCGGCCTCGCCAACGCCCCCGGAGCCACCCTGCTCCGCACAACCAGGCTAAGCGGCATCGTCGAATACGAACCCACGGAATACACCTTCACCGCCCGCGCCGGTACAAGCCTCGCCGAGGTCGCCGATCTTCTGGCACGGCACCATCAGTACCTTCCCTTCGACCCCCCGCTGCTGGCCGCAGGAGCCACCCTCGGCGGAACCGTCGCCGCAGGCATGAGTGGCCCCGGAAGGCTCCGCTACGGCGGGGTGCGCGACTTCGTGATCGGTGTGCGCTGGATCGACGGATCAGGCCAGGCCGTCCGCGGCGGCGGCAAGGTCGTCAAGAATGCCGCGGGATTCGATTTCCCCAAACTCTTCTGCGGCTCCCTCGGCCGCCTCGGCATCCTCACGGAACTTTCCTTCAAAGTCTTCCCCGCCCCGGAAACCCGCCGCACCCTCCGGATCCCCTGCCCCTCCATCGGGGACGCCACCGCCCTCGTTGCCCGCATCGCTTCCCAGCCATGGGAAGTCGAAGCCCTCGAGATCATCACCAACCCGGAAACCGCCGTACTCGCCCGCTTCATGGGCGACTCCGCCCCGCTCGCGGGCAGAGTCGCCGCCATTGCCGCTGCCTGCGGCCCCCGGTGCTCGATACTGCACGAGAGCGAAGCCGCCACACTGTGGAACTCCCTTCAGTCCCTCTCCCTGCCCGGCTCGTCTCCAGACGGTCCGCTGCTCAAGGTCCCCATCACACTGAGCCGCCTGCCGGAAATCGAGCGCGCCCTCGCACCAATCACCTCCGCCCGGCACTACAGCATCGCAGGAAACCTCGCCCTCATCGCTCCATCAGACGATGACGCCACCGCACAGACGCTCGACGCTCTCGGCCTGCCCACCCTCCGCCTCCGCGGTCAGGGTGCCGCCCGCATAGGCCCACGGCCTTCCGCAGACATGGAAGACCGCACGGCAAGGGCCATGGACCCCGACCACCGGTTCGTCCCCCTCTCGGAATGAGGGGTCGCACACCTCAATCGCCGTAGCGGCCGCCGCGCGGACCAGAAATCCATCGCCAGGCATCCTCCACCATCTTCCGGGGATCCTTCCAGCGGGCTTCCCACCCAAGCACAGCCTTCGCCTTCCGAGGATCCGCGACCAGTTCCGGCGGATCACCCGCCCGCCGCGGTCCGTAGACATGCGGCACCGGCTTCCCGGTCACTGCTTCCATCAGCCGCAGCATTTCCAGCACGCTGACACCGGTTCCCGTCCCCAGATTGCAGGCAGTCGCCATGCCCCCATTCCGCAGATACCGCAGCGCATCAGCATGCGCCTGCGCCAGATCCTCCACATGAATGTAATCCCGGATGCAGGTGCCGTCTGGCGTCGGATAGTCATTCCCAAACACCGTCAGGGGCGGCACTTCCCCCTTCACTGCCATGAGCGCCCGGGGAATCAGATGCGTCTCGGGCTCATGATCCTCCCCGATGAGCGCATCCGCAGAACAGCCGCTCGCATTGAAATACCGCAGCATCACATGCTGGATTCCGCACGCTGACACACAGTCCCGCAGCACCCGCTCCAGCATGAGCTTGCTCGCCCCATAGGGATTGATCGGTTCCTGCGGATGCGTCTCGTCCATGGGCACGGTCACCGGATTCCCATAGGTCGCACAGGTCGAGGAAAACACGAACTGCCGGCAGCCATGCCGCTGCATCGCTTCCAGCAGCACCAACGGCGACGCCAGATTGTTCCGGTAGTACTTCAGCGGATCAGTCACCGATTCTCCCACGAGCGCATACGCCGCAAAATGAAGAACCGCGGAAATCCCATGCGCACGGAAAACGTCTTCCACGACCTGCGCATCTCCCAGATCCCCCTGCACCAACTGCACTCCCGGAGACACCACCGCACTCCGGTGCCCCAGTTCCATGGAATCAAGCACCACCACTTTCTCGCCCGCCTCCGCCAGCAGCCTGACCGTGTGTGAACCAATGTATCCGGCACCGCCGGTGACAAGTAGAGCCATAGTTTTGCTTCTTGAGTAATCAGAATTTCCGGCGGCATGCCCGCCGCCTAGAGCCGTGGAGCCGGACCTCCCTGGATCCGGTTGTAATGAGCCCGCACCCGGCTCAGGAACCACGCCCAGCGCCTTCCGGGGCGGCCATTCTCCAGCAGGAAATGCGGGCAGTTCTTGTTGGGAGGATTCAACCCCCGGCGCGGCCAGTGATAGTGAGGGACGACATTCCGCAGCGGAATACGGTGCTGGTGCATCAGGACGGCCGCGAGCCTCGCGGTGCGCTCAATGGTGGCAGCCCGGTTGTTGCCACGGTGCTCGCACATCTCGATCCCAATGCTGTAGTTGTTGCCCGGACCATCGAAATCCGCATGCTCCCCCTGCTCGTTCGTGGGCAAATGCTGCACCGCACAGTTGTCCTGCACCGTGAAATGCCAGGTCATGAACCCAATCCGGTTGCCCCCGGGCCGCTTGCGCGCCCGCAGCTTGCCATTCGCAAGAGCGCGGGCATGATCAAAGGCATCTCCGGTGTAATTCTGGGTCGAATGAATGGTGATGTACCGGGGATTCATCGGTCGATGATACTTCCGTCCATAACTCCCCCGCGGAATCATCCTCGGAATCACCCGGACCTCGTTCCTCAGCATCTGTCCCGCACTGACCGGACCTCCCGCAGGACCGCCACCACCAAATCCCGGAGGCGCACCACCCGGAGTCGCACACGCCGCAATGAACGCACACAGAAGGGGCAGCACAGCTCCGAGCAGAGGCAGAACAGCGGAAACTCGCATGCCCGTGCCTACTATCCGGGAAATTTTTGTCAAGATGCCTCACCGCTGCAGCTTGCACCCTGCCACGCTTCCGGTATGAAGGCTTCCTGAACGTCCCAGACCCCCAAGTCATGAAATTCGAAACCCTCTGTCTCCACGGTGGCTACCAGCCGGAACCCACCACCCTCAGCCGCGCCGTTCCGCTCTACCGCACCGCGAGCTTTGTCTTCAGAAACGCGGAACACGCCGCCAACCTCTTCGCGCTCCGGGAACTCGGAAATATCTACACCCGGCTCATGAACCCAACCACCGACGTGCTCGAAAAACGCGTCGCTCTCCTCGAAGGAGCCCATGAAATGTCTGGCCTCGGCGTGGCCAGCGGCACCAGCGCGGTCTTCTACTCCATCATCAATCTCGCCCAGGCAGGCGACAACATCGTCAGCGCCCGCAACCTCTACGGAGGGACCTACACGCAGTTCAACGACATCCTTCCGGCTCTCGGGATCTCGGTCCGCTTCGTCGACAGCTCCAACCCGGAAAACTTTGCCGCTGCCATCGACAGCAATACCCGCGCCCTCTTCTGCGAAACGGTGAGCAACCCGGCCCTCGAAGTCGCCGACCTCGAAGCGATCGCCGCCGTCGCCAAAACACACGGCATCCCGCTCATCGTCGACAGTACCTTCAGTACTCCGTACCTCACCCAACCCCTCAGCCACGGAGCCGACATCGTCGTCCACAGCCTCACCAAATGGTTTGGCGGGCACGGCACAGGCATTGGAGGGATCGTCGTCGACAGCGGACGCTTCCCATGGAACGCCGGCCGCCACCCGCTCTTCGACAAGCCGGATACTTCCTACCACGGTCTCCGCTGGGGCCATGACCTGCCCGCCCCACTCAGCCCCCTCGCCTACATCCTGCGCATGCGGACGGTCCCCCTCCGCAATCTCGGGGCCTGCATCAGCCCGGACAATTCATGGATGTTCCTCCAGGGCATCGAAACCCTCCCTCTCCGCATGGAGCGCCACTGCAGCAATGCCCTCGCCGTAGCCGAGTTCCTCAGGAATCACCGCCACGTCAGCTGGGTCCGCTTCCCGGGCCTTCCGGACGACCCCGAATTCGCCCGCAGCCAGAAGTACCTCAGAGGCAAAGGCGGCAGCATGGTCGTCTTCGGAATCAAGGGTGGCCGCGCCAGCGGCGAGAAATTCATCGATAGCCTCAGGCTCTTCAGCCATCTCGCCAATGTCGGCGATGCCCGCAGCCTCGCCATCCACAGCGCCAGCACCACCCACAGCCAGCTCAGCGAAGAACAGCAGCGCGCCGCAGGCATCACCCCGGACCTCGTCCGCCTCAGCATCGGCCTCGAACACCCGGACGATATCCTCGCCGATCTCGATCAGGCCCTGTCCACCGCCTCCGCCTGATTCTCCCCCGGACCGGACACTTCCCGCTCTCCCGGGGTTGCATTCCCTTCCAACCATCCCTACATCTCCCGCTCCTATGGCATCGACTCCAGTGATCAACCTCCGCCGCGGACACGCTGTTCGCCACAACGGTGACGTGTGCATCGTCTCCGATACCGAACTCAAGACGCCGCCCCGGATGGCATCCTATGTGCAGATGTCCATCCGCAGCATCGCCACAGGCAAGGTTCATAACCTCCGCATGACGTCGAACGAATCCATGGATTCCGTCAACCTCAACAAGGAGGATTACGAGTACAGCTACAAGGATGGCGACGGTTACCACTTCCTCCACCCGGAAACATACGAAGACGTCCTGATCGGAGAGAAAATCGTGTCCCCCGTGAAGGACTACCTCATCGAAGGCCAGAAGTATGTCATCGTCTTCACCGACGACGCCGTCGCCGCCATTGAACTGCCTGCCGCCATGTCCATGCTCGTCTCGGAAGCCCCGGAAGGCGTCAAAGGCGACAGCGCCAACAATGTCTACAAGGCCGCCACCATGGAAACCGGTCTCGTCGTCCAGGTCCCCCTGTTCATCAATCCTGGAGAACGCATCAGCGTGAAAACCGAAGACGGTTCGTACCTCGGTCGCGCCTGAAGGCCCGCCAACCCAATCCAACCAATCTCAGCCGCCGTCCGGTCTTCCCGGCGGCGGTTTTCCTTTTCCCCTGCCCACCCCCACCACTCTCCGGCCATCCGGCACGATCCAACCCAACCCCAGCCCATCATGAGGCTCGCCGTCGTCATCCCGGTCTACAACCACGCCGCCTATGTCGGCAAAGCGCTTGATTCCGTACTCTCCCAGACGAGACGGCCCGATCGCATCATCTGCATCGATGACGGATCCCGCGACGAATCCCTGTCCGTATGCAGCGCCTTCCGCAGCCACGGCGTCGAAGTGCTCGGCCAGGAGAATCAGGGAGCTCACGCCACCATCAACCGCCTCATCGGCATGGCCTCGGAGGACTGTGACGTCATCTCCATCCTCAACTCGGACGACTTCTACCACCAGGAACGCTTCGCGCGCTGTCTGCCCCTGCTGGAAACCGACAGCCGCCTCCAGATGGTCGCCTCTGGCCTCACGCTGATCGAC